>CAKPSO010000054.1 GCA_934183185.1 uncultured Bacilli bacterium | reverse complement strand
TGTTAGTATCTTTCCTATATATAAATTTATAATTAGCATCTAATTGAGCATCTGATGTTGTAACTATTGTTTTATCATAATCTTTATAATAGGTTCCTGTATCAATATCAAAGAATTTAACATCTTCATACAAAATAATTTCTGTATCACTTTTAGTAGCCTTTACTAATTTATTTTCACTCCCAACAGCTCCAATATCAAAATCACATTGAATACATTCTTGAAAAGATCCATCACTTTGGAACTTATAACCATTTATTTTTAAATTTCCATCATTATAGAAAGGAAAATTAGTATGACTTCCAAATAATTTTTTCCATTCATTTAGTACAGTAGAAGCACTATAATAATAATATGAACTATCTTGATTAGTTTTTTCGACATTACTAAGCCAAATTCTAAACAAATAGCGTTTCGTATCATTGGATAAATCACTTGAATTAACTTCAGAAACAGAATAAAATTCTTTTAATATTTTACTATCTTTTATAAAACTAGAATGAAGATTAAACATTTTAACTACAAATTCATCAGATAATGACAATTCCACTGTTTTATTATCGTTAGAATCATCACTTATACTAGAATTATCATCTATTTGATTATTTTTATCTTCTGTACTATCTTTATCCTGACTAGTTATTTTATTATTACCGTTTCTTATAAATTTATCATAAACTATAAAACCAGATAATCCTATTATTAATCCTATCAATACTCCTATAAAAATTCCTAATCCTAATTTACTTTTCTTTGTTTCCATTTCAGCAACTCCTCTATTTTAATCTTTCAACAGACACAAACACATAATGATTATCTTCATTTTTTCTAAATACATACTTATATAAACCTAATTTTTCAGCAAACTGATTAAATAAATCATCTTGACTATAACTATCAGATTTTTCTTTTTGAACGATTAACTGCTTTCTTTCATAATCTGAATAATAATTTATACTAGTAGCACTAGAACTAGGATCTTCAACAGCAAAATACTCATATAATTCAATAATATCCATTTGATTTGATATTACTTGTTTAGCATATCCTAATTTTGATAAGACTTTATATCCATATGAGTTAGCTCCACTATAAATCTTTCCTTCATAACAGTTTTTAATGTCAGACCAAGTATATAACACATTACCAATATAAAAGTCATTTCTACTATAACCATCTGTATTACCAAATAATTCAATATATGCTTTTTTAATATCTTCTTCATTAACACAATTATCTTTTATTACATTAGAATTTTCTCTAAACATCATTTCTGCTGATAATGATAAACGAAAAGTTATATTTTCCTCTGACAAAGTTGTTTTCGTTTTTTCATAAAAATAATTTGAATACATTGACGATGTTAGATGATCTGTATAAATACCAATAATTTTATTAGAAAGTTCTTTAACTATGGAACTATCAATTTCTAAATTATTTATATTTTCATTATCACTATTTTCTGATTTTTTATCTTCTTTATCACTTTTAATTTCTGTACTATCTTTATC
>CAKPSO010000053.1 GCA_934183185.1 uncultured Bacilli bacterium | reverse complement strand
AATAATAAATAAAAGAGGAGTTATCTAAAATAGTTTAATACTAAAAAGATAACTCCTTTTTAGATGCTATAAATTATAACTTCTTTTTAAAAAATTATGGGATAATATTATTCATTACTTGATAACTGAGTAGAATCTTCTATTTCTGATTCAAATTTTTTTTCTTTTAAATACTTAGATAATTCTGCTATAATAGCTCCTCCTATAATCAAGATAGCCCCTATTATTTGTATAAATGATAATCTTTCGTTTAAAAATATTGCTGAAAAGAATAGTGCAGATAAGGGCTCAAGATAACCACAAATAGCAACAGTACCAGCAGGAAGTTCTTTAATAGATGAAAAATAAAGATAACATCCAATACCTGTATTTATAACTCCTAAGAACAGTACAGGAAATATATTTTCTGTAAGTTTAGGAATATAAAAGCCCTGTTTTAAACCTAAGAAAATTGCTACAATCAAGAAACTCGAGATTAATTGGATAAAAGAATATTCTAGTCCGTTTATAGTTTTAACTTTTTTTGCAAATATAACCATAAGGCTATAAGTAACAGCTGATAATATACCACAAACTAATCCGAAAGATATACCAGTTTGTGATAATTCACTCCCATTAACAAAAATCATTCCAGTAAAGACAATTATAAAACCACTAATTTTATAAATATCTAAACGTTCATTAAAAATTAATGGAGATAAAAGTATTACAATTATAGGACCACAGTAACAGGCTAGAGTTGCAAGACTTACGCCTATTTCTGTATAGGCTTGATATAAAAACAACCATGATATACCAGTGGATATTCCTGAGGCGATTAAATAGATAGCATCTTTTTTATTGACAAAAGCTTGTAATTTTTGTTTAGATAATAATAATAAGCAAATAAGAAAAATACTACCGATAAATGTTCTTAAAAACACAATTTCATGGCTATTTAAGAGAATATAACTTGCTATAATTCCATTAGAACCGAAAAGCAATAATGATGATAGGTATTTTAAATATGATTTTTTCATTTTATTTTATACACTAATTTTGTTAGCGTATTAAATTTCCCCCTTTCAAAATTAAAGTATAGATGTCAAAAATTTATGAAAATCTGTATAAGTGATTAGTTTGTATTCATTGAAAACTACCTAATTATAGTATATCATTTGTTTATGAATTACAAAAACGAATATTTATCATGATAATTATGAGTAAATCAGATATAAAAGGAGGGAATAATTATGGATATGAATATACAAAAATATATGGCTTTTATAAAAACTGTTGAATATGGTAGTTTTACAAAGGCAGCCGAAATACTAAATTATTCCCAATCAGGTATTAGTAGAATGATTGGAGATTTGGAAAATGAATGGAAAGTGATCCTTTTAGAACGAGGTAGAGCAGGAGTAAAGTTAACTTCAGATGGATTAAAATTATTACCTTTTGTCAAAAATGTATGTAATGAGTATAACAAGTTACAAATATTTATAACATAAGTATTTAAAGATATATTAACTTTAAGGAGAGATTCAATGAATATATTTGGAATAGGAATAGATATTATAGAAATAAATAGAATAGAAAATGTATTGGAAAGAACACCGAGATTTTTGGAAAGAAATTTTACAGAAAA
>CAKPSO010000052.1 GCA_934183185.1 uncultured Bacilli bacterium | reverse complement strand
AGAATAGGTAGTAGGAGGTTCTTTATAATGAAAGGTAAAAATAATAATAAAAGTAAACAGATATTATTTTCAGTATTGGGAATACTAAGTCTATTAATAATAACTATAGGAGTAACATATGCAGTATTTACTTATACTAAGGAAGGAACTACAGATAATGTAGTTACTACTGGTACATTAAAGTTCTTGTATACAGAAAATAATACTAATGGTAATGGAATAAGTATAACTGAAGCAGAACCAATATCAGATACTAAGGGTAAAGAATTAGTAGGAGATAATAATGTATTTGATTTCAAAGTAGAAGGAACAAATACTGGAAGTGAAGTAATACCATATGAAGTAACACTAAGAAAGAAAGCTACTTCTACTATGGGTGAAGATAATATAAAAGTATATCTTCAAGATGGGATAGATCAAACAGAATTACTAACACCAACCCTATATAGTAAATTAATACAAACTAATATAGATGTAGGAAGTAATATAGAGAAGACTCTATATAAAGGAGAAGTATCAGGAAATACAAATAATTATTTAAAGACATTTAGATTAAGAATGTGGATAGATGAAAATAGTAATCAAAATGATATAAATGGAAAATCATTTACAGCAACAGTAAATGTATATTCAAATGCTAAAGTAATATCAGCTGAAGAACAAGTATTAAGAAGTAATACTGATATAAAAGATATAACTATAGGAGATACCAGTTTAACTAAAGTAGAAGGAAAAGACTGGAACTATGAAGTAGAGTTAGATAGTGAAACTACTACTAAGTTAAATATAGTACCTAAGTATTCATTAGCTAATGTAAAGATAGAAAAAGATAATCAAGTAATATCAAATAATAGTGAAGTAAGTCTAGTAGGTGGTAATAACATTTATAAAGTAACTATTACTAGTACAGATCAAACAGTAACTAAAGAATATAAAATAAATATTAAAGTAAAACAAGTAGAAAAAGTATCAATATTTGGAAAACAATATGAAGTAATAGATGCAGAGCCAACACTAACTACTTCTTCAAATAATACAAGTGATGCAAGTGGATTATATAAATCAACTACTACCAATACAGGAGAACCTACTTACTATTTTAGAGGAAATGTAGAAAATAACTATGTAAGCTTTGCTGGATTTACTTGGAGAATAGTAAGAGTAAATGAAGATGGAACAATAAGAATCATAATGCAAGATGGAATTAATGATAATACTAAGTACAAGTTCAATTCAAATTATAATAATTATACTTATATGTATTATACAAATAGTGAAGCTAAGGTAACTCTTGAAAATTGGTATCAAACAAATATTGAAAGTAAAACAAATTTAGCTAAAAGTGTAGCAAGTGGAGCTTATTATTGTGAACAAGCAAAAGTAAAACGCGATGATAATTATAAATCGGAATCTGCTGTAATGATATCATATACAAATTATACACCGGATTTTAAATGTGATAATGATGGTAATAATAAAGGAATAGTTAGTGCAGGTATAGGCTTACTTACATATGATGAAGCCATATATGCTGGGTATTATATTGCACCTATAATTAGTAGCAATTACCTAAGTAATAAAATTTCTTGGTGGACAATGAGTACTGCTGGTCTTGGTACTACTGGTATTTCCAATATTTGGTTCTCATTATCTGATAGATTTGGGAATGTTGCAGTTTATGGTTCTAATATTCTTAGGCCTGTCGTAAATATAAAATCAAATGTACAAGTTTCATCAGGTGATGGCACTAAAGAAAATCCATTTGTGGTTGAATAAAAATAATCAGAAAAAATAAATCTATTAAATGATATTATGTTTAAGTCCATAATAAGAAGTATGGAGGCTAGACAGTTAGTTTCTA
>CAKPSO010000051.1 GCA_934183185.1 uncultured Bacilli bacterium | reverse complement strand
GCGAGGTAGCTCAGTTGGCTAGAGCGCTCGGTTCATACCCGAAAGGTCGAGGGTTCGACTCCCCCTCTCGCTACCAAAAGGAAATCTGCTCGAACTTTTCGAGTTTTAGATAAATAACTAATTCAGAAATGGATTAGTCTTTTAGTGTTATTAAAAACTATCCTAAAAAGAAAGGATGATATTATGGTAAATATTATTAAAGAAGAATTACCTATTGAAGAATCGCTAAGAAAGAAATTAGAACTGATATGTGAGTTTGCTAAAGCAACAACAACAATTATCAATGGAAACATAAAAAAAATAGATAGAACTAATTTAACTTATATTGAACCAAATAGAATTATTATAAAAGATAAGACTTTCTTAATATTCAATTATTCTAATGAAGTGTTTATTGAAAATCTATCCAATAAGATTAAATTATCTGAATTAGAAGATTATTTAAAAACTAACTAAATACTACTATTCCCTAATCATGAAATTGACAAATCTTAAAAAAATGATATTATATATAACCAATGAAAGAGGTATTCTCTAGAAATGGAGGTACATCATGTTAAATTGCAAAGATAAAATAAAATTATATAATATGAATTATATTGAGGAGTCAGTAGTATTTAGACTTTACTAGATACTATTGTCTCCTCTTTTTTAGTAAAAGGAGTTGAGATTTAATGAAAGATGAAGGAAGAAATGTGGTTTATATTTAAGAGTATCAACTGAAGATTAAGCCAAAGAAGGATTTAGTTTACCAGAACAAAAAGAAAGATTAGAGGCACTTTGCAAGTTTAAAGGTTATAAGATATATGATTATTACCAAGATGCTGGAATAAGTGCTAAAATAGGTAATCATAGACCAGAATTTGATAGATTAATAGAGGATGCTAAAAAATAGCAAAATAAAAATATGGACTGCTCCATATAAAAACACTAAAAGAACTAAATTATTGTATAGTAATGATTTATATAGTTATATAATAATTCTTGAAAGAAACAAAAATGATATGTATATTATAAGCTCATATTTAATTGATGAACCTGGATATCTAAAAAATGTATTAAAAGAATATAATAAATATAAAAAAAGTCTCTTAAACAAATTAAGAGGCTTTTCATTTTAGCATAAACGGATAATGCAACTAATAAAAGTTGCGTCTCCAGGACTCATATAACCCTTGGTCATTGAGTGATTAAATTGTAGCACAAATTATATTTAAAGTCAATCCATGGACATTTTGTACTACATTATATAGTATTCACGTTATTAATTAATTATGTATAATAACATTATTATTTTGTTTTAACTTTAGCAGAATTAATTATTTTTAAGCTTTCGGCAATTTGAGGTTCTAACTCTTTTATTTCATCAAGTGAATAGTATTCTTTACCAGTATGTCCTTCAATATAATCACTTGCTTCAGTAAGACAAACTTGATAATTATTTTCTATTAAATATTTATAATATTCTTCATTATATGTTGTACTTATACCATCAGAATAAACAATCATATTTTCATTTGGCAAATCATATAACTCAACATGACTTCCTAAACCACCTAAAACATTTCTTCTATAATATATGTATTCACTTACTTCATATGTTTCTTTATTGAAAAGTAAATATACATTTGCACTATTATATAATTTTACTGCTTCACCATTTTGCATTACATATTTATAATAATCATCTACATTTGAATATTCAGAAGAAATAGAAACATTTTTAGGAACTTCTTTTTCATCTTTATTACTAGTACAACCAGCAGTTCCAATCATTACACCAGCTAATCCTAATGCTAATAATCTTTTCTTAATTTCTATTAATTTGTTTTTGTCCATATATATCCCCCCCAAAAAACAAAAGTCAAGATATATTATAGCAAAATTAATTTAAAAATCAACTTTTTTTCCTAAATTTATAGGTTAATCTTTATTAATTTAAAAATTATGTTATTATTATAGTGATTAGTTGTTTATCAACTATTCCTAAGGTTTCGGATATACTATTTGTCCGTACCA
>CAKPSO010000050.1 GCA_934183185.1 uncultured Bacilli bacterium | reverse complement strand
AATGATATTTTATTCCTAGGAATGTTACCAGAAGAAATAGTAGAAGCACCTTTTATTGTAGAATCAAAGTGGGTAAAGTTTGAAAATCAAAAGGCAGTTAACTTTTTTAGAGAAACAGAAGTTATTATAGATTATGATGAACTTAGTAACAAAAAAGAAGAAGAGTTACTAGAAACTGAGAATAAAGTTGAAAAAGAATTAAATGATATTTGCACCAAATGGTTATATGCTTCTAGTTATTACCGTAGAAATTTAGATAAAGACCCAGAATATAATGAAAAAATAAAAGAATTAAAATATTTATTAGCAACTATCAAGAATTATCTTAGTGAAAAAACTAACTATGATAATGAAATTAGACAATTATCATTTGATACTACAGTTACTTCTACCAAAAAGAATCAACCCAAAGAAAAAAATTTAATAAATAATAAGGCATAATTACCATTATTTTGGAAAAAATACCAATAAAAATTTAATTGACACTTAGGTATTTCTATAGTAAAATAATTCTCCTAGTTTAAATTAGGAGAAAAGGTGATTTTTATGGGAATTTACAACAAAGTATATATTGGTCATGTAGAAACCATTAATCCAGATGTAATAGAAAATGTATCCCCTGTGGAATCTAAAGTAGTTGCCTTAAAATTAGCTAGCATAGATAAAGTAACTAGTATTCCAACTTATAAACCATTAAGACCATATAGTGAATATTATAAGTTAGTAAGTGTAGATAGTAAGCCATTAGAAGGACTTCTTGGAAATATTGTTGATGATAAAATTATTAATATAGCACTTAAAAAGACAGGAAAAAAAGAAGTAAAACAATTAAAAAAGGTAAGTTAAAAATTTAACTATGACACCAGGGACATCGATTTAGAAAGATGTCCTTTTAAATTCCTATTTAATTATTGCACCAAGTTTATATCATTATACAGTAATATACATTTCTATTGAAGCTATCTAAAAATACTAAAAACTTCTCATTGACAAAAACAGTGGGGGGGGGGTAGAATTAAAATAGAGGAGTGGGCGAATGGAAACAAAGAAAAGTAAATTAGGATTAGGAATTTTTATAGGAGTATTGATAGGGTTAATAATAGGGTTATCTAGCTTTATTATCTATGATAAAGTAATAGATAATGATAAAGACAATTCTACAATAAAAGATGATAACAAAAAAGATAATAATCAAGATAATGTAGAAATAGATGAAATATTAACTCTTAATATAGATGATAAAGTAGGAAACACTTTATATGAAAATATTACTTTACCAATCTGTAGTATATATAATAATTACTATTATCGTAGTAATAGTACTTTAGTAAATGATATGTCTTCTGCAGTGAAAATGTACTTAACAGCTAAAAATATTGGTGGTAATCGTGATGAAAGTCATATAAATGAGGCAGATTTCGAAGAGTCTTTTCATAAGTTGTTTGGAGAAAATACGAATTACCAATTTACTGAAACAGATGATATAGCAGTAATTAAAAAAGAAAATAATGGAGACATTTTATATTATTATGCTGAAACATGTGTACCGAATTTATATAAAAATGTAATTAAAATTGAGAAAAACAATACAAAAAATGAATATTATATTTATGAAAATGTTGCTTTCTTAAAGTTACTTGGAAATGGTGATGAATCTGGAGAATATGTAGATATATATAAAGACTATCAATACAATCAATTATTAAAATCTAATATACATGCTACATATTCAAATGGTACCTTAGTATCTATTAATATTCCAAATGATTTATTAGCTACTTATAAATATACTTTTAAACAAAATACTGGTGCTTATAAAAATGACTACTACTTCTATAGTGTAGAAAAAGTAGAAGAATAAAAAATTATAACTCACAAATATGTATTAAAATCCATTTCTGTAACTAAAAAATGGATTTTTTATATGATAAAGAAGTCATTGATACAAAAATTTCATTGACAAAAACGGCTGGGGGGAGGGTAGAATTAGAATAGAGGAGTGGGAGAATGGAAACAAAGAAAAGTAAATTAGGATTAGGAATTTTTATAGGAGTATTAATAGGATTAGTCATAGGTTTATCTAGTTTTATTATCTATGATAAAGTAATAAATAATAAAGACAATTCTACAATAAAAGATAATCAAAATGAAAATAATAATACAGGTAATATGAAAGATGATAATAACCAAGAAGTTAAGTGTGATGATTGTGTTGTTAAAATAGATGAAAATGATTATAAAGCTCCTACA
>CAKPSO010000049.1 GCA_934183185.1 uncultured Bacilli bacterium | reverse complement strand
CCACCTGGTGATGGTCAAAGTGCAACTATTTTCTATTTTTTCTTACATATTTTTTTCTAATATAAAATCTCTTTATATCACTGCTATATGTGATATTCGCAAAACTAATTTCGGCAGAATTTTTTACATAAATAATCTTTCCTACATATTGTTTATATGTATCCATAACTATTAGTAAGTAATAAACAGTATTCAATAACATTATTGTATCTATCTTTCTATTCGAAAAATATTTCCCATGTTGACTAGGATTTCTTCTAACTTTTTTATTTGTTTTAATTTTAATTCTTTTATTAAAATCAACAGTTTCATATATTACATTAATATTATCATTTAGCACTAAGATCGGAATTACTTCAAAATTGTCATCGGATGTATTATCAATTATTTCTACTATAGGTAGCAATATATCTTTTCTTTTTAAGCAACCCTTATCTGATAAAAATTGCGAGCATAATTCATCTATTACTGATAATATTCCTGTATTAGCCAACGCATAATCCTTCTGATAAAACGAATTTTTTATTTGTTTTAATATTGTTTTATGTCTATATGGAATTTTGAATAATAATTCATTAAACAATTTTTCAAGTTTTGCTTTATCAAAATATTTTAACATATATTTATCAAATTCTTTTTCTGAATTTACTATGGTTGTCAGGCTTTTTAATTCGTCAGAAGAAATGTCATAAGGGATAGTCCAAATATATTCACTTAACTTTTCTGAATATTCTATCCAATTTAGCAAACTATCTGGATTTTCTCTCGCTTTTTCCCAACTCTTTGATAATTCATCAAAATATGATGTCATTTTAGGTAAACTATCAATTATCTGTGATGTAATCGGTTTTAAAGCTTCTGAAAGTTTTTTTGCAATTTCTTGCATTGGATTCATCTGTTTTACTATGCTAGAAATCAGTTCGTTTTGCATAGAAATAATTGGTTTCATTGTTTCCACTAATCTATGATTAAAATCAAAATAACTGGGTTTTATACTCTCTAAAATTGATTCTGAAAACTTTTGTAGTGGAGAAGATAAATTAGTATTAATTAAATCACTAAAATAATTATTTATTTTTATTGCTGGTAATAAATTTTTACTAAAACTATTGGATATGGATAATGGTGAAGGAATTTTAACTATAGGAAAATCATTTTTTATAACATTTGAATTCAAAGGGCTAGATAATAATTGATTGGAATTTTCTTTCTCATATTCAGATAACTCTATAACATCATCTGGATTCCCTATTCTTTTAATATATTCTAGACCACCATCTACTGCTATGCTGCCACAAGTACATCTTTTTAAATCATTATTATCTTTTGACTCAATAATATCTTTACATTTTTTACATTGCGCTTTATTACTTATTATTTTATTTTCCATACTACTTACTCCATAATAATTAAAATATAACTTTATTTCATTTCAATTTCTTTTTCATCTACATATTCGTAGTTTAGCGCTTTATTACTAGTAACTACACTTTCACCAATTTCTTTTTCTAAGTCTTCTCTGGCATTACCAGCAATTTTACCACCACGTCTTGCTACTTCAATATTTTCATTTAAGCCTTTTGGATTTTTCTTTTTAGCTATTTCTCTTGTTGCAATTTCTCCTAAATCAGCTAATGCTACTTCAACATCTGTCATATTATCTCTTAATGATTCTTTTCTAAGACCTTTAAATGATTTATATTGTTTTGCAGTCATACCAGACCATTCTTTATAAATTTCATTTGTTAAAATTGCATATTCTTTTTGTTCAGTTATTCCGCCATCTTTCCATACATCAGTTAGTTGTTTTCTATCTTGAATACCTTTTATTCTTTTAGCAATCCATTTTTCATCATAACCCGTTGCTCTATACAAATCTATTGATCTTTGAGCTGCTAGTGACGGATCAAATGTTTCATCTATTCTCTCACTACCCAATTTTGCTAGCCATTGTTTAATTGGTTCTGCATTCTTACTAGGAATTGATTCAATAATTCTAAACATCCCTTCAATATCAACAACATCAGTATTATAATATTTACCATCAGAAGCTTTTAATTTAAGTTGGTTACAATTTGTAACCGACTCATTTCCTTCTTGTTTTAGTCTATGTTTTAATACTTTCCAATAATTTCTTGGATTATCACTTTCAGATACAACTCCAACTATGTCAACAACACTAATATAATATTTTTCATCTTCTTTATCCCATACAGTTCTAATAGTTTCATTTTTAAATATTTTATTTACTAAATGCATTTTATCTTGATTCATAAGTTACCTCCTACTCTATTTCAAATTCAGATAAATCAATTATATCTTCAAAATTTTATTAAATAAATCTTTATGATTTAAATCTATACTAATCATACATCATATCTACATAACTCATTACACTATCTTTAATACCCATTTTTTCAGCATATGAAGATAGTTTAACAAGATCCTTATCCTTTCTTTTTATATACTCTCTTATACTATGTTTAATATGTTCAGAATCCATT
>CAKPSO010000048.1 GCA_934183185.1 uncultured Bacilli bacterium | reverse complement strand
TGAATATTACGGAGTGGCAAGGCCACTCCATACGGTAAAATAAGTCCATACGTTACGCTAGAAAAGTCCAGTGAATCCGTCAAACAAGTCCACTATATTCAATATAAATATTTGCACCTCTTGGTTGTAAAATGGATTTGATAAGTAATAAATACTTATCAAATCTTGCAACTAGGAGGTGTTTTTATATGCGAGATGTTAAGAAGATTTTGGAAATGAGATCTCAAAATTTCAGTCAGCGAAAGATAGCTGAAGCACTTAAGGTATCAAGAGATACGGTAAGAAAAGTGTCTAAAGCAGCTGATGAAAATAATATTTGCTGGTCCATGATTCAGAATCAGAATGAAATGGAAGTACAGAAACTATTATTTGGAAAGGAGGCTAAACTTAATCTAATCATTAAACAACCTGATTACCAGTATATCCATAAAGAGTTGTTAAGACCAGGGACAAACATCAGATTATTATGGGAAGAATATGCAGAAGATTGCAGAAACAGTAACTTCCCATTCTATCAGTATAGTTACTTCTGCGAAAAGTATCGTGATTATGTAAAGAAAAACAATCTTACAATGCATATCACACATAAGCCAGGGGATAAATTAATGGTGGATTGGAATGGAACCAGCATGTGTGTATTCGATCGTTATACTGGTGAAAGTATTAAAGCGTATCTATTTGAAGCAACACTACCATTCAGCATGCTTTGTTATGTTCAGGCTTGTCCTACTATGAAGATTGCAGACTGGATTGATTGTCATATTAATGCCTACAGCTACTTTGAAGGCGTAACAAGACTGCTGGTTCCTGATAATCTTAAGACAGGTGTCATATCCAATAAGAAATACGAGGATCCTGTTCTCAATAAGTCTTATCAGGAAATGGCTGATCATTATGATACAACTATTATTCCTACAAGAGTCAGAAAACCAAAAGATAAAGCTGCTGTCGAAGGAGCTGTTGGTGATTGTACAATCGCAATTGTTGGTAAGCTAAGAAACAGAAAGTTCTTCTCTTTTAAAGATTTAAATACAGCTATATTAAAGGAACTGGATGTTTTCAATAATAAACCATTCCAGAAAAGAGAAGGCTCAAGAAGATCAGTTTATCTGGATGAGGAAAAAGATTATATGCTCCCTCTTCCTGAAACTCCATTTGAACTGAGTTCCTGGAAACGTGCAAAGGTTCAACTCAATTATCATATCACAGTTGATAAGATGAATTATTCTGTACCACATGAATACGTAGGCAATTATGTAGATGTCAAACTGACAAAAAATACTGTAACTGTCTACTATAAAACGAATCAGATTTGTTCACATCAGAGACTTTATGGACGTGTAAATCAATATTCTACTAATGAAAGTCATATGCCTGAAAATCACAGAAAGTTCCAGTGGAACAAGGAACGTTTTGTAAACTGGGCATTATCCATTGGTCCAGAAACAACCAGAGTTGTAGAAAAATTATTCGAACGATGCAAAGTTGAAGAACAAGCCTATAAGGGTTGTCTATCATTACTCAAATTATCTGATAAATATGGAAAAACCAGACTTGAAGATGCGTGTAAATTGGCGTTGGAGCACATCAATCAGCCTGGCTATAAGAATATTAAAATGATTCTACAGTCAAATCAAGACATGAAAGATAGAAGTACTACAAATAATAAACACGTATCAGATACGCTTGCATTTGTACGTGGTAAGGATTATTACGGAGGAAGAAACAATGAGTAGTCAGGATACAGTAAAAAAACTCAGACAGATGAGATTGCCTGTAATAGCTGAACAATATGAAATTCAAATCAGTGACCCAAGCTATAATCAGTTATCATTTGAAGAAAGATTTAATGAACTGATTGATATGGAATATGAAAGCAGAGTCAATCATACAATCACAAAATATATAAAGGATGCCCATTTTTATGATTCTACAGCGAGCATAGAAGATATCAACTATAATCCAGATAGAAAACTTAATCGTTCTCAAATGGAAGAATTAGCTACAAACAACTACATAGAAAGAGGTCTTAATGTCATATTTGTAGGTGCTTCAGGCTGTGGGAAGACATGGCTTTCTAATGCATTAGGAGTACATGCCTGTCGCAATAGAAAAACTGTTTTGTATATTAGATTACCTGAATTATTTTCAAAATTTGAAGAAAAGAGAATTCAAGGAAAATACAGCGACTATTTAAAAATATTAGGAAAGTATGATCTGTTGATTATTGATGAATTCTTATTGAAGCCAACAAACGAATCTGAAAGAAGCGACCTTCTAGAATTGATGGAAATTCGTTGTAACAGAAAATCAACCATTTTCTGTAGTCAATACTCATTCGATGGATGGCATCAATTATTAGATGGAGGACCTATTGCAGACGCTATTCTAGATAGAATCATTAATAGTTCATATCTAATTACTTTACATGGAAAATCATTACGTGAGGAATATTCAAGAATAAAACAATAAAAATAGGAAAGGCATAATAATGATAAAGAATTATTATGCCTTTTTTGAATTTAGAATGGACTTCCAACCGTATTCAATTTTTTGGTGAGGTGGACTTGTTTAGCGTATTGAGTGGACTTCTCTACCGTAACGAGTGGTCTTCCATTAGCGGAATACTCA
>CAKPSO010000047.1 GCA_934183185.1 uncultured Bacilli bacterium | reverse complement strand
AAATTATGTTATTATTATAGTGATT
This sequence comes from uncultured Bacilli bacterium, assembly GCA_934183185.1. GTDB lineage: Bacteria > Bacillota_I > Bacilli_A > RF39 > UBA660 > Alloscybalousia. The sequence continues at coordinate 2,784 of CAKPSO010000047.1, read as the reverse complement.
AGTTGTTTATCAACTATTCCTAAGGTTTCGGATATACTATTTGTCCGTACCAATGAAGATTACAGCTAAGTTTTTTGGCTCGGCTTTTATTATATAATTTTATTATGGATAAGGTGATTTAATATGGACTTAATTAAATTAAAAAGAGAATTAATAGAACAAAAAAATTCTAAATTTAAGGGTAACATTTATCACTTTTCAGAGGTTGCTTTCGCTTATAATTCAAATAAAATAGAAGGGGGAAAGTTAACTGAAGATGAAACAGAAGAAATATTTTCTACTAATTCTTTTCTACCTAAAACAGATGATGCTATTAAACTGGATGATTTAATAGAGATGAAGAATCACTTTAGACTGTTTGATTACATGCTTGATAATATTGATACTAAGCTTTCTAAAGAAAATATAATAGTGATGAATAAAATTTTAAAAAGAGGTACTTCTGATGAAGATAATCCTAGATATAATGTGGGTGGCTTTAAAATAGTACCTAATAAAATAGGATTAATTAATGTAATAGATACATCTTCTCCGAAGGATGTAGATAGTGATATGACTATTTTGCTAGATTGGTATAATTCTCTTTCTAACGTATCATTAGAAGATATTATGGAGTTTCATGTTAGATTTGAAAGAATTCATCCTTTCGGTGGTGGAAATGGTTGTGTTGGTAGAATGATTATGTTTAAAGAGTGTCTGAAGAATAATATAATGCCTTTTATTATTTTAGATAAGGATAAACCGTTTTATATGCGAGGACTAAAAGAATATAAAAACGATAAAATGTTTTTAATTGATACCATTAAGAATGAACAAGATATATATGAAAAAATTTGCGATGAACTGCTTGATTTTAATTTAGAAAAGAATGAGAAAAATGAGTAATCTTAAAAGAATAATGGTTAAAGAAATAACAAAAATTAGTTGCACACAACCATATCAAAATATAGCTTTTCTTTTATAAAAAGTTGAATATCAAAAGAATATGACATTCTAATATAGAAACAGGGGAACTAGAATGAAAATATTATGAATGTATAATAATTAAAAAAATAAATAGAAAGGAAAGGTTTTAATCAATAATAGAAATTAATTAATATTTCTATAAGATTAATTATATGAAAAATTATGATAGACAAAGTTGGAGGTATTATTTTAAATGATAAAAAGATTTTGGTACAAAGAAAGAGAAATAATAGAATTGAATGCATAATACCTGGTGGAAAAAGAGAAAATAACGAAACTGATTTTGAAACATTAAAAAGGGAATTGTATGAAGAACTAAGTGTAGAACTAATTAGTACTGAATTTATTGGTGGGTATGATGATATTGCCGTATTTTCAAATAAACCTATACACGTTCAAGCATACATTGCCACTATAAAAGGAAAAATAAAATGCAATAATGAAATAAAAGAAGCGTTATGGATTGATAGAGATTATAAGAAAGAAGGAATTAAAGTGGGTAGTATATTAGGAAACCACATTATACCAGAGCTTATAAAAAGAGGTTTGATGTAATGTTTATATTAAAAAATATAAAGTGTTTTTAATGGATACTATTAAAAATGAACAAGATATATATGAAAAAATTTGCGATGAACTGCTTGATTTTAATTTAGAAAAGAGTGAGAAAAATGAGTGATCTTAAAAGAATAATGGTTAAAGAAATGGCAAAGATTAGCGATGGTACAGCTATTAATATAAGAGGTAATGTATTAGGAAGTATTAATCCACTTATTGAATGGATTAGATGGTTATCCTATGTTCCTAGTTTTATGAAAGAAAGAATAGATTATATTTATTCTAAAAATATAAGAGACTTATCAGTTGCTGAATTAAAAGAATTAACTTCCTACCAAGAAGAAAGAAGGATGCAAGAGTTATTCCTAAAGTATAAGAATGGAAAGTGCAATCCAGATGAGTATATGGAAGTATATGATTATATGGGAAACTCTGTTAAAAATATAATGTTAAGAAAATTAACTAAGGAAGAACTTAATTATGCTGATGAAGAAATTAAAAGATTAAATACATTATCTAAACCAGAAATTTTAACAAAATTAAAAAATGAATCTTCTGAAGAAACATATAATAATTTATCTATGGTGGATACATATATATTACATGTTGTCTCTAATGATTTTTTACAAAAAAACTTATTTAAAAGAGATAAAGGACTAGTAGCAGAACTTGATAGAAATGAAACAATTAGACAAAAAAGTTTATATTATGCAGCTGGCTCCTATTGCCATAAAAAATAAAATGTAGATGATTCCTACATTTTATTTTTGTCTAATTAATCTTCTTAACATATTGTCCTTTAAGGGCAGTAGCTCCTTTTTTATTTTGTTGTTCTAAAGTTAGATTCTTTGTAAAAGCAAAGTGGGCAAGTAGTTCCTTTCGATTAGCCTCAATACTTTCTACCATTACTAAGTCACCAATTTTTAATACTACCTCATCGTCTTTATTCTTAATATAATTTCTTGATCTAATAAATCTTATATTGTCACCTTGCTCGTATTCAAAATATCCAGGAATATGGGTAACTGTGTTTAGATAAGCTCTTTCATTATCGATTCCTGTTATTGTTCCATAATATGTTTTTTCTTTATGACTATCAACATAATCCATCATTTTTACTTTAACAACTTCTTTTTCAAGTAAATCAGCTTGTTGCTCTTTAAAGGAACAGTGTTCACATATCTCTGCTAGTTGTTCTTCACTTTCAATTGATTTTAAATCATTAGTAAGATAAGAATCAATTATTTGTTGAACTTTTAA
>CAKPSO010000046.1 GCA_934183185.1 uncultured Bacilli bacterium | reverse complement strand
AATGTAGTTACCACTGGTACATTAAAGTTCTTGTATACAGAAAATAATACTAATGGTAATGGAATAAGTATAACTGAAGCAGAACCAATATCAGATACTAAGGGTAAAGAATTAGTAGGAGATAATAATGTATTTGATTTTAAAGTAGAGGGAACAAATACAGGAAATGAAGTAATACCATATGAAGTAACACTAAGAAAGAAAGCTACTTCTACTATGGGTGAAGATAATATAAAAGTATATCTTCAAGATGGGATAGATCAAACAGAATTACTAACACCAACACTATATAGTAAATTAGTACAAACTACTACTGATGTTGGAAACAATGTAGAAAAGAGTATCTACAAGGGAGAAGTAGCAGGAAATACTAATAATTATTTAAAGACATTTAGATTAAAAATGTGGTTAGATGAAAATGCAGATTTAAGCGTTATAGGAGGACAAACCTTTACAGCAACAGTAAATGTATATTCAAATGCTAAAGTAATATCAGCTGAAGAACAAGTATTAAGAAGTAATACTGATATAAAAGATATAACTATAGGAGATACCAGTTTAACTAAAGTAGAAGGAAAAGACTGGAACTATGAAGTAGAGTTAGATAGTGAAACTACTACTAAGTTAAATATAGTACCTAAGTATTCATTAGCTAATGTAAAGATAGAAAAAGATAATCAAGTAATATCAAATAATAGTGAAGTAAGTCTAGTAGGTGGAAATAACATTTATAAAGTAACTATTACTAGTACAGATCAAACAGTAACTAAAGAATATACAATAAATATTAAAGTAAAACAGGCAGTACCATTAAAAGATGAAATAATGAAAAATACAGTAATTACAGCTAATCCAACATTAACAACGACATCAAACAATAGTAGTGATGAAAGTGGATTATATAAATCAACTGCTACAAATACAGGAGAACCAACATATTACTTTAGAGGAAATGTTACTAATAACTATGTATCATTTGCGGGTCAAACATGGAGAATAGTTAGAATTAATGAAGATGGAACAATAAGAATCGTAATGCAAGATGGAATTAATAATACAGATTATAAGTTTAATTCAAAATATGATAATTATACTTACATGTATTACACAAATAGTAATGCTAAGACTCAATTAGAAAGCTGGTATCAAACAAATATTGGAAGTAATACTAATTTAGCTAGTAAAGTAGTAAGTGGGGCTTATTATTGTGAACAAGCAAAAGCAAAATATGTAGACTATTATACTTCAGGGAATGCTACGATGACTACTTATAAAAGTTATACACCAGACTTTAAATGTAGTGGTGATGGAAATGGAAAAGGACAAGTCAATGCAAGTGTAGGACTATTAAGTTATGATGAAGTAGTTTATGCAGGTGGGTATTATGGACAAGGTAATAGTAACTATTATTTATATAATAATACTAATTTTTGGACGATGAGCCCTAGCGGTTTTGCAAATCCATATTCATGTGTATGGGAAGGTTATAGAGGAGGTGAAATTGATATGACTTATGTAAATTATGATAATTCTTACCTTCGTCCAGTTATTATCCTGACAGCTGACACGCTGGTAACGGGAAGTGGGATAAGTTCTGATCCATTTGTCGTAAGTTAGGCTAAAAATGAGAAGAATATGCAAAAGACGCCCTCGTCTTTTGCCTGCCATTGACGGCAAAAAATTTAATTTTGGTAAAAAATATAAATTTTATACTTTAAATAAATTAAAGTAAATATAATAACTGAATTTTAAAAATTGTCTTAGACAAAATTTAAAATTCAGTTATTTTTTGACTAGAAAATTAAATTTCTTCGATTTGTATCATTTCTCTTTATATGTTAGAGTGCATATAGATTGGAGGTGAAATAATGACTAAAGAAGAATATCTAAGAGATCCAGACTCTATAGTACCTATCTGTTATGATGAAATGTTTAGAGCAGTATTTGGTAATGAAAAGTATCCAAATATAACTGCATATCTAATAAGCTTATTAACTGGTATTCCATATCTTGATATTAAGGGACATATAGTATTTAAAAATACTAAGAATAATATTAATAGAGTTAAAGCTAAGAAATCAGATAAAGATGTAGTATTCATTGTTGACTTAGAAGAATCATTAAAGATAAATCTAGAGATGAATTATTCATATAATCTAAAAAGTGAAATAATAGATAGAAACATATATTACTTATCTAACTATCATGGTATGGGATTAGAAGAAAGTAAAGCCTATGATGAGATAGTAACAACTATTCAGTATAATTTTAATTTAGATTATGTAGATTATAAAAATAAGAAGCCAATAGATGAATATAAACTAAGAAATGAGTATGGAAATATTCTAAGTGAAAAGTTCAAAATAGTCCATATAAATATTGTGGAACTATCAGAAATATGGTATAGTGAGGACAGAGATAAATATCCTCATAGTGTTCAAGTATTAAGTGGATTAGCAGTAGTAATGTTATGTGATAGTAAAAAGGAATTTGATAAGAATATAAGAGAGATACCACTAGAAGAAGAGATACGAGAGGATATCGAAAGGATAGTGGAAGAGATGAACTTAGAAGATCAAATACCAGAGAGATACTATAACAGAGAAGAAGAACTAGCTAGGATAGATCAAGGAATAATTAATGGAGAAAAGAAAAGAGCTAGAGCTGCTGGATTAAGAGAAGGACGTGAAGAAATAGCCAAAGCCATGCTAAAAGATGGCGATAGTGTTGATAGAGTATCTAGAATTACTGGTTTAACTGTTGATGAAATAAAGAAAATAGCGTAACTATCTTAAGATATCAAAGCAAAAAAATATAAATTTTATACTTTTAATAAATTAAAGTAAATATGATAACTGAATTTTGAAAATTGTCTTAGATAAAATTTGAAATTCAGTTATTTTTTAGTTAGAAAATTAAATTTCTTCGATTTGCATTACTTTTTCCAATATGTTAAAGTGCAGTTACATAGCCGGTTGTGTAATC
>CAKPSO010000045.1 GCA_934183185.1 uncultured Bacilli bacterium | reverse complement strand
TTTCAAAGTGATTGGCCATATAACAATTCTCAAGTATATTTACTACAATCAATTATTAATGATATAGAAAATGATAGTAAAGCGACAATGGAAAAAGAAAAAGGTAATTATGTATTTACTAGTACGGTTAATTATCCTAATAATCGAAACTTAATAAAACAAAAAGTAACAGTTGATAAGAAAATGATGGTTAAAAAAGTAGTAGTACTTAATGATAATGATGTACCAAAGATTACTCTTAATGTCAAAAATACTGATAAAAATCCAAAATTTAGTAAAAACTATTTTGAAATAGAAGACATAATGAATACTGTTGAAACTGATGAGAAACAAACTAAAGAAACTAGTAGTATTGATGATATAATTTATCCATTAGTTGTTCCAGAAGGAACTAAATTAAAGAGTGAAGAAAAGCTTAATAAGACAGGTGGAGAAAGAGTAATTTTAACCTTTGAAGGGGAAAAACCATTCTTATTAGTAGAAGAGACGGTTAAACAAGAAGATGAGCTAACTATTATTCCTACGATGGGTGAACCATATATGTTTATGGATACAATAGGAGCTTTATCTGATAATTCCCTTACTTGGAGTAGTGGTAACATGGAGTATTACTTAGTAAGTGATGTAATGAATCAAGAAGAATTAATAGAAGTTGCTTCCTCAATAAATGTTTTACCTACTATGAAATAGTCTAGAAATAGACTGTTTTTTTTTACTTATTAAATTTTATATCAATAATATAAAAAGAATTGACGAACATTGTACATAGTTTTTAAAAATATAAAATCTATACAGTATTAGTTTTACTAAATATAATTAGAAAGTTGTTGATTAAATGACTGTGATAAGTTGGAAACAAATATATGAGTTTGACTTAAATAATAATAAACAATGGGTTTAATCTTATATAATATATCAAAAAGTCATTATGTTGGAGTACCTGTTTATAAAGAAAAAAGAGAAGACAGTATTTATTTGAAATCTATTGATAAATATATTGTGTTAGATGAAATAACTGATTATAACCGTTCTAATATTAAAAGATGTATTTATGTTAAAGGTAAACCTATCAAAATAAATAATAAAGAATATGATGATATTTTATTAAAATCTAAGACAAGTTTTCTAAATTATGTTAAGAACAATACAAGTAACGATTCAAATAGAATATCATATAGTAAGTGGTGTAAAGATAAGTTACAGCTAATAAACAAAAGTGTTGATAATAAAATAAACTTAAAAGTTGGAGCAGTATATTGAGTTGATTTAGGATACAATATAGGTAGTGAACTTAGAAAGTTAAGACCAGCAATATTGTGGAGAAGTTCATCTGATAAAAGCATGTGGTGATATATGTTTATTTATATGGATTTGAATAAAAAAAAGACTATTTCTAGTTCTATTTTATCGTTTTATGTTTGATATTCTTTCACTTGGAAAATTATAACTAACTTTTAATGATTCATTATCACCAAACACAGAAGGATCAAATGTGCATAATTTATCATGTGGATTGATTTCAAAAATGTAGGGTACTCCTTTACCGTTCATATCATGAGCAAAAAAATTTGGATCTACTATTAAATGTTTACCTTCTGTATTAACTAAGCAATATGCATGCCCTATGTTATTTGCTTCAGATAATACTAAAGATGAATCTATTCCTAAAAAATTTAAAATTTCATTTAAAGCTGCTGATTTCTCAATACATCTTGCAACATTTAATCCCTTTAAATCAGAAATATTTAGTGTTTCACCAATTGAATTTAATGAACCATAGCCATATATTTCTTTTCTTTTTGTTTCATTATATTCTACGCCAAAATAACTTATTATGTACATATTAAAATATTTTATTAGTTTATCTTCATTTAAATTCTCTACTAATCTATCTACTGGTATTTTGCCAAATTTTTCCTTAACGTCTTTTATAAATTCTTTTATAAATTGAAAATCAATTTTAAATCCTTTGGATCTCATGCCAGACGGTAAATATGCAGTGTCAGTATTTATCCAATTTTGGTAGATTTCTCCACCAGTATCAGATAAAGATACTTCTTCATAATTGTTACCAATATTTAGAATATTTAATTTATTATTTATGTACATATCAATTTTTCTTTCATCTAAGCTAAGTATTTTGAATAATTCTTCCATCATTATCAACTCCTATGTTCATTATATCATGTATACTTTAAGAGGTAAATTAATTAAAGAAAAATTGTAATTTATAAGTTAAAATGTCCTATTGAAATATAACGAGAAAAAAGTATTATAGGCAAGATTCAAAAATAAAAGTTGCAATTTAGATTAATGTGCAATTACGATACTCCATTTTTTAAGCTTTCATTTCTATGTATATTAACTGCTTCATATTCTCTGATAATATATTTAACCTTTGAAGGGGAAAAACCATTCTTATTAGTAGAAGAGACGGTTAAACAAGAAGATGAGCTAACTATTATTCCTACGATGGGTGAACCATATATGTTTATGGATACAATAGGAGCTTTATCTGATAATTCCCTTACTTGGAGTAGTGGTAACATGGAGTATTACTTAGTAAGTGATGTAATGAATCAAGAAGAATTAATAGAAGTTGCTTCCTCAATAAATGTTTTACCTACTATGAAATAGTCTAGAAGTAGACTATTTTTTGTATCTAAATTAATAAAAAAGTACTAATTTGAAAATCAGTACTAATCTAATTTATTATAGCTTTTTAATGTATTCATTAATAATTCGTAATTATCACAAGAATCTTCTATTTTAATTGTTGAATTGTTAGTAGAAAAATGTAAAATTATTCTTTCTGCTATACCATTTTGTGTTTGCTTAGTTTGTACTTCAACCTTTGATATATCAGTTATGAGAAATTCTTTTTCTTTATGTAAGAATGAAGAAAATATCATTTTTTCATTATGTACAACTAATTTCCATTTAATTGACCAAAGAATACCAAACATGCCAATTCCCATAATTACGGTTGTCATTACTATATGTCCAGTTGTTACAGTAGGGTTTCCAGTTAGCATTACAAGGAAAAAAATTAGAAACATTACTAAACCAAGTCCAAAAAGAACTTTAAACACTGCTGGCAAAAGCAATGGGATAGTTACTGTGTAATTTGAACTATCACTATTATTAATCTCATTTTTAGTATGCAATTCCTTTGTAACTATGCCGATTATTAAAAAACTTATAGCACTAATAATATACTTAATCATTTTATAAACAACACCTCTACATCAATGATAACATGTTTTAATTATGTATCGCCACATTAATTATAAAGTCTTATAAAGAATCATAATGATTGACGTTAAGAAATTTTTTTTCTATAATATTAGAAGAAGAGGAGGACTACTATGATAGACGTACGTGATATTTATAAAGATGTAAATGAG
>CAKPSO010000044.1 GCA_934183185.1 uncultured Bacilli bacterium | reverse complement strand
ACAAGTGATGAAAGTGGATTATATAAATCAACTGCTACAAATACAGGAGAACCAACATATTATTTCAGAGGAAATGTTACTAATAATTATGTAAAGTTTGCTGGTCAAACATGGAGAATAGTTAGAATTAATGAAGATGGAACAATAAGAATCATAATGCAAGATGGAATTAATAATAATGCTTATTTTGCATTTAATTCTAACTATAATAATTATACATATATGTATTATACAAATAATAGTAATGCTAAAACACAATTAGAAAGTTGGTATCAAACAAATATAGGGAGTAAGACTAATTTAGCTAGTAAAATAGCAAGTGGAGCTTATTATTGTGAACAAGCAAAAGCAAAACCTGATGATAGTTATACATCAGGAAATGCAACTATGACTACTTATTCAAGTTATATTCCAGGTTTTAAATGTAGTAGTGATGGAAATAATAAAGGAGTAGTAAACGCAAGTGTAGGATTACTAAATCATGATGAAGTAGTTTATGCAGGTGGTTATCGTGGACAAAGTAATAATAGTTATTATTTATATAATAATACCTATTTTTGGACGATGAGCCCAGCCGGCTTTGTGTCTAATTTTTCGAGTTTATGGTACGTGACTACTTCGGGTGGCATCGATAACAACTCTGTCAGCACTACTCTCCGCCTTCGTCCAGTTTTGATCTTGAATGCTGATACTAAAATATCAGGTGGAAATGGTACTAGTGAAAATCCGTTTGTTGTTCAATAATTAAATATAGATAACTGAATATGTGTTGTTCAGTTATTTTTTTCTTTTTACTGTAAACATTAGTTCATATATTTTATTTTAGTTGTTAAAAAATTGACTTTAGCCTATAATATAAGTAGAAAGTATTGGTGATATCAATGGAAGATAAAATATTAAGTCTATTAGGTAGAAGAAATAAAGCACTATCAGCAGTTGAAATTAGTCAAGAATTGGGTATGACTAGTGATTCTCAATATTTAGAAGTTGTTGATACTCTTAACAGAATGTCTGAAAATTATGATATTTATTGTTCTAATAAGGGGCGTTATATGTTATTTGATCGTAGTCCTTTAAAGAAGGGGAAAATTTCTATTAATCGTAAAGGTTTTGGATTTGTTGATTTAATTGACGATGAAGATATCTTTATATCAGCTGATAACCTAAATGGTGCTATTCATGGTGATACAGTTATAGCTGAAGTAACAGGTAGAAAAGATGGCAATAAACTAGAGGGTAGAGTATTAAAAATAATTAATAGGGATTTAAATAAAGTAGTAGGAGAATTTATAAATAATCATGGAGAATATACTGTCATTCCTGATGAAGATAAGTTAAAGATAAAAGTTTTGATTCCTAATGAGAATGCTCATGGGGCAGTTGATGGTAGTAAAGTAGTAGCTAAGATACTTGAACAAAAGACTGATCATGTATATATAGCTGAGATAATAGAAGTTTTGGGACATAAAGATGATCCTGGTGTTGATATCCTATCTATTGCTCGTAAGTATGATATTGAAGATAAATTTCCTGAAGAAGTTATACAACAACTAAAGACTATTCCTGATCATGTTGAACCAAAAGAAATGGAAGGAAGACTTGATTTACGTGATGAAATAATATTTACTATTGATGGAGCTGATACTAAAGATATAGATGACGCTATTTCATTGACTAAATTAAAAAATGGTAATTATAAATTAGGAGTTCATATAGCAGATGTTAGTTATTATGTAAAACAGGATAGTCCACTTGATGTTGATGCTATGACTAGAGGAACTAGTGTATATTTAGTAGATCGTGTTATCCCAATGCTACCTCATCAATTATCTAATGGTATATGTTCATTGAATGAAGGTGTTGATAGATTGGCTGTTTCTTGTATTATGGAAATAGATAATAATGCTAAAATAGTTAATTATGATCTAAGAGAGAGTGTTATTAGATCACGCAAAAAAATGACTTATACTAATGTTAATTCTATTTTAGAAAAAAATATTATTCCTGAGGGATATGAAGAATTTGCTGATACATTAATTCAGATGGAAGAATTAGCTAAAATACTTAGAAAAAAGAAAGTAGAAAGAGGATACTTAGACTTTGATGTAGATGAAGCAAAAATTATAGTAGATGAAAAGTGCCATCCTATAGATATTAAGCTTAGGGAACGTGGTACAGGTGAAAATCTAATTGAAGATTTTATGATTATAGCTAATGAATGTGTTGCTTCACATATTTTCTATTTAGATTTACCTGGTATATATCGTATTCATGAGAAACCAAAAGAGGACAAGATTAGAGAATTCTTAAGTTATATTGGTAGTCTTGGATACAATTATAAAGGTAATATCAAAGATTTAAGTCCTAAGAGTATACAGGGATTATTAGAGTTTTTAAAGGATAAGAAAGAATTCAAAATATTATCTAGTTTATTATTGCGTAATATGAAGAAAGCAGTTTATAGTTCAAATAACGTAGGACATTTTGGATTAGCTAGTCAAATTTATACACATTTTACTTCTCCAATACGTAGATATCCAGATACTACAGTACATAGATTACTTAAAGATTATGTTTTTCATCCTAATTTGAGTAATGAGAATATTCAAAATTGGGAACATCGTTTAGCTTTTATTAGTGAAAATTCTTCTAGTCGTGAAAGAGCATCTATTAGTTGTGAACGTGAAGTTGAAGATATGAAAATGGCTGAGTATATGGAGGATCATATTGGAGAAAAATTTGAAGGTATGATTTGTAGTATTACTAATTTTGGAATGTTTATTCAGTTATACAATTTAGTGGAGGGTATGTGTCGTTTTGAAGATATGAAGGATTATTTTCATTTCAATGATAGAACTTTGACTGCTGAGGGTGAAAAGAGTCATGTTGTATATAGAATGGGTGATAGAGTAACTGTTAAGGTAATTGCTGCTTCTAAAGAGGAAGAAACTATAGATTTTATGATAATTAATGAAAAAAATAAGGTTAATGATGATTCTGAGTCTAGTGATGTGGAAATAATATAGTATGAAGAAAAAGGTAGTTAATATTTATATTATAAGTTTATTTTTACTGGCTATTGAGTTAACTTTATTGATTATATACCATATTTCTTATAAATCAGTTTTGCATATTGATGTGGATAAAAATTATATTAAGGAAGAAAGAAAACCAGTTCAAGCAAATAAAATTTCTTTGTTTATGGTTGGAGATGCATTAATTCATAGTGCAGTTTATGCTGATGCGAGTGTTGATGATAATAAGTATGATTTTACTTCTATGCTAAGTGAGTTTTCGTGGGTGTCTAATTATGATTTGGCTTTTTATAATCAAGAAACAATTCTTGGTGGGAGTGAGCTTGGATTATCGACTTACCCATGTTTTAATTCACCTTATGAAGTTGGTGATGCTTTTGTTGAAACTGGTTTTAATTTAGTTTCTTTAGCTAATAATCATACTTTAGATAGAGGAGAACAGGCAATTTTAAATTCAAACTTGTATTGGTTAAATAAAAAATATGTAGTAACTTCTGGCTCTTATTCATCTTGGGATAGTAGGAATGATATTCCTATTTATGAGAAAAATGGTATAAAATATGTTTTCTTAGCTTATACTGATTCTACTAATGGTATTAGTATTCCTAGCGGAAAAGAATATTTAGTCAATGTTTATTCAGAAGAACAAGTAAAGAAAGATATAGATAGTATTAGAGATAAAACTGATGTAATTATTGTTTCTATGCATTGGGGTGAAGAGTATTCTTTTAGTATTACTGATAGGCAAAGGGAAATGGCTAATTATTTATCTAATTTAGGTGTTAATATTATTATTGGCGAACATCCACATGTAGTTGAACCTATTGATTATATTGGTAATACCTTAGTTATTTATTCATTAGGTAATTTTCTATCTGCTCAAAGAGGAATTGATCGTTTAACGGGATTAATGGTTTCTTTGGATATTATTAAAGATAATAGTGAAATTTTTTTAGAGAATATTAAGGCTGGTCTTACTTATACTAGCAGTGATACTATTAATGGATATAGAAAAAATTTTAAGGTATATCCGTATCAAAATTTAAATGATTCTATTTTACTAAATTATCAAATGTATTATAATAAATATATGAATATTGTGTTAAGTATGCAGCCTGATATAGAAAGATGGTGATATCTGTGGAAATATTAAATCGTGTAGCTAGGCATGAATATTTTATCGAGGATGAACTTGAGTGTGGTATTGTGTTGACTGGTACTGAAATTAAGTCGATTAGAGATGGCAAAGCTAACATTAAGGATAGCTATGCTATTATTAAAAATGGTGAATGCTTTCTTTTGAATATGTTTATTTCTCATTATAAAGAAGGTAATATTTTTAATCATAATGAGACTAGGACGAGAAAGTTACTTCTACATAAAAAAGAAATTTTTAAGTTTTATGATAGGATACGTTTAGAAGGATATACTTTAGTTCCATTGAAAGTATACTTTGTTAAGGGGAGGGCTAAGGTTTTACTTGGTTTATGTAAAGGTAAGAAAGATTATGATAAACGTGAATCAATAAAGGAAAGAGATATTAAAAGGCAAATGGATAAAATTAATAAAAATGGTTATTAGGAGCATTTTATGGAAGGAAAATATGTGATTGTTGAAATAATACCAGAGGCTATATCACCAGATAAGGGTAATTTGGTTCAAATATCTGCTTTGAAATTGGATGGCCTTAAACTTATTGACAGATTTGATTATCGTTTGAATTATGATTTAGTTACAAATAAGGATATACTAAAACTTATTTCTTATGATCAGGATAGTTTTACTTATTTAAATTCAACTGGAGAATTACTTAATAAATTTAGTGAATGGTCAGAAGATTTACCTGTTTATATTTTTGATAACAAGTATACTAATAATTTTTTAGCTACTCTTTTAAATGATAAAGTATCTATAGCTAGTGTTTTTGATATGGATTATACTGATGATTTTGTTGAATTACTTATTAAAAAGTACAATCTAGAGCCTAGTAATTACATAGTTGATTTAATATATGAAGCTTTGATTTATCGAAGCAATGTTAATTGATTGCTTGAAAAGTATAATTAATTATGTTATAATCTGAACACATGGGGCTGTTCAGGTTTCGACAGGATTAGTGGAGCAGGAATTGCAAGTAGATGGCAATCTTTAAATGCATCAGTTAAATATAACTGGAAACAATTATTCAATGGCTTACGCTGCTTAATTAGCAATATAGCGTAGCGCTTTCTATTAAATTTTACCTGTGAATTTTTTAGAAGGCTCGATTTTAGCAGGTTATATTACTATAATGTCTATAGTAGTAATGAATTTTATAGACTGGCTATATTAACACTTGTTAACTGGTTTTTAATATAGTGAGATTGTTTAGTTAACTAAACTTGTAGATATTCCTGATGATCTAGTTTTGGACAGGAGTTCGATTCTCCTCAGCTCCACCAGATTGATAGGAAACTCGAACTTTTCGAGTAGTAATAAA
>CAKPSO010000043.1 GCA_934183185.1 uncultured Bacilli bacterium | reverse complement strand
TCTCCTGTAAATTACAGGTTACAATCCTCTAATTAGAAACTATTTATAAACTGTCCAACTTTTGGGGTTCAGTTCAAGGTGCATATTGTTTTTTTGATGGTTGATAAAAGTTGATAGCTTAATAAACTTGGACAAATAATCTTTATTTTTTTAAGATAGACTGATTTAGATAGAATGTCCATGATGGATAATACTAATAAGTAACATAAATTTGACATTCTATCTTCTCTAATCTCAGGTACAATTATAGTTGTTTCATACTCTATTTCTTCTTCTAGCTTATGGAAACAATCATAATAATTTTTTAATATAATTTCTTCTTCTAAAGAGGATATTTTTTTCTTCTCTAAGCAAGAACAATCTACATAATAACTAGTTTGTTTTCTTCTTCTTTTACTATTTTCAATAACTGTAGATGTAGTAATAATATTACTAATAGTTATCTCTACATTCTTTTTTAATAATTTTTTAATATTAAGATAATTACAGCCTAGTGGTGAAATATTATAGTATAGAGAAGCTAATTTTATAAATGATGTATTCATAGGAATATAGTCATTATCAAAATATATAGTAGGTTTACGACAGAATGGGCATAAACAATACCCTCTTTTATTAACTGATGTGATTTTATCTATATAAAATATTTGTCTACATGTGTAGCAGGCTGCTATATTATTAAAATCTAATTTTTCTTGGATAGGGAGATTATTTTTTAGATTTTTTATTTCTTCAATAATATCTTTAAGTGAATAATCACTTATAGGTAGATTAGTATCAGGTACTTTTAATAACTCATCTATTATTAATAATACTCTATTATCTTTAAGATTCTTACTGTTGATAAGTACATATAAATTAATTAATAATTCCTGTTCCTTTAACTCAGAAACTGGTAATAATTTTATTTTTTCATAAAGTTTTAGATAGTTTTTAGGCATTATTAAAAAGTAATTTAAATCTATTATTAAATTAGGTATCATTTTTACTACTAAATGTTTATATTTATTAAGCCACCAATACTTCACAATACCCTCCTATAATTTGTATATATCTTAATTTTACACCTTTATTAGTAAATTATACAGTATTATTTTCAGGCGTTGGTATTTAAATTTAAATTTATTTAGTATATAATTAATTTATATCATAGATAAAGGAGAATAATTATTATGAAAATATGTATTTTGGGTACTGGGGCATATGGTTTAGCCCTAGCTGTATCTTTAAATAGGAATAATGATATAACTATGTGGACTAAGTTCGAGGAAGAGAAAAATATTATAGATAGTAAGCATATGTATGAGAGGGTATTACCTAAAGTTATTATACCTAATAATATATATATTACTACTAGTATAGAGGAAGCTGTTAGAGATAAAGATTTAATAATTATAGCTATACCAGTGAAATTTATAGATAATACTTGTAAGGATTTAAAAAAATATTATAATAATCAGTGTTTGTGTATTGCTAGTAAGGGTATTGATGATACTCTTCTATTTATGCATCAAATATTAGAAAAGTATTTTCCTATCAATAATATTACAGTTATATCTGGTGCAAGTTTCGCTATTGACACTGTTAAAGAGTATCCTATTGGTTTAACAGTTGCTGGGAAAAATGGTATAGCTATTGATAAAGTTAAATTAGCTTTTAGTAATACTAATATTAGGTTGCAAGAGACTAATGATATGATTGGGGTTGAGATATGTGGTTCTATTAAAAATGTAGTTGCGTTAGGATGCGGTATTTTGGATGGAATTGGTGTAACCGAATCAACTAAAGCAAAATTTATTACTGAAGCTTTACAGGGTATTGTGAGTCTTATTCAGGCCTGTGGGGGAAATTATAAAACAGTTATTTCCTATTCTGGTATTGGTGATTTAATATTAACGTGTACTAGTTCTAAAAGTAGAAATTTTTCTTTAGGTAAGATAATTGCCACTCAAGATAAGGGACTAATAAAAGAATATATTAACAATCATACTGTTGAAGGATTAAATACATTAAATACTATTATTAGATTAATGAATACTGTTAATCTTGATATACCTATTTTTAGAAATATACATAATGTTATTTATAATAATGTAAATCTTAAAATATTAGTTTAAGTTTTATATTGACTTTTTAGACATAATTAGATATAGTCATGTTAGGATGTGATAATATGTATATAAGCATTGATCATTTAAGAGAAGGAATGGTAGTCGATGAACCAGTATTTTTAGGTAATGCTGTATTAATTCCTGCTGGTAAAGTTTTAACTAGCGATATTATTGATAGAGTTAAAAATCATAGGGATAAAATAATTAATGATAAGTTAAAAATATCTTTTACTCAAGAAGAATTGTTGGAATATAAAAATGCGGAAAAGTGGAATCATAATAGTGTTGAAGAATCAATTGATCAAAGTACGCAAAAGGAAATCACTACTTCTTTGGAACAGGTTATGAAGTTTACTAATCAGTCATTATCTATTGTTCAAGACTGTGCAAATAAAATTACTAATGCTTTGGTTTGGTCTCAATTTAAAATTACTAATACTGATACTAATGCAAAGGAATGGAGTTTAGATTTCAATTATGATTTAGCCAGTTATTGTAATAATTATGATATATATGAGCATAGTTTAAGAGTTGCAGAATTTTCAGTAGTGGTTGCAGTTAATTACAATAAAGCATTAGAAAAAAATGGAATATTTGATAAAAGTGAGTACATACAGTTAGATAAAATTGCGACTGCTGCTTTGCTTCATGATTACGGTCTTCGCTATCAGGATCCTATTGCAATGAAATTACTTTCTGAATATAAATTAAGTGAACATTTAATATCTAAATACAATTTGGATAGGAATTTATTATCAAAGCCATATGAAACTAAATATGCACCTGTTTATGCATTTACCTCTTTACCACTTGATAATACAATAACTAATATTATTTTATATAGTGGTGAAAATGATATGGGTACTGGGCCTTTAAATGTTAAGTACTCTGATATAAATACTACAAAAGCAGTTAAAGTTGCATCTGGTATTGTACATTTATGTAGCTTATATGATGATATTTTAGTAAAAGCTGTTCAGAATGGCTTGAATAGTCATGAAATGAATTTAGAAAATGTATCTGCTGTATTTCAATATGCTGCCAGAAATGGCATGATAAATGAAGAGTTGAAAAATATATTTGAGAATTGTATTCCATTATATTCTGTTGGTACTAGAGTTAAGTTATCGGATGGGCGCTTTGCTATTATCACTGGTAGATCAAAAGATACTAAATTTAATGCTAGGCCAACCGTTACTACTACTGATAATGAAGTAATAGATTTAAGTAAAGGGTACTTAAATCTGACCATTGAAAGAATCGTTACACATAATGAAAAACTATCATCAGTTGTAAATAGTATTGCTGAGGATCAAATAGCAGGAATTAGTTCTGATGTATTAAAATCAAAAACAATTTAATCAACTAGTTGATTAATAGACTTAGTTTTTTCTAAGTCTATTTTTTTCTAAGAGCAAAAGAATAAAAATTTAATTTTTATTTGCCTTGGTCGTTACATTTCCAGTTTCTAATACTTAAATTATTGGTTACCTTACTCTTACTTTCGCAATGACTATACATCTTACTACTTGGATAGAAAGTATCTACTTGATAATAATGCTTTCCTTCAAGTTTGGTTTTCCATTTTAGTAATTCAAATATCTTATTAAAATTATTACTTCCTTTTACTTGTCTAGATAACTTCTTTTGTATTCTTTTTAACTATTTTTCTCCATCACTTGTAATTATTAAATCTTTAATCCCTAAATCAATTTCTATATTACTATAGTTGTTACCTTTATAACTACTCTTTATGCAAGTAGTCCTATAACTTTGTTACTAAATTTATTTTTAAATACTTGATATCCACTTCTTTTATTAAAGAAATTTTTATAACTATATTCCAAATTAAAAATACTATTTCTTAAACTACAACTATCTACTTTTTTTAGAAATTAGTATTCTACTACTAATTCTTTTAATTAGCCTTAATCTTCTTGACTCATTTTTATTTAATAATGATTCGAACGCTCTTTTTTTTCATAATAAAAATATATAGCTTCCACTATATATTTTTATTATTTATTAATGCTTTGAGTCTTCTTTAAGTTTTTCTGATGGCTTTGGTTTTGGAAGTGCTTGTCTTCTAGAAAAGTTAAGTCTTCCCTTTTTGTCACAGCCAATAGCTTTTACTAATATTTCATCACCTAATTTTACTACGTCTTCACATTTTTTTACTCTTTCATGAGCAAGTTCAGAAATATGAACTAATCCTTCACATCCTGGCCATACTTGTACAAAGCATCCAAAATCTTCAACTTTTACTACTTTGGCTGGATATATTTCTCCCTCTTCTACTTCTTTTACTACATCTAGAATCATCTGTTTAGTTTTTTCAATAATTTCTTTATCAGAATGGTAAATTGTTACACGGCCATCATCTTCTAAATCTACTTTAACAGCATTGATATCGGTAACAGCAGTAACATTAGAACTATCACATATAATCTTAGTAATCATTTCACCACCTCTACCAATAACATCTTTAATTTTCTCAGGTTTAATAAAGAAAATTTCTGTTTTAGGTGCATATTTACTAACTTCTTTACGAGGCTCTGGTATTTGTTTAGTGATAACATCTAAGATTTCAAGCCTAGCTTTTTTAGCTTGGGCTAATGCTTCTTTTAGGATGTTTTCGGTAATACCTTTAATTTTAATATCCATTTGAAGTGCAGTAATTCCATCCTTTGTTCCAGCAACTTTAAAGTCCATATCTCCTAGATGATCTTCCATACCTTGAATATCTGTTAAAATAGTATAATCATCACCTTGAGTAATTAATCCCATCGCAATACCTGCAACTGGTGCTTTAATAGGAACTCCTGCTGCCATTAAACTCATACATCCAGCACAAATTGTTGCTTGACTAGATGAACCATTACTTTCAAGTACTTCTGATACAACACGAACAGTATATGGGAATTCTTCTTCTGATGGCATTACTTGTAGAAGTGCTCTTTCACCTAAAGCCCCATGTCCTATTTCTCTTCTACCAGGTGCTCCATATCTACCAGTCTCACCAACTGAGAAAGCTGGAAAATTATAATGCAACATAAATCTTTTTTCTGTTTCCATGTCAAGTCCATCTAAAATCTGATGTTCTCCTAGTGCTCCTAATGTAGTAATTGCTAAAGCTTGAGTTTGTCCACGAGTAAATAAGGCAGAGCCATGCGTTCTAGGAAGTAAATCAATATCAGTAGAAAGTGGTCTAATCTCATCCATTTTTCTACCATCTGCTCTTGTTTTTTCTTTTACTACAATTTGTCTAAAGATTTCATATTCAATTTCTTCTAGAATAAGTTTTACTTTGGTAATTAATTCAATTAATTCCTTTTCTTTTAATTTATCCTCGTTTTCTTTTGTATATTTTTCTACAACACTTTCTTTAATTTCATCAATTCTAGTATATTTTTCTACAACACTTTCTTTAATTTCATCAATTCTAGCATATTTTTCTAATTTATCTTTAATTCTTAGGGCATCAGATAAATCTTTTTCTGCTAAACTTCTAACTTCACTACGAAGTTCATCTGTTAATTCTAGAACTTCATATTCCATCTTAGCTTCTCCAATTTCAGCTATA
>CAKPSO010000042.1 GCA_934183185.1 uncultured Bacilli bacterium | reverse complement strand
GTATACAAGAACTTTAATGTACCAGTAGTAACTACATTATCTGTAGTTCCTTCCTTTGTATAAGTAAATACTGCATAGGTTACTCCTATAGTTATTACTAATATACTTAATATTCCTAATACTGAAAATAATATCTGTTTACTTTTACTTTTCATTATGATTCCTCCACCTATTATCTATAGATATTGTATCATAACTACCCCTCCACAAGTCAAGCCTGGGGTTGGGGAAATTAATTGATTGTTAACTTTTTGTAAAGGATCAAAACCATTTTTTATTTTATTTCTACTTATTTTATAATATTTCTGTCTACAATAAAAGTATATTTTAATAGCCTATTAACTAACATATTAATAAATATAAAAGCCCAATAAGAATAATCTTACTAGGCCTTACCCCAACTCTATTTATCAATACCAGATACTTTAGATTTTCTTTTATTTTTCTTAAGTAATAATAATAAAATAATAATTAATAGTAATATAGAAAGACTACCAAGTCCTATAACTATTTTTTTATAAGTATCTATTTTTTCTTGATTAGCTTTTTTCAATTCAGTTATTACCTTATCATTATATACTTGAATAGTTTTTTCATCCTCATGATAGCTGTACCAATTAGTCTTACCAGTATTTAAATTTAATCCATATATTAATGAATAACCCTTATTACTAGCTAACTGATATACATCATATGTATTATCATCAATCTTAATACTAGTCTTAACATACCCCTCAGGTATAGCAGTAGGTACCTTACTCATAATTATAATATTAGAAGACTGGAACTGTTGATACCTAGAATAAGTATTTTTATCTTGATCATAGATATATAAAGCTATTTTTCCATCTTCATCTTTTAATCCAACTAATGTTAAATTTAACTTTTCATTATAGAAAGTAGGTATCTCAGTATCAGATATAGTAACTTTACTTTCTACAAAATCATCATTTGGTTTAATCAAAGATTTACTTCTTTTTACTAGTGACAACTTTTTGCCATCAACTTCTTGAGTAATTGGATTATTATCAACTACATTAGCTATAATTGTATATGTTTTCTTATTACCAGTTTCTGATGTAACCACAATCTCAAAACGATTTTCACCCTCTGCTACTTCTTTTTCACCAGCACCATCAACTGATGCATATCCATCCTCTTTAGTAGCATTTATATTTATTTTTTCTACCGATGATTCTAATTCAACTCTATATTCTAAAGTATCTTTATTAAAATCAGGTGTTAATGTAGCATTGTCAATACTTAAACCTTTTAAATTATTATTATTTGATTTTTCACGTGGTTTATTAACCGTAATAGTTATACTCTTGCTTCCAGAATATTTTTGATTATTAGATAAATCCGCAACATCTACTGGATTTATAATTATTTTAGCTGTACCAGTATTTTTAGAAATAAATTTATAACTTTTAGTATCATTTTCTATCCATTCTCCAGATGTACCACCAGATAAAACACCTGAATTAGAACTAGTTACTGTGAATTTCCCAGCTAGCCCATTAGCTTTAACATATATAGTAACACTATCTCCTTGAGTAATACTAGTTCTGTTAGCTGATACTCCTAAACTACCTGCAAATACTGATTGATTAAAACAGAATAATCCTAATAATAGAATTATCATATAATTAATTTTTTTCATCTTATCACCTACCGTATACAATTATTAGCCCCCATAATATAATTCTTAACATTTGCATAATCTACTGCTGAAATACTACCGCTTTTATCAACATCAGCAGCTTCTTTATAAATACCATCCAAACCACTTGAAGACATAATATAATTTTTAATAAATGAATAATCAACTGCACTTATTTCACCATCACCATTAACATCACCATAAATTACTAAGTAATAAGTAACATTGTTTATAACTACTTGCATACCAGTCTTAACATTACCATCTCCTACTACCCTAGCTATACCTCCATTTTTAGTTAAATTAGTCTGTAAATTGCTAACACTAACTCCCTTACTAACACCATATAAATAGTTGCTACTAATTCTTAAACCACTATCTGCAAGTATCTTTTCTGTAGAAACAATATTTGGTGTTGGACTAGGTGTCGGAGCTGGGGTAGGACTTGGACTTGGGCTAGGATCAGGAGTAGGTGTTGGTGTAGGAATAATTACTGGATTTTCATTAATTTTACCACCACCATTAGTTATCTTAGTAAAATAAGCTGCCGGTACATAAACATATTTACTCCATAAATAATTAATTCTAGGTGTAGTACTATAATAAGTATTATCATCATAATATTCCATATTTCCATCAATAGTAGGATCACTAGTTACTTTATACCAAGTAGTATTTCCATTAACACTAGGTCCTTTTACTTCATCTAATATTATAATAGCTGAACCCTTTTTCTTATACTGATAATACTTAGAAGATACATTATATCCATTAGGATCCTTTTTAGCATAAACTGTATTATTATAATCACTATTTAAAACAGCAGTAGAATAATAATTATAATCCTGAAATCCAAAATATTTATCAATATCATAATAGTAATGAGCTGCTTTCTCACCCCAATAAGCATCTGATGCATATTTAACAGTTAACCCTTGATACTTATTTCCAAGATTAGCTCCAAAATATCTAAAATCTCCTGGTTGAAGAAATCTACCAGATAAATATTTAAAAGCAAAATCATTAATACAATCACTAACACTATTAAATGAAGTAGCAGATTGCCCAGGTGATGCATCAACAGCATTTATTCCAAATAAATTATTCTTAGTCTGTGAAATAGTACTATTACCATACCCAGACTCATTTATTCCTATAGCTAACATTAATATAGCATTAACCCCATAATAATTCTGTGCATCTATAAAAGCTTTACCAGTATTATATAACTTTGAATTTGAAGTAGTTCTAGCTCCTAAATACTGATTAATATTATCCGCATTATAATTAGTTTGAGACCTAAAAGATAAATACTGATAATAATTATAAAATGGATTATTACTATTAACAGAATTATTATAATTACCATTTTTATAATCAATTAATAATGTCTTTAAATCAGAATAAAAGTAATTGCCATCATAACTATAATAATTACCAGGATTTAACATACTAGGTTTTCTTCCTATAGTTATTGAAGAATATTTTTTATCTATAGGTAAATAAACATTTTTATAAAAATGATGAATTATACTATCATCTGTAACTTGATAATAATTAGGACTAGTAGTCCATGAAATAGGAACTATATCATATAAGACATTAGTCTTATTAGCTTCATTTTCATATTTTTTAATCCACCCAACTACACCCCCAACTTTAATCTTACATCTACCAGAATTATAATCAACTTCAATTAAAGCTGCATCATCAGAATAACTCCCAGATATATAAGTTAAAGTATTAGATAAACTTATATCACTATATATATTTGTATAACCAAGACTAGTATATTGATCATAATCAATAAGTGCATACTTAGCATCTACTATTTTCCCATCTTGAACTATAACTAAATTATCATTATCAGTAGTATTCATTATATTCTTAGCTTGTTCATAATTATCGTAGCATCCTACTTTTACTAAACTACCATCACTATTAGCTGATGCAAGTTCAATAACAGGACATTCACTATTACGACTAGAAACTTCTGCAGCTGATAAAGCATATACACTATCAGTAAAGAGAAATATAAACATTAAAAAGAATGAAACAAATAATAATCTTTTCATACTTATTTACCTCCTTACCTATTAACTCAACTATATTATATCAAAGATAAGAGATAACGTACATAATTCAACAATTTATTTCCTCAATTTTACATTATTACCGTCAAAAAAGGAGACCATAAACACTATGAATCTCCATGAAGAGATAATTCCCTTCTCTAAATTTTATGATATTAATTTATTTACATGTCAAATTTTAACTATATTGACAAGTTTATTGTATAACTTTCTATATTTGGTTATAATGATAATAGAGATGATATTATGACAAATGTTAAAACTAAAAAGAAGAAAACTACCTTTAAATATAATAATTTTTTAATATTATTATGTTTTATTAGTAGTATTTATTTAATATATCGTATATACCAGTTAGGTCCTATTGAACCAACTATAAGATGTATTATAATTATATGTATAATACTAGTTAATTTACTATTTTTTTATCGTAAAAGTAAAGTTAAAAGAAAAAATCTAGCTATATGCATGATGCTATTATTTATATCTTTTAATATTGGAATATCTCTATTAATAGGAAGAGTATATGAAGCTATTGATTCTATAAATAAAAGTAAAATAGTTTATTCTTCTAGTTTAGTTACTCTAAAGGATAGTAATATTAGTAATATAGATGATGTTACTGAGTTAAAGATTGGAATACTAAATGATACTTTATCTATAGATAATTATATTATAGCTAATGAAATGATAGATGAATATGATTTAAAGAAAGATAATGAAATTATATCATATGATGATGTTTTAAATATGTTAGGTGATTTATATCATAATAAGTTAGATGCTTTATTTATTTCTAGTAATTATCCTGTTATGTTTTCAACTACTGATGGTTATGAAAATATTAATAATGATATAAAAGAGATAGCTGTAAGAGATAAAACTGTAGCTAAAAATGATAGAATAAGTAAGAAAGGTAGTTCTACTACTAAACCATTTACTGTATTATTAATGGGTGTTGATTCTGAAAAAGATGGTTTAAAGAGAAATGCTTATGCTAATGGTGATGCTTTAATATTAGTTACGTTTAATCCTTCTACTCTTAATGCCACAATGATGTCTATTCCAAGAGACAGTTATTTACCTATAGCTTGTAAGAATAATCAAAAGAATAAATTAACTCATGCTGGATGGTATGGTACTAAGTGTATGATGAATACTATTGAAAATACTTTTGATGTATCTATTGATTATTATGTAAAAGTTAATTTTAAGGGTGTAGTTGGTTTAGTTAATGCTCTAGGTGGTGTTGATGTTGAGGTGCCAAAAAAATTATGTACTGATAATTCTGATAGAATGGGTAAAATATGTATTGATAAAGGTATGCAATCTTTAAATGGTGAACAAGCTTTAGTCTTAGCTAGGAATAGATATGATCTAGCTTTAGGAGATATAGGTAGAGGCTATAATCAACAGTTATTAATTAAGGCTATGTTAAGAAAATTAACTACTGTCAGAAGTGTAGAGCAGTTATTAAATATTATTGATACTGTTTCTAATAATCTAGATACTAATTTAACTACTAATGAAATATTATCTTTTTATAATATTTTTAAATCAATTATAAATGCTAGTAAAAATACTAATGGTGATGTTCTCAATATAGAACAGATAAAGTTAGCTGGTGATGGTAAAATGATATATTTTAAAAATCTAAAGTCTAAGTTATGGTGTTATTTATTAAAGGATGATAGTATCGAAAATGCTAGTAATGAAATGAGAATAAATCTAAATGTAAAGGAACCAAATATCATTAAAGAGTTTACTTTTAAGCCATAGAAAAGGCTAGGAAAAATTCCTAGCCTTTTTATTATTTAAGGAGTCATAACTATGCGAAAAGAATTATATATATGTGCACCACCAAAATCACGACTGAAAGCGAAAGCACCTGAAATAGTGCCACCATTCCAAGTAGACCCACGTATAAACCAAGGGTTAGAAGAATAGGCAAAATTAGAATAATTTTTATACCAGCTTGATTTTGGTCTAGCACCTCCATCTAGATCATCGCTATTTTTAAATGGACCTAATTCTCCAGTTGCATCTCCTAAGATTCTATTATTATATTGTGTTTGAGAATTTGATGTATATTTATCCCAATATTTTGTGTAGATACTATTAGTAAAGAAATCTGAATATATACTAGTTATTTCGCTTGTTCCACCTATTGTTGATGAACTAGTTGTATATCCCATTACATATTCCCAGGCACCACCACTCATATCATAGATTCCTGTTTTATTACCAGTAGTTGATGCAACCCCAGAATTACTATTTAAATAATTTACAGTATAGGTTCCATCATTACCTAAAGATGTTGACTCATATCTATCACCATCTATACTTGAAGGACTAAAAACTTTAGTAGGTTCAACTGTAGCTGCATATCCGGTTATCAATGCACCATTATTATTTACTCTTACACTAGTTTCACTTCCATATATTGAATGATGTAAATAAGCTACTGCTCCCCACTCTGTATTTTTCATCATATGAGAATCTAAATCTCTTTGATAATCATAACTATTTTTAAAAGCATTACCTACTGTTATATTTCTCCATGAATATACATTAGGTTTTATTATTATTTTGCTTGTATCAACACTGTTTACCTGGGCGGCAGTAGTTGATGTAGCACCATCATATCCAGTCTCAAACTTTCCTACCCAGAATCCATTACTATCAAAACTAGTAA
>CAKPSO010000041.1 GCA_934183185.1 uncultured Bacilli bacterium | reverse complement strand
TCTTTTATATCAGTATTACTTCTTAATGCTTTCTCTTCCTCTGATATTACTTTAGCATTTGAATATACATTTACTGTCGCTGTAAAGGTTTGTCCTCCTATAACGCTTAAATCTGCATTTTCATCTAACCACATTTTTAATCTAAATGTCTTTAAATAATTATTAGTATTTCCTGCTACTTCTCCCTTGTAGATACTCTTTTCTACATTATTTCCAACATCAGTAGTAGTTTGTACTAATTTACTATATAGTGTTGGTGTTAGTAATTCTGTTTGATCTATCCCATCTTGAAGATATACTTTTATATTATCTTCACCCATAGTAGAAGTAGCTTTCTTTCTTAGTGTTACTTCATATGGTATTACTTCATTTCCTGTATTTGTTCCCTCTACTTTGAAATCAAATACATTATTATCTCCTACTAATTCTTTACCCTTAGTATCTGATATTGGTTCTGCTTCAGTTATACTTATTCCATTACCATTAGTATTATTTTCTGT
Source organism: uncultured Bacilli bacterium (assembly GCA_934183185.1). Taxonomy (GTDB): domain Bacteria; phylum Bacillota_I; class Bacilli_A; order RF39; family UBA660; genus Alloscybalousia. The sequence goes on along the minus strand of CAKPSO010000041.1, from coordinate 6,177 downwards.
ATACAAGAACTTTAATGTACCAGTAGTTACTACATTATCTGTAGTTCCTTCCTTAGTATAAGTAAATACTGCATATGTTACTCCTATAGTTATTACTAATAGACTTAATATTCCTAATACTGAAAATAATACCTGCTTACTTTTATTATTCATAAATATCTCAACTCCAATATATAAAATTAACTACTAGTTTATTTATAATAAAATATTACAACAATATGTTGTTAAAGTCAATACAACAATACGTTGTTTCGTAAAATCTAGTTAGAGGTGATAACAATGTACATAAAAAGACTCAAAGATTTAAGAGAAGATAACGACTTAACACAAGAACAATTATGTAAAGCTATTAATTATAAACAACAAACATATAGTTTATATGAACAAGGTAAAAGAACATTACCTTATGAATTATTAATAGAATTAGCTAAATTTTACAACACAACAACTGATTACATATTAGGATTAACCAATACTAAAAATAAATAAAAAAAAACCAGCTATCAAACAATAACTAGTTTTAAACCACACAAAATATAAATATTTTTAAATAAATTCCATAATGAAACTAACAATAAAGAAAATCATACCTAATGCCAATGTTAATCTACTAATAAATAATTCTGAACCTCTCTCTTTACGGTTAGAAAATAAATCAGAATTTCCACCACTAATAATTTGAGTTCCACTTTCAGCTTTATTACTCTGTAAAAGAACAATCACAATTAATAAAATAGATATTACTAATAAAAAAGTTCTCATACTATCCCTCCATAACTGTTAATATTCTATCATATAAAAAAAGCAAAATCAACTAACTACATGCGTTTTCTTTGCTTTTTTAATTGTTTAGCCTGCTCTAATGTAGAGTTAAATAAAACTGTAATATCATCTTTAGATAGTTTTAATTTTTCAATATTACATAATACATCTACCAAATCATTATTTATAATTAAATTACTTATAATAGTTTTACTATCCAATACCTGCATAAATGGTAATTTTTCATCATTCAATAACTGATTTCCATATAAACTAAAAAACTTATTAACAACATCATTAGACAACGTACATCGATTAGTTTCAACAAGTGATAAAGTACTTCTACTAACTCCCAATTGCCTGCCCATATAATCTTGAGTAAATCTATACCTATTTCTAAATCTAGCTATAACATCTCCAATAGACAACTTTTCATTATAATTAGCACTATCTATCTGATTATTTTTTAATAACTTAATATCTTCATACATAAATTTTTCTTTAAATATTTCCCTTTTCATATATAATAGCCCCCTTAAAATCGTGGCTATTATATCACATATTAGAAAAATAAACAAATAAATTTAAAACTCCAGCAAATATTAGCCATAATAAATATGGTATTTATAAATACGCACTAACTTTAGATATGTCATAAAATTTCTTAATCATAATTAATGCAAAAGTAATCAGTAGTAATATCCATATAAATGAAAATAAATAAAATCTAAAAGTAAAGAACCAAAAACACCATAATAAATTAATAACAAACTGTATTATATAAACTAATAGTGCATCATCTATATCATGAGAATTACTGTAGCAATAATATAATAAGATACACCCATTAGGATATACACCATACAATAGGAAATAAAATGCCGGGTGGTACAAAAATATGAAGATTAAGTTCATAATAATTATTAGATAAAGCAGTCAGATATCCAACTAACTACCTAAAACAATGGTATCAAAATACCAGTAACCAAAATCTCATAATTAACTTTAATATATATCACCCATTAAATTATATAAAATTAAAATAAAAAAGGAACTATTTTTCAAGTTCCTCTTCGATTCTCATTAATTGATTATATTTACAAATTCTATCAGTTCTAGACATACTGCCTGTTTTAATTTGTCCTAAGTCAAGTCCAACAGCTAAATCTGCTATAGTAGTATCTTCTGTTTCTCCGCTTCTATGAGAAATAATAGTACTATAACCATGTCTTCTAGCTAAATCAATAGTTTCAAGTGTTTCTGTAATAGTACCAATTTGATTAACCTTTAATAAAATGGCATTACCAGCATGATGATCAATTCCCATCTGTAGACATTCTTTATTAGTAACAAATAAGTCATCACCAACTAATTGAATTTTATCACCAAGTCTACTAGTAATTTTACTAAATCCTTCCCAGTCATTTTCATCAACTGGATCTTCTATAGAAATAATAGGATATTTAGTAACTAATTCGCTATAAAAGTCGATAAGTTCATCAGTAGTTAAACTACGACCTTCACCAACTAAGTTATATTTACCAGTTTCTTTATCATAGAATTCACTTGCTGCAACATCAATAGCGATATTAACATCTTTTCCTGGAACATATCCTGCTTTATTAATTGCCTCCATGATAAGTTCAAAACCTTCACTATTAGATTGTAAGTCTGGAGCAAATCCACCCTCATCACCAACACCAGTAGCTAAACCTTTACTATTTAATACTTTCTTTAAGTTATGAAATACTTCAGCACCAATTCTAACACGGTCATGAATTGTATCAGCCATTGGAATAATCATAAACTCTTGGAAATCAAGTTTATTATCTGCATGAGCACCACCATTAATAATATTCATCATAGGTCTAGGTAATGTAGTCCCATTTCCAATATAACGATAAAGTGGTAAACCTTTTTGATTAGCACTTGCCTTCATAGCAGCCATACTAATACCTAAAATAGCATTAGCCCCATATTTAGATTTAGTCTTAGTTCCATCAGCATTTATCATAGCATAGTCAAGTTCTTTTTGATTTTCTGCATCCATGCCAATTACTAAATCACGAAGTGGTCCGTTTACATTAGCTACAGCATTTAAAACACCTTTACCCATGAAACGAGTTCCACCATCACGCATTTCTAATGCTTCTCTTTCACCAGTTGATGCACCACTTGGTACTGCTGCACGACCTAAAGTACCATCTTCTAAAATAACATCTACTTCTACAGTAGGATTACCTCTTGAATCTAATATTTCTCTACCTTTTACATCGATAATTTTCATATTTATTTCTCCATATCTGTTCAATTATTAATAATAACGATTCTTGCAAGAGACTGTCTCAGCCCAATCTTCATTTGCTCTTCTTATTTTATCCATACGCATTTGATATAGATATTGTAGACATTTCATATCTTCACTTACTTCTCTAAGACGTTTACCCATTAGTTGTGCTGGTCTTAATACTACTCCATCAACATTTTCATTTAATATATTAGGATTAATATTTATATTATTTGCCATCACTATTCACCAACTCTCTTACATATTTTTTAAATTCTGACCCACGTTCTTCACATTCTTTATATTGATCCCATGAAGCACTAGCAGGACTTAGTAATATTATATCACCATTTTCACTAATATTCCATGCTGTTTCGAAAGCATCTTTTAAAAATTCATATTGGTAAGTTGGAATATTCATCTTATCACCGAATTCTTTAACACGACTTCTACAACTACCAATAGCTATAATTGCCTTTACATTTTCTACATAATCAGCTAATTCATTAAAATCCTGACCTCTTTCATAACCACCTAAAAATAAGATAGTTGGTTGTTTAAAAGAAGATAAAGCAATCTGGCAACACTTAATATTAGTAGCTTCTGTATCATTATAGAATTTTCTACCATCTACTTCTTCTACAAATTCTAAACGATGCTCTACTCCACCAAACTTCTTTAATACTTTACAAATAGAATCATTATTAACTCCAAGCTCTTTCACTACTAAAATAGCTGCCATAATATTTTCATAATTATGGTTTCCTATCAATTTAATCTGATCTAAATCTACTATTTTCTCATCATAGTAATAAATAGAACCTTCTTTTATATAAGCACCATTAATTTGATTTTTACTAGAAAAATAACGAACTGTTGATTTAATATCTTTAGTAAGTAACATAGCTTCCGTATTTTCCATATTTGTAACTGCTATATCATCTTTTGTCTGATTACTAAAAATACGACCCTTTACTTCTTTATAATGTTCATAAGTTTTCATAAACTCTAAATGTGCTTCACTAATATTTGTTAAAACCGCAATATTAGGATGATATTCTTTAACATTTTCTAATTGTTGGCAACTAATTTCATCAACAATAATATCATTTTCTTCCAATTTATCTAAAATACTACATAATGGATAACCAATATTACCAGCTAAGTGTACCCTTTTACCATCTTCCTTTATAAAATTGTAAATAAGTGTTGTGGTAGTTGTTTTTCCATTTGTACCAGTAATTCCTATTAATTTGATATTCTTATCTTTAGGAATTAATCTATAAGCAAGTTCAGTTTCATTAATAACTTCTATTCCTAATTCTTTAGCTTTTAACACATAAGGATGATCTATAGGCACGCCAGGATTTTTTATTAAATATTGAAAACTGCCATCCAATAGATCTTCTGGATGAGTACCAAAAATAAATTCAACTCCTAAATTCTTTAATTCTTGTATTTTAGAACTATCATGTTTTTCCTCTGGTTTACCATCGTTAACTATAACTATATTATTTCTATGTTTCAAAATTTTAGAAACTTCATACCCACTTCTAGCAAACCCAAGTATCAGAACTTTATTATCCGTAAACATAGCATCACCTTCATCTATATTATACTATACATAAAAGATAAATTTGTCTAAAAAAAATAATGTTTATACAATTTTACACATAGAATTTGAAAAACGCCTAAAAAAGTGTTATAATAACCACCTATCTAAAGAAAGGAGAATATGTATGAAAATTATTACTTTAAAAGATGAAGAATTTGATAAATATGCTATAACTCATAAATATCGTAGTTATTATCAAACCTCAAATTATGCGAAAGTAATGAAAAATGAAGGATATGATTATCACTTTCTAGGATTTCTAAATAATAGTAATACTATAATTGGTGCTACTTTATTAATATATAAAAAAGTATGGATGAATTATAAAGTTGCATATGCTCCTTTCGGTTTTTTAATTGATTATAGTAATAATGACTTAATAGAGGAATTAACTAAAAAATTAAAAAAATTACTATTAAAGCAACGCTTTATATACATTAAAATAAATCCTTCTATCCATTGTGCCGAAAGGGATAAAAATGGAAATATAATATCATATAATCCAGAAATAAATGAAATTCTAGAAATATTAAAAAGAAATGGCTATATTCATCATGGTTTCAACAAGTATTTTGAAAACGAAAAGCCAAGATGGACTGCTATTACTAAGTTAACTACATCTAACGATAAGATTTATTTTCAACTAGCTAAGCAGGTAAGAAATAAGATAAGTAAAGCTAATCGTTGCGGAATAGATATTTATAAGGCAAGTAATGATGATTTAAAGATTTTGTATAAGTTTATAGAAAAGAAGGAAAGAAAGAGTATAAAATATTATCAATCTATTTTAGATAATTTTAAGGATGATGCAGAAATATACTTAGCTTATATACATCCAGAAAAATACTTACGATTAAGTAAAGAAAACTATGAAAAAGAATTAGATAATAATGAAAAATATAATGAACTACTTCAAGAAAAAACACGTAGAAGTATGAATGTTAGTAAAATAATCAATGCTAAAATGGAATCTGATAAGAAATTAGGATTATATCAAGAACATCTAAATACTGCAACTAGAATTTTTCAAAATCATCCAGATGGAATTATAATTGGTGGCGCAATAATAATTAAGTATGATAAGGGGATTAATTTAGTAATTGAAGGTTTCAATAAAAAATATAGTAGCTACAATCCTAATTATTTATTAAAATGGGAACTAATAAAAAAATTCAATAATAGTGGTTATAATTACTTTAATTTAAATGGAATAACTGGTGAGTTTAATAAAACAAATAAGTATTCCGGACTAAATGAAATGAAATTAGGATTTAATGCCAGTGCTATTGAATATATTGGAGAGTTTGATTTAATAATTAATAAAACAGTAAATAGTATTTATAATCATAAAAAGAAAAAAGAGATATAACTAACTAGATTGAATAAGTCAATAAAAAGTGGACAGTAAAAAAGAATTTTTAGAACCCTAATTCGGCTTTATACTGAATTGGGGTTTTATAATCTAATGAACATGCTAAACGTTCATTGTTATAATAATAAATATATGCATTAA
>CAKPSO010000040.1 GCA_934183185.1 uncultured Bacilli bacterium | reverse complement strand
GAACCATCATTTACATACATAACACGACTTTCTTTAGCAATTACTTTTTTCTCTATTAAATCTTCTAATTTTGTTTTCAATTGCTTCGTTGTTTCTGTTAATACTTCTTCTTCATTGTAGCATGGTACTACAATATATAAAATGTTATTTTTCACTGCAAACACCTACCTATTAACTTTATTATACTATATATTAAAGAAAAAAAGAGAAAGAATATTATTCTTTCTACCATTTTATATCAATTTTTAATTTTGTAATCATAAAATTGTAAACTTTTAAGAAAGCTCTAAACAAATGAAATTTATAACACATTTTAACAATCCATATTTTTAAATTATTAAATCCATGTTTAAACATATAAGATAATTTAATAAATTTACTATATCTCCAAGTAGGAAACCAATCGTCTAAAAACTTATTATTTGTTCTTATTGCTTCTTTTAAATTACATTCTTTATCATTAGAAAGTCTAAACATTAGAGAAATCCCCAAATGAAGAAAAGCCATAGAATCTAAAACTGGTAACATTGTTATACGACGATCACTATTTTCATAGACTCTTCTTACTTCAGTCATAGCTAAATATGTTGATTCTACTTGTTCTTTTCTTATGGTATTAATAATAGAATCTGTTCTTACCATATAATAAACTAAACTATCTGGAATAAAAGTAATTTTATTTGCATTGATATAGATCAAAAGTAAAAACATCATATCATCTAATATTCTAGGTGGGTGTTCAAGTTCTGCCATTTCTTTTAATAAATTTGCCTTATATATTTTATTCCATGGTGCACCATTTATCATCAGTACGTCTTCTGGATTTTTATTCATTTCAATAATTTTAGTTTCTGGGTAACACATTTCTCTTGAATATAACTTTCCAGTCTCTAAATCAATTCTATCAAATCCACATACTGAAATATCAGCATGATTTTTCTTAGCAGCATTATATAATTTTTCTGCAAAATCTAGTGCTACATAATCATCGCTATCTACAAATCCTATAAATTCTCCTTTTGCTTTCTTGATACCATCTTTTCTTCCACGCCAAACGCCTTCATTCTTTTTATCAATGATTACTAATTTGGAAGAATATTTCTTTTGGTATTCTTTTAATATTTTTAAACAATTATCTGGAGAACCATCATTTATACATATTACTTCAATTTCTTCTAAAGTCTGATTCAACAATGAGTCTAAGCATCTTGGCAAATATTTTTCTACTTTATAACATGGTACAATAATACTAAGTTTTACTTCTTTTTTCATAATACCCCCTATTATTAATTACTATTGTTTTTTAGTTTTGCTTTTAGTGATTGATTAAATATAACTACTGTTCTAATCAAATTTACAATTACTGGAAATTTTATTTTATTTTCTTTTAATACTTGTAATGATTCATTAAAACTTTTATAGTAACCATTAATTCCATTGGTACTTACACCACCACCACGCATATAAACTAATACTTCTTTAATATAAGATAGTTTTATATCACTATCTTTCATAACTCTTATCATTAAGTCATAATCAGCTGCTATTTTATAATCCAAGCTATAGAGACCAATTTTATCATAAACATCTTTTTTTAGATAAAGTGTTGGGTGAGGTGGATACCACCCTAATTTATAATTTTCTTTTTTAGGATTAAATACTCTAATTACTTTTTTCATATTTCCATCTAAAACTCTTAAATTAGAGTAAGTTCCATCACAGTTTTCATTTTTAAAAGTATCTACTATTATTTGAAAAGCATTAGGAGTAGCTAAAATATCATCAGCATTAATAAGTCCTATAATATCACCACTAGCAAGTTTTACTCCCTTATTCATAGCATCATAGATACCTTTATCTTTTTCAGAAATCCATTTCATTTTTCCATTAAATTTTGGTTCATATGACTTTATTATATCAACAGTATTATCTTTACTTTTACCATCTATAATGATATATTCAAAATTCTTATAATTCTGAGCTAATACAGATTCTATTGTATCTTTAATTGTTTTTCCTGAATTATAACAAACAGTTATTATCGTTATTTTCATTCTCACTCCTACTTTTTATTACATTTTCTTTCCAAATCCAATTAAGGTAATACCAATAATCGTAATAATAACACCAACTACGCCTACCCAATTAATTTGTTCTTTAAAGAATAGAACGCCTAATAATAAGATAATAATTTGTGAGATACCTGTTGTGATCGGTACAATATAACTAAGGTCAAATGTTACTAATAGTTTTTGCCATAATAGGAAACTAATTAAATACGCTAGAAACCCTAATAAGGTAATATAACCAATCTTAAAATTAATTCCATTTTGTAGAGTTAGTGATAGTGAATTGCCACCTAATTTCATTAAAAAGATTCCTGTAGTTGTCATACATATATAAATTATTGTTAATATCAACTTCATATTATTTGTTTCCTTTCTTATTTAATTCATTTTCTAGCAATGCAATATGTTGAGCCATTTCTACTATTTTTTCTTGATGTTCTGCAATTTTTTTACTGTTTCTGAAATTGATAAATAATAGGAAAATGATACATAATACAAATAATAAAGATGGTGGATATTCAATGTTTAAGAAAATAGCTATTTTATCAATTGAGTATGGAAATATAGCCAAAAAGAACATAATAATAGCTGCTAATACCCAATAAAAACTTTCTTTTATTGAGAATTTCTTTTTTCTTACTTCAAAAATTACATAAATTAAAGCACATACTGCTATAGCAATAAAATATATTTTTTTCATTATTTATTCACCTTCTTTTTTACAGGCGTTTGTATTAGAATAAATACAATTGTATAAAACATTTCTACCATATATTTAATTGGCTTGATAATTCCGCCGTGCATAGATTCTCCCGCTTCTCTAAGCCTCATTTTTACAGGAACTTCTTTTATCTTATAACCTGCTCTTAACATTTCTATTACCAGATTAGCATCTGGATATTCTGGATAATTTCCCATTTTTGAATATCTATCAATTACTTCTTTATTTAAACATTGGAATCCAGATAATGGATCTGCTATTGTTTGATGACAAAAAATTCTAATGATGGATGCAAATAATTTAGTACCTATTCTTCTGAATAACGGACAAGGATAGCCAGTATCTTTTATATATCTAGAACCAATCACAATATCACAGTTATCTTTCTTAGCTTCCTTATAAAGTTTTATGGCTTCACTAGCAATATGTTGTCCATCAGCATCAAATTGTATTACATAATCATAGCTATGACTACTAGCATATTTTATACCAGTTTGCACTGCCATTGCATATCTCATATTAAAAATGTTATTAATACATTTTACATTATTGTTTTCTACTATTTCTTTTGTATTATCTTTAGAGCAATCATTGATTACTAAGATATCGGCAAATGGTGCATCTTTTTTAATTTCATTCAAAACTTTCTCAATGTTTTCATCTTCATTGTAAGCAGGTATTACAAATAATACTTTATCTTTTATTTCTTCTTTGTTTGTGTTTTTCATTTTTATCACTTCTCTTAACTTCAATATTTCTCTTATTTATAAAATAATATAGGTATATTATTATGCCAATAATTGTAGTAATATAAGCTGGACTAGCATATCTATCAATATTAGCACCAGTAGCTACATGAACTAAAATATGTAAAAAACTATACCAAAATAAAATTAAAACCATTGATAACATTTTCCTATTATCATTATTATTCTTTGCAAAAGAAATGATAGAAAATATTGATAAGAAAGGTAATATCAATAATATTAATTTATATAAATTAGTAGTTACATAGGAAGTTCCTTTTAACATATATCTAATATAAATAGGTGAATTATTATATTGTTCGTAGCTTATTACTCGTTGATACGCATCATCTAACATATAAGAAATATTTGATTTTTTACTGGCTACGCTTACTGCAATAGAACAATTTTCATGACAATAGCTTAAAGAAAATTCTTTGGCCACTTGATATGATACACCATCATTTGTTTCTTTTGGATAAATATTAGCAATTGCTAAATAGTTTGATGTATAAGATTCTAATACTAAATATGGATGTTCTAATAGTTGCTTTAAAATAAACAAAATTGATGTCGTTGTTGAAATATTATTATTTTCATCTAATAAAATTAATTTTTGCCCTATTGTTTTTCCTTTTAAATTATTGATGTTAATTAGGTAATAATTTTGTTTTTTATTATTTAATAATTTTTTTTCTTTATTACTTAATAACTTACTATTTAATAATTCTGTTTGATTAAAGTCTTTTATGATTTCATAGTTATTTAATCCTATCATTAGTTGATTTCCAAAAGATGCTGTTACATTTCTATCTGTATTTAAATTAATTCCTTTACTAACTAAAAATTGATTCCATAGGAAGATACTAGCTACTAATCCAACTATACAAAATATAACTGTTGTTCCCCTTTGAACTATATTTTTTACATTATGATTCTTTATAATTGAAATAATACTAGAAATTATAACTGGAAATATAGTAATTGTTACATAAGGCTGCTTTAAATGCCAAGAAATAATTGTACCAATGAAGAATATCAAGCTATAAGTTAAATATCTCTTTTTATTTTCACAAAAACTAACATCTAACCATTTCCATGATAAATAACACATCATTAAAGAAATAGTAATTGCAACAAACTCTGTTAGTAATGCATGATAATAGCCATAAATTATTGGATCAACAATTAAAACCACAAAAATTAAACTATATACTATTTTTTTATTTTTTTCATTTTTTATTGTTAAACAGTTATCTAAAATTTTTTTTACTACTATTAACATAGTTATATAAAATAGAAAAGTTAAAATTAGTATTCCTTGAGTTGTCTTGCCAAATAAGAAATTACTTATATACAAAAGCAAAGGAAAAACAGGTCCTCTTACAATATCCCAACTACTCCATGGTAATTTTCCTTCAAATATTGCTACAAAAAATGTATAGTGACCTGTATCCCAAAATATATTCACAGGAACCATAAAATAATATATAAAAAGAGCTAGGAATAATCCCAACCAAATCCAAGTTTTCTTTTTCATAATACTCCTACCTCAATTAATGCTGATATAAATTATATAATGATGTTATTAATTTTTTAATTTTTTCCTTTAGTGATCTTGGAAGAATTTTGTTTACGCCATAAACTATTTTTTTTGTTTTTGATGACTTTTTATTTGATTGTGAAAAAGCTAATATAATTTCTTTTTCTTTTTCAGTAAGTTCTTTTTCTTGTTTCTTACTTACATCAATACTATTAAAATAATCTATATAATTTTTAACATTATTATCAAAATCAAATTTCTTACAAGTGTTACTTCCATTCTTTTTCATAGTAGCTAATAGCTTTTCATCATTTATCAGAATAGAAAGTTTTTCATAATATCGTTCCACATTATTTACTTCATCAATGATAAAACCATTTTTATTATTTTCCATATATTCAGTTACACCAAAAGAATTTGAAACAATTGGAACACAACCAGCGGTCATTGCTTCTAATGCTGTTAAACCAAATCCCTCATTGATAGATGCATCAATATAAATATCACTATTTTGTAAAATTTCATTAATTTTTGATCTTTCTACTGGCCCTTTTATCAAATTCACATGAATAGTTGGATTTGAAAAATATGGAAATTCTATATATGGATTCATATATACAATATTTAAATTTAAATCATCGCAGCGATTATTGATCAATTTTGCTAAATCCAATAATATAAAGTCACCTTTCATATCATTACCGCGTAATATCATAGTAACTGTCTGAACTTTTTTTCTTGTATTTTTAAAACTTAATAAATCATAATTAATTCCATTTGGTACAATTTTACTTTGATAACCAAATATATCTTTTAATTTTTCAGATAAATATTTTGATATAGTTAAAGTGGAATCTGATAATTTATATGATAACTCTACTAATCCATATATATTAGCATTTTCAAAGTATGGTTCATAACCCTGCACAAAATTAACTAATGGTATTTTCTTATCTTCAGCAATCTTATGAGCTGTATATGCAGATTGCCATATTGTAGAAACTATTTTTTTTGCTTCAACATCATCTATTTTCTTGATAGAAATAGGATTGAAGACTATTATTTCTTTATAATTAACGATATTATTATATAAAATGCTAGCTTGAAAGCCATTAATTACCATATAATTTACAATATCACTTATCATATGACAGCCACCAGCATTTTGATGAATATCTGGTAAATAAAATAATGTATCAATATCTATTTTTTTATCTTCATCATTCAAATTTTCTTTTATATATTGGATTGGATCATTTTTTTTATATTCTTGGTAGCTTTTTTCATAATCTTTACCCCATCTATCAAAGAAAATTTTTCGATTGTGGTTCAGTCTTTCTTGTTTTGTTTTAGATGTACCAAAAGATACTTCAGCTTTATGAAATACATATGTATCAATAGCTACTTTTGCTTCAAAGCCTTTTGATAGTGATTTGAAATGATAATCAGTTTCTTCCCCATAACCCATTCCATAGATTTCATCTAAATAGCCAACCTTTTTTAAACATTTTTTAGTAATCATTAAACAGTTTCCAACTACTGTACAAGCATCAAAAGACATACCATTAAATTTTTTCTCTAATAACTTGTCCATTTGTGTATAACTAAACCCTTCAAACATTTCTAATGTAAGATTAGCTGCATTACTAGAAACAGGACAAATTAAACCAATTTTATTATTTTTATTAATATGTTCCATTAATTTAGGAATTGTATTCTTACTAAGCAAACAATCAGTATTTAGTAATAAAACACAATCTGAATCTTCATCTTTCATTGATAGTTTTAAGCCTTTATTTACATTTTTTACAAAGCCTAAATTTTTTTCATTTGTTTCTATCTGAATTACATTTCCATATTTTTCTTTTAAATTATTTAAACTATTTTTGGTATATTTATTAGAATTATCATCTAATAAATACACTTTGTTTAAGTTTTCTTTAGGTGTATTTTGCATTAAGGCATATACACATAATTTTACCCATTCTGGTGCATTATATACAGGAATAATAATATCACATTTATTCATACTAAACCTCCTCAGCAAATCCTTTTTCAAGTTTTTTAAATATTTTTAATCCAATATACATTAATATACAACTTATTAATAAAACAATTAAAAGTGATTTGATTCTAGGCATAGATTGATAATAAAAAATATCACG
>CAKPSO010000039.1 GCA_934183185.1 uncultured Bacilli bacterium | reverse complement strand
TCTTTACTAAATTATACAAATAATACTATCTCTAGCTATTATTTTATTACTACTTAATCTTATCATACTTTTGCTCCTCGTGGAAGCACTTTTTAATTAAAATTAAAACCATAATTTAAAACACCTACTTTTACTAAATATTCTTATAAATATACATTAAAAATAGATATTTATTTCTTATTATTTATATTTTATTTACTATTAAAATATATCCTTAAATATTCTTTCTCAGAAATACCTCTTATAAAATGATAATTATCCCTTTTCATATTTTCTATACTCTTAATATTTTTAATTCTTGAGAAGAAATAATTATTAATATAACGTTCTAATAAAAATCTTTGATAATAAAATGGAGCTTTCTTAAACTCCTTTATTAACATTATTCCTAATAGAAGGAAAATTATAAATAATAGTAAATTAAAATAATAAATAAGTATAACTATAAAACATGATATAAATAAAAAATAACTAATATATAGAGTTATTTGATATGACTTATAGAAAGATATAAAATAATTAATAACTATATTTAATAGTTTTCCACCATCTAGTGGATATATTGGTAACATATTAAATAATAGTATTAATCTATTATAATAATTAAATAATACTAAATTAGAATTATCTATATAAAAAGACAAAATATAAACAAATATAATTTGAGTTAGAGGTCCCATTATTAATACTAATAATTCTTGGTATAATGGAATATTTATCTCTACCTCAAAATCACTATATCCTCCATATGGATAAATAGTTATCTTTATACATTTCCATCCTAATAAATAAGCAGTTATAAAGTGTCCTAGTTCATGAATTAAAATTATTATAGTAAAAATAGTTATATGACGAAAATGTCCAGTTAAAAAAGATATGCCTAATAAAACATAGAAAAGTGGATGAAAACTTAATTTATGGTAAATACTTCTGATAATCTAGGAACTCTCCTTTTTGTTGGTAATAGAGATATATTTCATTATTTATACATTCTCCTAATAAATCTCCTTTTTCTACATAATCATATAATTTTATAGAATCATTTTTTATATTTACATACCATAAATCAATACCATCTACTTGTTGAATTATAATAGTTTGTCCATAGTGTTCCTTATTACCAATAAATACTACTATACCACTTTCTAATATAGGCATTAGATAATTACTTCTTACAGTTAGCTTTACTCCATCTTTATATGTTTCCTTACTCTCATACTCTAAATGTTCATTAAATACCGTTTTAGTTTGATTACTCATTAAACTATCAAATGGTAGAATTGAACCAAAATGTTTCTTGTAGAAATCATTTATCCTAGAAAATGAAATATTATCTTGGTATACTCTCTTATAAATAATATCTTTAGTATCAGGATAAATCTTTATAATACATAAAGTAGATATTAATATTAAAGCTGATAATAATACTTTATGAATTAAATTTAGTATTATTTTTCTTCTAATAGATGTAGTATTAGTATTATTACTTTGTTTATTTAGATAACGATTTACTGACTTATATTCATCCATATAATCACCTAATAACTATTATTATTTTCTTTTATATTTTATGTCAAAAAGATAATAAATAATTATTCCTACTATACAGTTTATAAGTATAGAATGTATAAATACTAAAGTAGTAGAAGTAATAGTAATAGTTGTTTCTTTGAAGAAGATAAATATAAAATAAGAGAAATAATAATATATAAATAGGGATATTAATATAGTAATTAGATAAGTAATAATACTTTTATGATATTCTTTTATAATATATTTAACAGATAAAAATATAAGTAGATAAATAATAGTTCTTGCTAGTAAGTTAACATTAAATATTAGACTGCCTATTATAGTTAGAATTAGTTTTTTTTCAAATATATATTTTTCTTTTTTATTATAGAATAGTACTGTTACTAATATTAGTATATAAAAACATGGTCTAAACCATGATAAATTGTTTATAGTATATGGATAATAATTAGTGATAATAGAGTCTAAGAAAAAAGATAATAGTATCATTCGTTAGTATCCTTTTTTAATACAGCTACATAGCGAATATTTTCAAAGTTAACGTTCGATTTTACTTTTAATACTTTACTTATACCTAAATCATCACTAATTATTTTTTCTACTGTACCTACTATAATACCATTAGGAAATAGAGTACCAATACCATTTGTTTCTATAGTATCCCCTACTTTCACTTTAGAAGTACTACGAATACATGTAACTAATATAGAATTAGTATCAGTATCATATCCACTTATAACTCCTTTATATGTATCTTCTTCTGATATAATATCAACAGCTATTTTATTATATGAGTCATTGGCACTTATTAGTTTTACTATACTAGAATGATTATGTACTTCAAGAATACGTCCTACTAAACCATTCTCATTAATCACAATCATATCTTTAGATATTCCATCTTTTTTACCTTTATCAATAGTAACAGTATAAAACCAATAATCAACATTTCTACTAGTAATAGTAGAAAATATCATTTTATAACCAGTAGCAGTTTGTTTAAGATCTAGTAATTTCTTTAAATCATTAATATCATCTTTTAATCTTCTTTCTTGAAGAGAAGTTATATTCTGATAATCTATTTTTTTAGGTATAAATAATCTATTTATACTACTACCTATATCAGTAAATATAGTAGTTTTAAAGATAATTTTATAATTATAAAATATACAGAATACAAGTAGTATAAAGATACTTCCTATAATTATATATATATTGTTCTTACGATAAGACTTATATTTCTTTTTCAAGTTAATCACCTATAGATTAATTATCTTACCATCTTCATAGAAACTATAATAATCATTTTCACTACTAATAATATGATCTAATACTGGTATAGCATTTAATTTACCTAATTCTACTAGTGATTCTGTTAATCTTATATCTTCTCTACTTGGGGTTATATCACCACTTGGATGATTATGCATACAGATAATAGCTGATGCACTGTTTAAGTATGCATACTTAAAGATTTCTCTGGGATGAACAATACTACGATTAATTGTTCCCATAAATAATAATCTCCTTTCAATTACTTCATTTTTATTATTTAAGTAAAAGCAATAAAAGAATTCTTGTTTCTTATTAGCAAATAAATATTTAGTATTTTTATATATTTCATTTGAATTCCTAAAGCGTATTTTAGTTTGTGTGTTACCTCTTATAAATATTCTTTTTCCCAACTCTACAGCGCTAATTAATTCTAGAGCCTTAGTTGTTCCAATACCATTTATAGTTAGTAATTTTTCTACTGTTATATCTTTTAGGTTTTCAATATTATCTATTAGTTTTAATACTTCTAGAGATAATTCTTTTACTGATTTTTTCTTACTACCAGTCTTTAGTAGTATAGATATTAATTCTTCATTAGATAGATTTTCTGCTCCATACTCTAATAATCTTTCTCTAGGTCTATCTGTTATTGGAATATCTTTTATTCTCATAATTACCTCTTTAATACTAGTTCTTCATAAGTAGATAGGATAGTTGATAGGATAGAGTTTACTTCTTCTTTAGTTTTAGAACTATCTAATAGTACATCATACTGAGATAATTCACTAACAAATTCATTATTACTAATATAGCTTTCTTTAATATACAGTTCTGTTTTATTATCTTGGTAGATCTTTTTTATTTTCTCTGCATTTTCTAAACTAGTAGTCATACCTACATATACATAGTATTTACCATCTTCTTCTACTTCAATATACTTAGTGTCCTTAATATTAGAAGAATTGGGATTAGTATATACACCGTATTGAAGAAAATAAATAGTATTACTAGCACCAAATACGCTATTACTATCCCGGTATTCTTTAAAAATAAAAGTTGCCGATAAATATCCTAATAATATAGCACAGATAATAGATATTAAAAAATTAGTTTTCATTTCATTCACCTGTATATAGAATACTAAATATGCAAGTAAAAATTTGTCGAAAAAAAGAAAGTCTATTCAACTTTCTTATTTTTTATTATTATTTTTTAGTACATTTATAACCTTTTGATTCTATTAATTTAATATATGAATCTATAGTATCTTTATCCCTATCAAATGATAATCCATTATTCCAAATATAAGTTCTTTTTAAGTTTTTATCATCATTTTCAACTTTATCTGGTTTATCATTTTCTATAAAGAATTTACCATAATTATCTTCTTTATATTCATTAGAATCTTTATAGGTGGCAGTAAATTTTCTTATAGGATTTTTAACATTCTGATTATATGTAAATTCATAAGTATTTTCTATAATAACTGTTTTACTGTAACCAGATTTCATGTAACAGTAATAGTTAACTTCTGTAAGATTTTCATTATTATTTAAGAATAATACTATGCCTATAGTAATTATTATTATGGATATAATTAATAATATTAAACTTATTTTTATATTCTTTTTCATTATTCCTCCTCTAATAGTAGCAGGTAGCACCTTTTAGTGTAGTTCCTGCTGGACAAGAATAATATGAGCAATCATAAGTATACTTATCACATGACCTATATGTTCCATTGCATTCTACTTCTGGGCATAAGCTTGATGAACCATTGCACGTATCACAATTTCCACCTGATGATTCACACCAATGATATCCAACAGTATGGCAATTAGGTTTATCTACACAATTTCTTTCACCAGTACATGACCTACTTACATAAGTAGCAGGAAAACTATGCTGAGCTTTAAATTTTATACTAGCTGTTAGTCCATTATTTCCAAAGGCATTACATGTTACTTCATATGTTCCTGTCTTTCTACTTGCTTTTGGATTACATTTTACGTTTCCTCCACTTATTCCAAATGTATATTCAACATTATTTATAAATTCATAATCTTCTGTTCCCATACTTATTGGATTCTTAATAGCTGTTATGGTTGGTTTAGTTCTATCAAACTTAATTATAAATTCATTAGTGGTTACTTTTTGATTATGCAAACTATTAGTTACTTCTGCATAATATGTTCCATCTACTGTAGCAGTATAGGTATTACTTGTTGTTTCTTCTCCTAGCTTTATTCCATCTTTATACCATTGATATAAGTAGCCACTTGGAACTTCTTTTGGATTTGGTGTTGCAGTTAAGATTACATCTTCTCCTGCCCAGCTTCCACTCTTAATTTCTTTCTTTTTATCTTTTAACATTCCAGTTAGAGTTGCACTTAGAATTTTTTCTTTATCCACTTTTACTACTCCACAGTCTGTTTCCTTAGTATATCCCATTCCATCTTTAGCAGTTACTTTAATAATCTTATTTCCAACACTCATATCTAGTGTTACTACAGTTTTATCATCAGTTGCTTTTACTTGTTTACTTACTTTATCAAAACTATATGTATAACTAGCTATTCCGTACTTATAATTTCCTTCTGCTGTTAGAGTTAAATATAAATTCTTATCAGTCCATTTTCCATCATATGGAATATTTCCTGTTTCATCATAACTTACTTTACAGTAGGCGTTATAATTACCTTCATTTAAATCATCTAAGCAATCTTTACCTTTATATTTACTACACATTAAACATACTTTATACTGTAAGTCTTCATTTTTACTATCTTCTCCTGCTTTATTGGTTATGTATACATATGAATCTTCACTACATAGTAAATCTGTATTAGCAGGATCTTTTATAGCATCTATATAATCATCATTCATTAATTCTTTTAGTTTTATTATTTCATAATCATACTGTTTTTCTAATAAATCATGATTCTTACAGAATTCTCTATTCTTATCTTCACCCGTTAGACAACTTGTTATGGCATCAGTAGCAGCCGATTTCATACTTTCTTCTAGAATATGATATGACTTATTTCTTCCTATATTTAAATATCCTGTCAAAGCTCCTACTGCCAATCCTAATATTATTCCTAGAATTATTAATACTGCTAATAATTCTATTAATGTAAAACCCTTTTTCTTCATAACTTTCTCCTATTATTTATACATTAATTTTAACATTACTATTTATAACAGTCAATACTATTTATAACAGTCAATTAGAAAAAATTATATATAGTGGTAGTAATCAAGCATAAAATTATTCCTGTTAGCATTGGTAATAGTATTGAATATAATACCCATTTAATACTACCAGTTTCTTTCTTTATAGTAAGGCAAGTTGTGGAGCAAGGAAAATGAAATAGAGTTATTATTAGCATATTAACAGCAGTTAAAATAGTCCAATTATTTTGAAGTAATAAGTCTTTTAAAAACTGTAGATTAGAAAAATCTGTTATATTTCCTAGAGACATATAAGTCATTATCATGATTGGGATTACTATTTCATTAGCAGGAAAACCCAATATAAATGAAATTAATACTACTCCGTCTAATCCTATTAATTTACCAAATGGATCTAGTAGCATACTTAAATTAGATAATATACTAGTACCATTAATATTTATGTTAGCTAAAAGCCAAATTAATAGTCCTGTTGGTAATGCTACAATTACAGCTCTTCCTAATACATGTAGTGTTTTATTAAATATACTGTTGATAATAGTTTTTATAAATTGGGGTTTACGATATGGTGGTAATTCTAAAGTAAATGATGAGGGAGTTCCTTTAAGTACAGTTTTTGATAATAGCCAAGATATAAATAAAGTAACTATTATTCCTAGTAATATAACTCCTGTTAGTATTAATCCTTTTAATAAATTAGAATTATTACTTCCTATAAAGAATATTGATATGATGGCTAATAGAGTTGGAAATCTACCATTGCATGGTATAAAGCTATTAGTTAAGATGGCTATTAGTCTCTCACGTTTAGAATCTATTATACGACAACCTGTAACTCCTACAGCATTACATCCAAAACCCATGCACATAGTTAAGGCTTGTTTACCACATGCCTTACATTTTTGAAAACAGCGATCTAGATTGAAGGCTATTCGTGGTAAATATCCTAAATCTTCCAATATTGAAAATAAAGGAAAGAATATCGCCATAGGTGGTAGCATTACAGAAGTAACCCAAGCCAATGTTCTGTAACCTCCTGATACTATCATTTCTATTAAAGGGTTAGGTACTTTTAAAAATACTAGAATATTCATTAATGGTTTTTCTAATTTAAATAAAATGTCATATAGTAATGAAGATGGGTAGTTAGCTCCAATAATAGTTAACCAAAAAACAAATAATAGTAATATTAACATACATGGTATACCAAAGAGTTTACTAGTTAGAATACGATCAATTTTTCTAGTTTTAACATTATAGTTTTTATTCTCATATTTAACTACATTCTTTACTATTTCTTCAGCATTAGACATAATAGATGAAACAATGGAATCAGTTATTTCGCTATTACTAGATTTTATTTTATAAATTTTTCTAATATCAATATTTAAATAGCTTTCTATTTTGGTACATATTTCTTTGTCATTACCTAATAGTTTTATTGATACCCATCTAGAATTTAGATTTTTAAAATTTAATTTACTTATTTCTTTCTCAATATTAGTTATTTCTTTTTCTATTTTTTCATTATAGTATACTGAATATGGTTTTAACTTATAATTATCTATATTATCAATAGTTTCTAATAATTTCTTAATTCCCATTTTACTGCGTGCAGATGTACCTACTACGGGTACACCTAGTTTTTCTTCTAATAGTTTTAAATTAAGTGTTACTTTTTTCTTTTTAGCTTCATCCATTAAATTGACAACCACTATTACTCTTTTAGTTATTTCCA
This sequence comes from uncultured Bacilli bacterium, assembly GCA_934183185.1. Taxonomy (GTDB): domain Bacteria; phylum Bacillota_I; class Bacilli_A; order RF39; family UBA660; genus Alloscybalousia. Next base: position 1,147 of record CAKPSO010000039.1, on the reverse strand, counting down.
TTATCTGCAGTACTAAATTCATATTACGTTCTAGACATAAGCTATCGCATACTACTATTACTAAATCACTTTTTTCATAGCATAAAAAATCTCTAGCTACTGTTTCTTCTTCTGAATGAGATATTAATGAATAAGTACCTGGTAAATCGTATAATTCATAGTTTTTATTATTATAAGTAAAGTTACCAATAGCATTACTTACTGTTTTACCAGGCCAATTACCAGTATGCTGCTTCATACCTGTTAAAGTATTAAAAATAGTACTTTTACCTACGTTTGGATTACCTGCTAGAGCTACTTTTATCATTAGTTAACTACCTCCACTTCTATTAATTTACTATCATTATTTCTTATAGCTACTAGGGTATTTCTTATTAAGTAGGCTACTGGATCTTTAAATGGACTTACTAATACACATTCTATTTCAGTACCTGGAATAAGGCCCATATCTAGTAATCTTCTATGGATTGAGCCTTTATTATTTAGTTTTACCACTTTAGCTTTATCGCCAATTTTTAACATATTTAGAGTAGTATTCATTTAATCACTTCCCGTTAATCATAATATATTCTTATGTTCAAAATAAGTGATGTTAATAATTGAATTTATGTGTTAGAATATAATTATGATTAAATATAGAGGTGGTGTTTATATGTTTCCAGAAGTAAAAAAAGTTACATTTTTTGAAAGGCGTGCTAGTGGTGAGAAAGATACTTTCGAGCTTAATAAAACTCGTACTAGAAATACTTTAAGGGTAATTGCTCAAAATTCTAATTTAAGGCAAACTTCTAAAAGAGTTGAAGTTAGTGATGAAATATTTGATAGCTTTGTAGAAAATCTTATTCCTATGGTTAATAATTGGCAAAGAACTTATTTAGATTTAAGTACAATGGGACAAGTGGAATGGGAGTTAGATATTCTTACTAAAAATGGCGATAGCTATTACTATCGTGGTGTTGATAAATTTCCTGGTAATTATAACAAATTAAAGGGATTAATTCGTAAGATGAAAATTGAAACTCAATGTTTCGTAATATAAAAAATAGTATTATAAGAAAACAACATGCTAGGTGATATGAACCCCGTTTCTTGGACAAAATAGAAACGAGGTTTTTATATGTCAAAATTAAGTTATGAAGACAAAATA
>CAKPSO010000038.1 GCA_934183185.1 uncultured Bacilli bacterium | reverse complement strand
CAAATGATTTTGAAAAATCTTGCAGCTTACGCTGATACCCCCTCTAAAAGTGGTCCAAAAGGTTGACAAATTCCCGGTTGGGGAAATTTTACTGATTGTGAATTTTTTATAATTATTTTTTTAATTCATTAGATTGTGAATTTAGGCTTTTCTTTACTGTTTCTTCTTCATAAATATTAGCTGGAAAACTACCGTACTGGACATATATTTTTGGTTTCTTAGTTATAACAGAGATATTACTTTCAATTAATTTAAGACATATTTCTTTTTGAATTGATGTTAATTTTTCTGGATCACTTGGAAATGTCAAGCTCGCTATACAATTTGATAAACCCTCTAATCTATTTTTAATATATTCTAATCTTATACCGGCATATACACAACAGCCTATTTCACATAACATTTTAGTAGCTACTAAAGTATTATATTCAGTATAATTTTCACTTTCTAAATAATTGTTTATATATTTTGAAAATACATCACAGTGATTTTCATTATCCTTTACTACTATTATTTCACCTCTAGGTGTAATAATATATCCACCTTCTATTGTTGATAAATTATCTATATTGCAGCTTTCAAATTCCTCTTTTTGATTATTATTTATAGTTAATGGTTTAATTTTCATATTTGTTCCTCCCTCATTCTAGATGCTAAGTCTTTTATTTTTCTGAAGCGATGATTTAATCCCGATTTAGTAATATTCTTTCCAGTTTCGTATGTTATTATTTCACTTAACTCTTGAAGTGATGCCTCTGGATATTTTTCACGATATTTAATTGCTTCTTGTGTCTTTTCATCCAATAAATCAATCCCTAAATTATTTTTTATATAATCAATATCCTCTAATTGCTTAGTAGCGGTGTCTATTATTTTATCTATGTTTGCTTGTTCACAATTATTAAGTCTATTAGTCATATTTTTATGATCACGATATATTCTTATATCTTCATAATATAATACTGCTTGGTTAGCGTTTATTATTCTTAGAAAGTCCCCTATTTTTTCTGCTTCTTTGATATATACCATATATCCCTTTTCTCTAGATAATATTTTACTATTTAAATAAAATGTATCTAATAGTTTTTGAATAAATTTTGCTTCTTCTTTGTTGTCTATTAGAAATTCTAGGTGATATCTTGAAGTCTTTGGATCATTTATACTTCCCTTTGATAGAAAGCATCCCCTTAGGTATGCTCTTATTTCTTCTTCTGAATCAACTATGTATGGGGCTATTTGTTCTTGATAATTGCCATCATCATCAATTACTGATAAATCTTTAAGAATAAATGATACTTTCTCATCAATAGTTATTAGGTATAAATTATTTTTACTAAAATTGTTCCCTTTACGGGTCTCTATTTGACATGTTACATCATATATTTCTTTTACCAATGAATAAATTCTTTTAGCTACAGCAGCATTTTCGGTTACTAGATTTATTTCTATATCATCATAATAACCATTGTTTCTAATAAATCCTGATAACTCAGCTATACTTTCTAACTTAGTATTATTTATTCTTATTATTTCATCTTTTATGTTGGTAGTAAAGGACATAGTAATCCTCCTTTATTTTTTTCTTATGATATTATTTGCAGCTATAGCTCCATCACTGCAGGCGGTAATTACTTGGTACATATCCTTTTTTAGACAATCTCCTACAGCATAAATACCATCTATTTTGGTTTTATAATTGCTATCTACATTGACATAACCTTTTTCATCTAAAATATCCAGGCTTTTAAAAATATCAGTATTAGGTACTTGACCTATATATTCAAAACAGCCATCAACTTCTATTTCTTCTTGATTATGATTCTTATCTTCTAATAATACCTTTGATAGTTTATTATCTGCTGTTTTAAATTCTTTTACTACTCTATTAGTTAAGATATTTATATTTTTATTGTTTTTTACTTCATTTATTAATGATTCTTGAGCACTAAATTCATCTCTTCTATGAATTAATGTTACACTACTACAGATATTAGAAAGATAAAGTGCTTCTTCTAGAGCAGCACTACCTCCACCTACAACAGCAACTTTCTTATTTTTATATAAACTACTATCACAAGTAGCACAGAAGCTTATACCATTTCCAACTAATCTATCTTCTAACTTTACTTCTAGTTTTCTAGGGGAACGTCCAGTAGCTATTATTAAGTTATTACAGGTTAATTCTTCATTATTAGTTACTACTTTTATTTTGTTTTTTTCTACTATAACTTCCTTAGCTTTAGTATACTTATATTCAACTCCTAAATCTAATACTTGATTATACATATTTAGAGCTAAATCGGCTCCAGATATAGATTTAAAACCTGGGTAGTTTTCAACTACTGATGCTAAGGTTATTTGTCCACCTGGGACACTGTTTTCAATAATACATATATCTTTGCGAGCTCTTTTTAGATAGATAGCAGCTGTCATGCCAGCTACTCCTGAACCTATTATAATAGTATTATAATTCATATTTAACCTCCTTATTAGAACTGTATTTCTTGGTTATTAGATTTATATAAGTTATCAAAGTGTCCACCTTTTTTACTAAATATTATTAGTAACAAGCCAATAATTATTCCTAATAGTGATATAACTTGAGCCATTCTAAGTGGGCCTAACATTAGACTATCCATTCTCATACCTTCAACAAAGAATCTTCCGACTGAATACCATACCAAATATATTCCTGTTAACTGTCCTGTCTTTAAATATTTATATCTTCTAAATAACAGTAATAAGATAAATCCTGCAAAGCACCAAATTGATTCATAAAGGAATGTTGGTTGATGATATGCACCTTGAATATACATTCCATCTATAACAAAATTAGGTACACCAATATTTTTCAAGTGTTCTAATGTAGTAACAGCACCATATGCTTCTCCATTAAAGAAATTCCCCCATCTTCCAATAGCTTGTCCTAAGATTAGTCCAACTACTATGATATCTAATACTTTTATAAGATTAGCATGATATTTTTTGGTATAAAAATATGCTACTATTAATCCTGCTATAATTCCACCATGTATAGCCATACCACCATTCCATACTTCTAATATTTCTAGGGGATATTTTAAATAATAATCTAAGTTAAAGGATACATAATATAATCTAGCACCAATTAGACCAAATATTATGGCATAAAATATTAGATTTATAATAAAATCTTCATTTATTTTCTGCCTTTTACATTCTCTTAAGATTACACTAACTCCAAAAAGGATACCTAAAAAGATAAAAATTGAATACCAATATATTTGTATAAATCCTAAATCCAAAGCTACTCTATTCATTTCTCTTTAACCTCCTCATAATTGGTTTAGTAATAAAATTATCTAATAATTGATTCATTACTGATATTAATATAGCTAATAGGAAGGCTATAAATATGTTATTAATTTGAAAATGACTTCCTAATATCCAGTCGGTTAACTTTAATATAAATAGATTGATACAAGGATAAAATATACCAATCGTTATACCTGTTATTGGGATAGTTAGAAAAAAAAGAAGAGGTTTAATTGTTTTATTAAGGAGAAATATAATCATAGTTGCTAGGATTCCATATAAATATAAATGCTTATCATCTATATAGAATGTGTCAAAAAAGGTTGCAATTAATACTAAAACAATGGCATACCCTATCATTTGAAGCAATACTTCAATTATATTATTAATAATTCTCTTTTTTTCTTTAGTCATTTTATCACCTTAGTTATAAATATTTTTTTAAAAATTCTCCGGTTGCTGACTCTTTTATTTTGGCTATATCTTCTGGAGTTCCGGTTCCAACTATAGTACCACCATTGTCACCACCTGATGGTCCTAAATCAATAATGTAATCAGCACATTTAATTACATCTAAGTTATGTTCAATAACTATTACGGTATCTTTATTATCTACTATTTTTTGAATAATTGCAAGTAATCTCTTAATATCTGCACTGTGAAGTCCTGTAGTTGGTTCATCCATGATGTAAAGTGTTTTACCTGTTGGTTTTTTCTGTAACTCTTTGGCTAATTTTACACGTCCTGCTTCACCACCTGATAAGGTTGTTGCACTCTGTCCTAGTTTAATGTAACCAATACCTACATCTTCTAATACTTGAAGTTTTGATTTGATTTTAGGTACATTTTCAAAGAATTTTAAGGTTTCACTTACTCTCATATCAAGTACTTCAGCTATGTTCTTGTCCTTATATTTTATTCTTAATGTTTCACTATTATACCTAGTTCCATGGCACACCTCACATGGTATGTAAACATCTGGTAAGAAGTGCATTTCAATCTTTTTAACACCATCACCACGGCATGCTTCGCATCTTCCACCCTTTACGTTAAATGAGAATCGATCTTTCCCAAAGCCATACATTTTAGCTTCTTTAGTGGTAGTAAATAGATCTCTTATTTCATCAAATACACCAGTATAAGTTGCGGGATTACTACGTGGCGTTCTTCCTATTGGGTTTTGACTAATCTCTACTACCTTATCTATCTGTTCTAGACCCATTATTTTTTTATGTTTACCTGGTCTTACTTTAGATTTATATATTTGTTGGTAAGCTGCATTACATAGGATTTGATTTACTAGTGAACTTTTTCCACTACCTGATACTCCAGTTACACAAGTAAATGTTCCTAATGGGAATGATACATCAATATTTTTAAGATTATTTTCAGCTGCACCTTTTATTTCAATTTTCTTACCTGTACCTTTTCTTCTCTTGGTTGGTACTTCAATAACTTCTTTTCCACTTAAATAACGTCCTGTAATACTATTTTCATTTTCCATTACTTCTTTTGGGGTTCCAGCAGCAACTATTTTACCACCATTATCTCCAGCACCTGGGCCTACATCTACTAAAAAGTCACTGGCTAACATAGTATCAGTATCATGTTCAACTACTATTAATGTATTACCTAAGTCACGCATTTCTAGTAATGACTTGATTAGTTTTTCATTATCTTTTTGGTGTAGTCCAATACTTGGTTCATCTAATACATAAAGTACTCCTGTTAATTTTGAACCTATTTGAGTAGCTAATCTAATTCTTTGAGCTTCTCCTCCTGATAAGGTTCCAGCAGAGCGACTTAGTGTTAAGTATTCTAGACCTACATTTTTTAGAAAACTCAATCTAGATTCTATTTCTTTTACTAATAGATTAGATATTTCTTTTTGAGAGTCTGTTAAGTTCAGATTTTCAAAGAATGGTATTAAATTTTTAATACTCATACATGTTACTTCATATATATTCTTTCCACCTACTAAAACTGATAATACATTGTCTTGAAGTCTTGCACCATGGCAGGTTTCACATTCTGTTTCGATCATATAGTTCTCTAACCAGTCTCTAATCCAACTACTGTTAGTTTCCATATATCTTCTTTCAAGATTATTTATAATTCCTTCATAGAAATCCTTTTGATTATATTGATTGCCACTTTTTGATTGGTATTTAAAATGGATTACTTCATCACTACCATACAATATGTAATTTTGGTGTTTTTTTAGTAACTTACCAAATGGTTTATTCATATCTATTTTATAATGCTTGCACAAACATTCTAATCGTTTAAAATCTAGAGCTTCAGGATCATCAGTTAGAGTTTTAATTGCACCATTATTTAAAGTTTTATCTTTATCTGGTACTACTAAATCAGGATCCATTCTCAATTTTATACCTAATCCTTTACAGTCAGAGCAAGCACCAAATGGGGCATTAAAGCTAAACATTCTTGGCTCTAATTCTGGTAATGAAAAATCACAGTAAGGACAGGCAAAGTTTTCTGAATATACTACTTCTTTGTTACCAACATAGTCTATTACTACTTTACCTTTTGATAGTTTTATAGCCGTTTCTATTGATTCAGCTAATCGACTTCTAATATCTTCTTTTAAGACAATTCTATCAATAATTACATCTATGTTATCTTTCTTATTTTTATCTAATTCTATTTCTTCACTTAAGTCTAAGGTTTCTCCATTAACGCGTACTCTTACATAACCATCTTTTCTTAAATCATTTAATAAATCCTTATGAGTACCTTTTTCTCCATGTACGACTGGTGCCATTATAATTAGTTTGGTACCTAAATCATTTTCCATTATTTTATCTGTTATTTCATCTACTGTTTGGGATGAAATTGGGATATGATGTATTGGACAGTATGGTATTCCAATTCTAGCAAATAATAGTCTTAAGTAATCATATATTTCAGTAACTGTTCCTACTGTAGAGCGAGGATTTTTAGATGTTGTTTTTTGATCGATACTGATTGATGGAGATAGCCCATCTATAGAGTCTACATCTGGTTTTTCAGTACCACCCAAAAATTGTCTGGCATAGGCAGATAGACTTTCAACATAACGTCTTTGCCCTTCTGCATAAATAGTATCAAAAGCAAGAGAAGACTTACCACTACCTGATACTCCTGTCATAACTATTAATTTATTCTTTGGTAACTCTAGGTCAACGTTCTTTAAATTATTTTCTCTAGCACCTTTTATAATTATTTTATCCATATTATCACCTTTTCCGTTTATTATTATAACACAAAACATTTGTTTGTGAAAGAATATTTAAAAGAAAAAGATTACTGTTAAGCAACCTTCTTTAATACTTTATTTTCATTTAAGCGATCAGCTTCTTTTAAACCCGTTCTAGCTATAGCTTTCTGTAGTTGAGACTCTGTTAGATAACCAAATATTGGCTTTTCTCTTGGATCTAAATAACTAACTGCGGGTTGACTCTCTATTAAATTATAATACTCATAGTCATTAAACATTGGTTTTAATTTTCCTTTAGATTTACATAGGATAACTATTTTTTGTATTACTTGATTTTCATGATAACCTGCATTGGGATTTAATGTTTCAGCAAAGCCTAAATAAGTATTTTTAGCATCATAATAACCCTGTAATTTTAATATTGACATTATCATCCCTCCTTGTTTATAGGATGTTTATAATACTATATTTTTCAACGTGTGTCAATTACTTTTCAACATCAAAACGGCTCTTATAACTACAGTGTTTGCATAATTCTTCAGTTACTTTACGGTTACAAAAGCCAATTCTCATTTTTTGAAAATGCTCACTATTTATAATAGTAGCTAGAGAATCTTTATAGATATTACCAAGCGTAATAATACCATCACTATCAAGGCAACAAGGAACAACACTACCATCTACTAAAATAGCTAATTGGTCTTTTAATGCATAACAGTAACCATGTTCTTCATAGTAATCATTATTTATATTTGGCCAAATGAATTCATTAGCTTTATTTATATAAATATTACTTTTTAATTTAATATTATTTTCTTTATATATTTTTTCCACTATTTCTTTTGACAAAACATAATGAGTTATTATTTTTTCCACTAAAATAGTGGATTTATCTTTTAAATTATCATTTTTCATTGTCCAAAATCGATAAACTATATTCTTATCTTTTAAGTTATCCACTACTTTAAATATCTCTTCTAGGTAATCATACTTATTATTTTCACTATGTAATGATAAATTAATTTGGCGTATTGCAGGATGATTTAGTACTTTTTCATTCTTTTTTACTAGTGTTCCATTAGTAGTTATATTTACTTTTTTATGATATTTTTCACATAAATCTAATATTTCTTTTAGCTGTGGATGTAGTAATGGTTCTCCTTTTACATGGAGATAGATATAGTCAGTATAATCGTTTATTTGTTGGAGTAGTTTTTCCATGTTAGTTAGTGATATACTTTCTTTTATTCTATTATCTATACTACAAAATGAACAGTTAAGATTACAAATATTGGTTATTTCTATATAGATTTTTTTAAACTTCTTCATTATAATTCACTCTTTAATTCAAATAGAGCATCCCTTAACTGCATAGCACGTTCAAAGTCTAACTCTTTGGCTGCTTGTCTCATAGATTCTTCTACTTCGTCTATCATTTTTAATAATTCTTTTTTGTCTTTCTTCTTAGGTTTATCTGTATTTTGTTTACTTTCATCCACATTACTAATTAAATCTCTTATCTCTTTATTAATAGTTTGTGGAATAATTCCATGTTCGGCATTATACTTTTCCTGGATAGAACGGCGACGCATAGTTTCTTTGATAGCTTTATCCATACTATCAGTTATTTTGTCTGCATACATTATACAATGTCCATTAGCATTTCTTGCACATCTACCAATAGTTTGAATCAAGCTTCTTTCACTACGTAGGAATCCTTCCTTATCTGCATCAATAATAGCTATCAGACTAACTTCTGGTATATCTATTCCTTCACGTAATAGGTTAATTCCTACAATACAGTCATATTTACCTAATCGTAAATCTCTAATTATACGCATTCTTTCTAGTGTCTTTACTTCACTGTGAAGGTAGGCTACTTTGATATCAATATCTTTTAGGTAATTGGTTAGTTCCTCTGCCATTCTAATAGTTAATGTAGTAATTAGGGTTCGCTCATTTTTAGCAATTCTATCTTTTATTTCACCTATTAGATCATCTATTTGACCTTTACTTGGTCTTACTTCAATCGTTGGATCAAGAAGTCCTGTTGGACGAATAATTTGTTCAATATAGTGGTTATTAGTTTTTTCTAGTTCATAATCTCCTGGTGTTGCTGATACATAAATAACTTGGTTAATTTTCTTCTCAAATTCATCAAATTTTAATGGCCTATTATCTAGTGCACTTGGAAGTCTAAAACCATATTCTACTAGATTCATTTTTCTAGCTCTATCGCCATTATACATACCTCTTACTTGAGGAAGTGTTACGTGAGATTCATCAATTACTAATAAAAAATCTTTGGGAAAGAAATCCATTAGTGTAGTTGGAGTTTCTCCTTCACCACGTAAAGCCATATGGCGAGAGTAGTTTTCGATACCACGGCAGAAACCAGTTTCTGTTAACATTTCAATATCATAGTTTGTACGCTGTTCTATTCTTTCTGCAGCTAATAATTTATTATTGTCTTTAAAGTATTTAATCCTATCAGCTAGTTCTAATTTAATTCTTTTAATGGCTTCTATTAGTTTTTCATCGCTAGTTACAAAGTGACTAGCTGGAAAAACAGTTAATGTTTTTTTATTTTGAAGAATGGCTCCAGTTAAAGTATCTATTTCACTAATACGGTCAACTTCATCTCCAAAGAATTCAATGCGATATCCCTTGGTATTTTGATAGGCTGGTATTATTTCTAATACATCACCTTTAGCTCTAAAGGTACCGCGTTTAAAGTCAAAGTCATTTCTTTCATACATCATTTCTACTAATTTCGTCATAATAGTGTTTCTTTCAATGGTATCTCCAACACCTATACTTAACATTTTATTACGATATTCTTCTACTTCACCAATACCATAAATACAGCTTACACTGGCTACTACAATGACAT
>CAKPSO010000037.1 GCA_934183185.1 uncultured Bacilli bacterium | reverse complement strand
ATTTCAAATTTTGTCTAAGACAATTTTCAAAATTCAGTTATTATATTTACTTTAATTTATTAAAAGTATAAAATTTACATTTTTTTGATTATTTTGATGGCGTTAAGATGATACGGAAAGAAGAATTCGCATCTGTAGTGCCTGAATTATCATGAAATGCAAATGCACCAGTGGCAGTACCATCTGCCCAACGCCCACCACGTACAAACCAAGGTTTAGAGGAACGGATAAGGTAAGCGTAATCCCCATACCAGCTTGATTTATAACTAGTACTAACATTTGAATCTTTTTCACTTCCAAATGGGCCCATCTCTCCGGTTGCATCTCCTAAAATTCTATTATTAAATTGAGTATTAGTAGTTGATGTATATTTATCCCAATATTTTGTATAAGTACTATTAGTAAAGAAGTTGGAATATAAACTAGCTATTCCACTACTTCCACCTACTGTTGTTGCTCCAGTAGTATAGCCTGCTACATATTCCCATGCTCCTCCTGCCATATCATACATTCCACTTCTATTTCCTGTAGTTGATGCTACACCTGAGTTAGCATTTAAATAATTTACTGTATAGGTTCCATCTACTCCTAAAGAAGTTGATTCATGCCTATTGCCATCTATACTAGTTCCATTATAGCCTAAAGTTGGCTCAGTAGTTGATGTATAGCCTGTTATAAAGGCTTCATTATTATTTATTCTAATACTTGACTGACTACCATATATTGAATGTTGAAGGTATGCAACGGAACCCCATTCAGTATTCTTCATCATATGTGAATCTAAACTTCTTTGGTAATCATAACTATTCTTAAACATATTACCTACAGTTATATTTCGCCAACTATATACGTTAGGTTTGATTATGATTTTGCTTGTATCAACACTATTTACTTGAGCGGCACTAGTACTTGTAGCTCCATCATAACCTGTCTCAAATTTTCCTACCCAGAATCCATTTGAATCAAATGAGGTAAATGCTGGGTGTGTTAACCATGTACCTTTAGTAGTTCCATTTGATGGAGTTGTATCTTTATTCTCAAATACCACGTTTATTGTTTGAACTTTGTTTTGAATACTAGTTAATCCTGTATAATTACCTTCATCAAATATTTGGTACTTGTATCTAGGTATCCATACAAAATATGATTCTATATTTGATTCTGGTATAGTATCTCCATTATTATAAGTAATAGATTCGTCTTTTAATATTACAGCATTTGCCCATTCTTTATTTTCATACTTGTACCATTTCTTCTTTATATCTGCTTTACTTACTGTTCCATCACTAGCTATTTTTATTGGTATTAAGTTATCTTTTAATACTGGATCTGTTCCATTTAATATTGATTCACTATAATCTCTATTCATTACTATATTATCTTGTGAATATACATTTACTGTTACTGTAAATGTCTTATTATTATATGGATATACCATACTTCCATCTTCCTGCTCTATTCCACTAAAATCTGTATTTTCATCTATCCATATTCTCAATCTATATTTCTTTTCATAATTATTAGTATTACTATCTACTGTAGTCTGATATAAAGTCTTTTCTGTATTTTCTCCTACATCTATACTTGTCTGTAATAAATCTCCATATATAGTTGGTTCTAATACCTCTTTTTCATCATTCGTTATATCTGTTAGATATACTTTTACTACATTCTTATCTAGTGTTGAATTCTTATTTAATCTTGCCGTTATTTCATATGGTATAGCTTTACTACTAGTATTTGTTCCTGTGATAGTAAAGTCAAATACTTGTCCACTTTCTGTATAACTTTTACCTTTCTTATCTGTTACTGGTAAAGCATTACTTAAACTTATTCCTCTTCCTACTCCTGTATTTTCTGTATAACTAAATTTTAATGTACCAGTAGTTATTACATTACTAGTTGTTCCCAACTTAGTATAAGTAAATACTGCATACGTTACTCCCAACATTATCATAATTATTCCTATTATTACTAATACTGCTAATAATATTTTAATATTTCTTTTCTTATTCTTACCTTTCATTATGAAGAACCTCCATACTACCTATTCTTTACTAAAATATACAAATAATACTATCTCTAGTTTCCATTTTGTTACTATTTAATTCTATCACACTTTTCTATTATTCGGAAGTACATAATTAAATAAACAGTTAGTAAACTTTAACTTTAAACACACTTAAAAAGCCAATATATAAATATTGACTTTATAACTCCGCAATAAATGTTTCAAATATAATACTAGGATCACTTTCACCACTTTTTAAATTATAATCCATCCTAGCTAGCATTTCTAAATAATCTAATAATTGATTCTCACTATATTTATAAGATGCTTCTCTAGCCAATTTAATTGGATATGGATGCATTCCAAGTATCTTACTAATATCGATATCACTTTTACCTGATTGCAAGAATACTTTTACTTGGTAAATCAAACGAATTTTATTACCAAGTCTAGTTATCATAGTAGCCACTTGTTCCCCATGAAGTAAAAGTTCATTATAAACCTTAAATGCTTCTTTCTTTTTACCATTCATAATGTAATCAATCATTGCAAAAATATCAGCATCAACATTCTTAGTTACTATATTTCTAATATCATCACAAGTAATTTCCTTTTCAGCAAGTTTATATAATTTTAACTTTTCCAGTTCATGAAGTAAAGTTTCTTTATTAGGACAGTATTCATTTAAAAGATTTCTAGCACTATTATCCATTTTATAATCTTCTATATTATCACTAATCAAATTACTAGTAGAATAATCTCCCTCAATCACTTTACTATTTTTAATAACTTCTGTTACTATTTTCTTTCTTTTATCCAAACTATCAGTAACTAATATCAAAACATTATTAGTAGAAGGATTCTCCATATATTTTTCTAAAATTACTAAATTATGTTGTATAGGATCTTTCTTACCATTAGTCAAAAAGGTAGCATTGCTACCTATGATTATTTTCTTATCCTCAAATAAATTATAAGTATCAAGATCTTCTATTAGATGTTCAATAGGTACTTCCTCTAAATCATAACGTATTATAGAAGCCTTAGTAGTACCAATTATTTCTTTAATCTTAAGATCAACAACTACTTTATCATTAGATACTATTAAATAGATACTATTCTTCATTAAATCTGGTTCCTAATCTCATCTAATATTTCATCTAAATGAGTGATATCTTTTCCTCCACCCTGAGCAAATGTAGGACTACCACCACCATTACCATTAGATTTACTAGCAGCTAACTTAATAATATCACCAGCTGATAAATCAATATTACTACGGGCTAAGAATTGAACCTGATCTTCTTTAACATTCGCAAAGAAAATAAAACCATTACCCATTTTATTTAATAAAGTATCTATAATACTCTTTAAAACATCTGTATCTTGATCTTTTAATTTCATAAGTAAAACACTATTACCTTTAATCATTTCAATATGAGACTCATAAATAGATAAATTTTCTAATGCCTTTTCTTGTTTCTTTTGAATATAAGTTTTTTCAAGATTCTTAACTTCTTCTTGAGTATATTCTAGTTCATTTCTCTCAGAAATAATATCTTCATAACTCATAGGTTCTTTATTATCTATTTGAATATCAAAATCTAATAGTATTCCATCATGTCTAGCAGCATTAATTATAGTTTTAGCCTTCATTAATAGTTTTATCTTTTCATCATTATATGGCTTAATTGCATCCATTAATGCATCTTCTACAGCATCATTAGTAACAGCTTCAATTCTATAAACATTACTTCCTTTAGATTCAACAGATACAATCGCAAATTTCTCAATTTCATTAGTATTTTTAACATGAGTACCACCACATAATTCTTTAGAATCACCAATAGAAACAACACGCACATCATTACCATACTTTTCATTAAATAAAGCCATTGCTCCTGTTTTTTTAGCATCTTCAACACTCATAATATCAGTATTAGAATCAATATTCTTTTTAGCTAAATCATTAATATAATTTTCTACTTCAGTTACTTTATTATCAAGTATTTTACCAGTATAAGTAAAATCAAAACGTAGTGATAAATCATCAACTCTACTACCTGCTTGTTGTATCTTATCACTAATCAAAGTACGTAATGCATACTGTAATAAATGAACACATGAATGGTTTACTTCAATTTTCTTTCTACGTAAGTAATCAACATTACACTTAACTTTATCACCAACAGTAATCTTACCGTCTAGTAATTTTACTTTATGTAAATTTTGCCCATTAGGAGCCTTCTTTACATCTAAAACTCTAGCTTTAAAGTTATCACTAGTAATCATACCTGTATCTCCTACCTGACCACCAGCTTCAGCATAAAAACATGTTTTATCTAAAATTACGTATCCTTCTTTATTAAGAGTATCAACATTTCCATTATTATCAAATAAGCCAATTACTTTACCCTTTTCCTCATATGTATAATAAGTAAATTCACTAGGTTCTTTGAAATTCAATAATGCTTCATTTTGAATATTCATATTAGCTTCTTGTTTACGAGATGATTTAGCTAGTTTTTTCTGTTCTTCCATATATGTATCAAATTCTTCTCTAGATGTAGTAAACCCTTTTTCTTCTAAATATTCTAGTGTTAACTCATAAGGGAAACCATATGTATCATAAAGTTTAAATACATCTTTACCAGATATTACTTTAGTAGTAGCTTCATCCATTAATTCTAATAATCTTCTTTCACCAGCTGCAAGAGTTTTATGGAATAGTTCTTCTTCTTCATATACAAGAGTTTTAACATAACCTTGATTCTCAACTAATTCTTTATAACTATCTCCCATTATGTCTACTACTGTATCAACTAATTTATACATAAATGGTTCATTTAGCCCAATCTTCTTACCCATTCTAACACTACGACGTAATAATCTTCTAAGTACATATCCACGACCTACATTTTCAAAAATAGCTCCATCAGATAAAGCATTAGTAATTGCACGAATATGATCAGCTATAATTTTAAATGGAGCATCACCATTATATAAGGTTCCACTTAAATCTTCTATAGCTTTAATAATAGGTACAAATAAATCTGTATCAAAGTTAGAATCAACGTCTTGGAACACACAAGCCCATCTTTCAAGCCCAGCACCAGTATCTATATTTTTACTAGGAAGTTCTTGATAATTATGTCTATCAACACCCTGTTTTGCATTAAATTGACTAAATACATTATTCCATATTTCAACATAACGATCCTGTTCTAAATCTGCTTTAAAGTTTTCTAATGCTTTGCCATCTGGATCATACTTTTCTCCACGATCATAGAATATTTCAGAATCTGGTCCACATGGTCCTTCACCTATTTCCCAAAAGTTACCATCTAAACGTACTATATGATCTTCCATCATACCCATACTTAACCATTTATTATAAGCATCAACATCATCAGTATAAACCGTTACATATAATTTTTCTTTTGGAATTGCAAACCATTCAGGACTAGTCAATAATTCATACGCAAAAGAAATAGCCTCTTCTTTAAAATAATCACCTACTGAAAAATTACCCATCATCTCAAAGAAAGTTTGATGCCTAGCAGTCATACCAACATTTTCTATATCATTAGTACGTATACACTTTTGAATATTAACTATTCTTCTACATTCAGGTACTTCTCTACCATCAAAATACTTTTTAAGTGGTGTAACGCCAGCATTAATCCATAAAAGGCTATCATCATTTATAGGAATTAAAGGCGCACTTGGTACTTTTTTATGCCCCTTACTTTCAAAAAATTTATACCACATATTTCTAATCTCAGTACTAGTCATGTATTTCATCTTTTTCTACCTCACTTACTATTTTTATTATATCACTAATTAACCCTTCTAGGGAACTATTAACTACTTGATAATCAAATTTATCATAATTATTAAGTGCCAATTCAGTTATATGAACTTGTTCACTAACTTCTAGTGGACTAACGTAATTTTCTCTAGTAACATTAATACTAACTACTTTAGGAAATCTCTCCTTTATGGTTTCTATTTCCAAAGGTAATCTAATATCACTAACTATAAAAGCATCAAAGAAATTAGCTAATACTTTTATATCATCAGTTAATCTATCTATATGAAAATATGGCATATTCATCTTGTCTCTAATAATCTCCGTTCCTATTTGTTGAAGTAATTTTCTAGGTTTAGTTTCTTCTTTTCCATCCCATCCAAAGTAATCCTTTAGGTAACCTTTTAGAGTTCTCATTATTTGAATTTCACATACTCTTAAATTTCTTTTTTCATATTCTTCTTTTATAATATTAGTAACAGTTCCTTTACCATTTCTAGCTCTACCACTAATTAAATAAATCTTTTTATCATTCATATTATTTCCTTTCTAATACCATTGGTACTATGAGATTTTTTTCTATTTGACCATTCTGACAAAAACCATATCTTTGATATAGCGAAATAGCTTTTATATTAGCATTTAATCTGATTACTTGATATTCTTTACAATCATTCAATACCTTTTCAAGTAGTGTACCTCCTACTTTTTGATTACGGTATTCTTTTTTTACAAATAATGAGTCTAGGGAATCGTTATTTCTTAAAGCTGCACCTATTATTGCATCATTTAAATACGCTACGTAAATTTCACCATCACAAGATAAATAATAATCTATTCCTTGTCTTAAAGCAAGTTCTTTAAATTTATCTTTTTTGTCTTGTTCTAAATTATCAAATTCTTTTAAATTATTTTGAATGAAAAGATTGAAACTTTCTTCTGATAAAAAATTTATTACTTCTAAAATTCTTTCATCAGTTGGTGCCAATTTTTTTATTTCTAGATTATCTATCATTGTATCACCCTTTTTCATAGAAAAAGACCTAAGTTAGGAGCGATTAACGCGGTACCATCCTAATTAGATCTTAATTCATATAACGGCCAGGCCGGACTAGTTTACTAGTCACTAAAAAGTAGCTTTCATAAAAATATATTATCTATTTTCATCAACCATAGACTTTCTACAAATATAATTTTTATTACTTATCTTTTATTAACGTTTTAATTATCTGTAAGCTTCTCCATTATATCATATTTTTCATTAAAAAACTGAAAAATAGTTTTAATAATTGAAATAACTGGAGTAGCAAGAATCATTCCAATTATACCAAAGAAATGTCCAAATAGCAATAACCCAATCATAATAGTTACTGGATGTAGTTTCATAGTTTTACCCATTACTAATGGCTGTAGGAAATAACTTTCTAATACTTGAGCTATAACTACAGCTATCAATGAACATAAACCTGTCATAGGACTCATTGAAAGTCCAACTAGTACAGCAGGTATACCACCAATATATGGTCCAATATATGGAATAACATTAGTAACAGCACAAAATAATCCAAATACCATAGGAGCCTTTAATCCAGCTATAGCTAAAGCTATTGATTGAAATACAAATAGTATAAACATAATTCTAAAAGTACCATGAACATAACTCTTTAAATTATTGTTTAATCTATCTATTAATTCTACCGTATTAGTACGATACCTCTTAGGCACTAAATTAACTAAATGTTTCTTAACGTTATTAAAATCAAACAACATATATAATCCTATTAATAAGCCTATTAGTAAATTAGCACCACCAGTAATAATATTACCAGCTACCTTCATAATAGTACCAGGTAAATCAACAGTTAATGATTTACCTAAATGATTGATAGTATCATATAAGCCTAGTTTCATATCAGTCAAATCATATCCTGTAATATCAGTTAAATTAACAAATAAATCATCAATACTATCTTTCAAATAAGTAACAAGTGATGGTACTGAAGTAATTAAATCATTTAATTGATTATATAC
Organism: uncultured Bacilli bacterium; assembly: GCA_934183185.1. Classification (GTDB taxonomy): domain Bacteria; phylum Bacillota_I; class Bacilli_A; order RF39; family UBA660; genus Alloscybalousia. Next base: position 1,801 of record CAKPSO010000037.1, on the reverse strand, counting down.
AGATGGTATCATTAAACGTAATAGTAAATATATAAAAGCTAAGAAAACAATATATACAAAAATAGCAGCAAGTGTTCTATTAACACCCCTTTTACATAATCTTTTAACTATTGGATCAAATAACCACGCAATCACAATTCCAATAAATAATGGTGAAATAATAGATAAAATGCTATTAATAAATGGTAATATACGCCATTCTACGAACAATCTAGTAATAACATAAACAAGTGATACAAGTGCTAATACTAAAAATATTTTTAAAAGAATAGTAGTTGTTTCAATACCCTCATTTAGTTTTTGATAATCAACTCCATCTACTTTTTTTCTTCTTTTAAACATTAGATCACCCCTTATAATTAATATGTTTAAATTCTAATATCATTATAACTTATTCTTTAGTTTTTGGGTAGTTACTATTATTTAACTTTACCAAATTTATTAAATGGATACAATCTAAATGTAGCATGACCTAGAATATCTTTTTTAGGTATAATCCCAATACTTCTACTGTCTAATGAATCTTCACGATTATCTCCTAGTACAAAGTAGTAACCATCAGGTATTTTATTAATACCTAGTTCAGTTAAATCAAAGTCATAAGTAATACCTTTACCATAGGTATCTGATACTTTTTTATCATTAATATATAGTTCATTGTCTACATATTTAACATGTTCTCCAGGTAATCCTATAACTCTTTTAATAAGCTTAGTTTTACTAGCATTTAAAACTATAATATCAAATCTTTTTATGTCCGAAACTCTATAACTAACTTTATCTAATATCATAACATCGTTTTCTTTTAGTGTATCATTCATACTTCTACCATTAACTAAAATAGTAGTAAACAAGAATCTTTTAACTAATAAAATTATTAGAATAATTATTAAATATGGTAATAGTTCTTTACCTAATCTCATATATGTATTAGTTTTTTCTTTTTCCATATAGCACCTCAACTGAAAAATAAGACTATAAAAGCCTTATTTATCTCTTCTTTCGGTAATTCTGTATTGGCCAAGTCTTCCTCTAAGGAATGTTAATTTAGCACGTCTAACTTTACCCTTCTTAATTACTGTAATTCCAGCAATTTTTGGAGAATGAATTGGGAAAATTCTTTCTACTCCGATTCCAGATGACATTTTTCTAACTGTAAATGTTTCTGAAACTCCTCCATTTTTACGAGCAATAACGATACCTTCGAAAGCCTGGATTCTTTCTCTCTTACCCTCGACAATTTTAACATCAACTCTAACAGTATCACCAACACGAAATTCTGGTACATTAGGGTTTAGTTGTTTAGCAGTAATTTTATCAATTACATTTGCCATACGATATCTCTCCTTTCCTGTTTTAACAGTAATCATATCAAACAAGTAACATCGGATTACTAACGAGTTAAATTATAGCACATAGTATACCAATATGCAAATGTTTTTTAGAGTTTCGGTATTTTTTCGAATATTATAAATTTTAACTATATTAATTTTTCTATTTCTTCTACTGTTAATCCCGTATATTTAGAAATCAATTCATAATCTTGAATATCTTTTAACATAGCCCTAGCTATTTCTATTTTTTCTCGTTTAGAACCTTGCACAATTCCTTTTTCAATTCCTTTCTCAATTCCTTGTTTAACTCCCTGTTCTAAACCAGTATCATAGCTAGCTTCTAAGTCTTGTTTATGTGATTCTTCATAATCATAGTATCTCACAAAATCCGGATCTTCTCTCAATTCTTCTACTCTTCTCACACATGCCATTATTTCTTCATTCCCTTCATACTTATTCTTTAATTC
>CAKPSO010000036.1 GCA_934183185.1 uncultured Bacilli bacterium | reverse complement strand
CAAATGATTTTGAAAAATCTTGCAGCTTACGCTGATACCCCCTCTAAAAGTGGTCCAAAAGGTTGACAAATTCCCGGGGAAATGTACACTTATTCGATGTAGGCTGCACCTGTTTCTGCATACTCATCTATTTTGCATTCAGTTGTAACTAAATTACGGTTTAATTTAGATTCTTCAGTTAACTCAACACAATTTCCTTTATCATCTGCTAATGCTATATAATACTCATACTTAGGTTGATACTCAGTACCAGCATTCTTTATGATTATATAGCTCTTTTCCTTTACTAAATTACCGCCAAAAGCAGACTTAGTTAGTCTCTTATCTGGATTTATTTGACTAATTGAAATAACTACTTTTTCATCATATGTATCAGGGGCAATAATAGAATCACTAGTTATTAATGATCTAACATCTGATATATATTCCTTTGCTTCAGTAATAAAATTCCTCTTTTTTTGATTACCAAAATAATACACTAAAGCAAATATCACAACAATCATTAACACAATAATAATAATTAAACCTAATCTAGTTAAACCTTTTTCATTTTTCATAAGACACCTCTTAAAATAAACTTATAAACGTATTTAAATCAATCTTTAATAAAAATAAAATTAACATAGCAGCTACTATAAATGGTCCAAATGGTATTATATGTTCTCTATCCAATACATATATTAATAACGATATAGGTAGAGCTAATATACTTGAGACAAATATTACTAAGAAACCTAATATAGGTCCTAGAGCTAATCCAGCTACAAACATTAACTTAATATCTGCTCCTCCTAGACTTTCCTTTTTAAACATAAAGTTACCAAGTAGCATAATTAAGTACATGACAGTAAATAGTAAAATACCACTACCAATAGCTTTTAATCCACCTATGATACCATTATCTAGGAATTTAGCTATCATTATAATAATAGCTGATATTATAGTTACTTCATCTGGTATAATTAGAAAGTTAACATCACTTACAATTACTATACTAAATAAAGAAGATAAAACTAAAGCTATTATTAAATTATAAGAATAGCCAAAGGAATAAAATGATACTGCAAACATAATACCAGTTAATAATTCAACCATAGGGTAAGAAAATGATATTTTATTATGGCAATGTCTACATTTACCTAATTGAATTATATAAGATAGTATAGGGATTAATTCATACCATTTTAACCTACTATGACAGTTAGGACAATAGGAATATTTAGGCTTTATTATTGACTCACCTTGAGGTAAGCGATAACCTACTACATTGTAGAAAGAACCTAATACTATTCCTATTATAAAAAATACGATTAACTCCATTATATTACTCATTACATTCCACCTACTGCATTATATAAATCAAACATTGGGATAACTATTGATAGTAAGATAAATCCAACTGCAAATGCAAGTAAGCATATAGTTAACGGTTCAATTAAACTTTTTACTTGAGTTACAGCATTTTTATGTAGATTACTATAATGAGTTGCTACTTTATCCATCATTAATCCTAATTGACCAGTTGATTCACCAGTTACTAACATTTCGTAAGCAACTACTGGGAAAGCCCATTGCCCTCTAAATGATTCTGATATTTTACCACCTTTACTTAGAGTATTAAGCGTATTAGCTATTATTTCTTTATATATTTCATTATTAGTTATCTTAGATAGAATAGCCATACTATCAGTAATATGAACACTATGATTTAGTAATTGGGCAAATGTCTTAGTAAACATAGTAACTTCATTATAAATAATTATTTTACCTATTACTGGTAATTTCATATTAAATGTTTGCATAGTTTTACGGAATGATTTAATATTCTTATATGCAGCTATATATGAGACTATAGCTATAATTAATACTACTAAAATGATTATATAATACTTAGACATAAAATTACTTGCTGCTACCGTTATTTTGGTTATTAATGGTAATTCTGCTTCTACATCAGCAAACATAGATATAAAGTTAGGTACTACCCATATTAAACAGAATGCTACTACTATTATGGCTAAAATAAAGACTATAGTAGGATAAGTCAATGCTGATATCATCTGTTTCTTTGTTTCTTCAATGGAAGTATAATAGTCACTCATTTCATCTAGGGTAGCTGTTAAATCACCAGTTAACTCAGATGCTTTAACCATATTAATTAATAATCTTGGAAATACATTACTTTGATTTTCTAAAGCTTTACTAAAACTTTCACCAGCTACTAAATCAAAAACTATTTTTTCATATACTTTTCTCTTGGCTGGTTTAGTAGATTGTTTAGCTAGAATACGTACTGAATCTATTAGAGGAATACCTGCTTTTATGTAGGTTGATAATTGGGTTAAAGCAAAGCTTAGTTCTCCAGAACGCATCTTAGTACCAAATAGGTTAACTTCTAAATCTAAGAAACTTTTCTTTTTTAATTCAATGCTAACTACTTGATAACCTTCATTAGTAAGGAAAGCCTCTACTTCACTAGCACTTTTAGCATCAAATGAACTTTTTATTTCTTGACCAATATCATTTTTAACTACATAATTGAAAGTTAATAGATCACTTTTTCCATCTTTATCATCATTAGTTACATCTTCTAGTATTTCTTCAGCGTTATCTCCAGCTAATGAAGTTGAATTTTCTAATGTTTCTTTTAATAATTTACGAGATTGTTCCTCTTCTTTTCTATTTTTTTCTATCTTCTTTTTGTTAATTAATTCTACCAAAGTAATAGGAAAATGAATGATATCTCTTACTACATGGTATACCGCTATAAATATGTTCATTACACACGCACCTACTTTTCTATTCTTACTGATATTAGTATAACATAAACATTACTTTTTTTAAACTTTTTTTTATATTATCATATAATACAGTAAAGGAGGGATGCCTATGTTTCAAAATGGTTTTTATAATCCCTATATGTTTCAAGCTTATCAAACTGCTAGTGGTGTTGGTAAAGCTGGTTTAGGTATTAAAGGTTTATTTCATAACTTTAATTTTGGTAATTTTTTGAATTCAGCTGGTAAGACTTTAAATGTTATTAATCAGGCTATTCCCATTTTTTATCAAGTTAAGCCAATAGTTAATAATGCTAAAACTATGTTTAGAGTAATGGGTGCTGTTAGAGATACTGATACTAGTAATAAAAATAGTAGTAACAAGTATAATAACTATAATAATAGTAATAATGCATATTCTAATATATCTAGCGAAGATAGTAACATTAATAATACAGTTAATACTAATTCTTCTAGTCCTACTTTTTTCCTATAGAAAAGGTACTTTTCATTTAAGCAAAGTACCTTTTTATATTATAAATCCTTATTTGACATTTTATCAGTAATAGCATTATTGATGAAGGAGATAAATTCATCTTTTGGTAATGTATGAGTCTCTTCACTACCATGAATACGATAACTAATAGTATTGTTATCACGTTCGTTGTTTCCTAAGATTAAAGTTAATGGTATTTTTTTCTTTTGACTTTCTCTCATCTTATATCCTAGTTTTTCATTTCTATCATCAAGAGTAACACGAATATTATTATTTTTTAGTATTTCTTTAATTTGATTAGCATATTCTAAATGATATTCGTTATTTACAGGAATGATATTTACTTGATTTGGAGCTAACCATAGTGGTAAGCTTCCTTTTGTTTCTTCTAGAAGGAAAGCTATAAATCTATCAAGGGAACCTAAGATAGCTCTATGGATTACTACCGGAGTCATCTTTTCTCCTTTTTCATTGATGTAGTATAATTCAAATCTTCTAGGAAGTAAGAAATCAAGTTGAATAGTTGATAGAGCTACTTCATTGCCAACAGCTGGTTTTATCAGAATATCAAGTTTTGGCCCATAGAATGCTGCTTCTCCTACTGCTTCAAAATAATCTACATTAAGTTCAGTTAATACTTTTCTAAGAGAGCTTTCTGCATTATCCCACATATTGTCATCTTGGAAATATTTTTCTTTATCTAATGGGTCTCTTAGTGATAGACGACATTTGAAATCTTTAATTTCAAAGTCTTTATATACATCCATTATAAGATCTAAAACGCCTTTGAATTCTTCTTCTATCTGTTCTGGTGTACAGAAAATATGAGAATCATTTTGAGTAAATGAGCGGGCTCTTTCAATACCTTTTACGGCTCCAGCTGCTTCATATCTAAAGTCATTTGCAATCTCTGCAATTCTTACTGGCATGTCTTTATATGAGTGTAAGAAATTCTTAAACATTACCATATGATGTGGGCAATTCATTGGTCTTAGTACATATGCTTCGTTATCCATTTCCATTGCTGGAAACATATCATCTTTATAGTGTTCCCAGTGCCCTGATGTTTTATATAAGTCAACACTACCTAAATCTGGAGTATGAACATGCTTATAACCAAAGCTTACTTCTTTATCAGTAATATAATTCTGTAATGTTCTCCATAGTGTATAACCATTTGGTAACCATAGTGGTAGTCCTTTACCTACTAAATCACTAACCATAAATATTTCTAGATCTTTACCTATCTTACGATGATCTCTTTCTTTGGCTTCTGCTAATAGATTTAAGTATTCCTGTAATTCTTCTTCTGTATCAAAACATACTCCATATATTCTTTGAAGCATTTTATTTTTAGCATCACCTTTCCAATAAGCTCCACTAACTTTTAGTAATTTAAAATGCTTTAATTCTTTAGTATTATCAACGTGTGGCCCACGACATAAGTCAGTAAAATCACCTTGAGTATAGCAGGAAATAACGTTCTCATTTTCATCCATTCTAGATATTAAATCCATTTTATATGGATCATCTTTAAACATTTTAAGTGCTTCTTTCTTACTAATTTCATGTCTAACTATATTTTTACTATCTTTAGCACATTTTTTCATTTCTTTTTCGATTTTTTCTAACTCTTCTTCTTTTATTACATTATCTCCTAAGTCAATATCATAATAAAAGCCTTCTTCTATAGTTGGTCCTACCCAAAACTTAGCATCTGGGTATAGATGTTTAATAGCTTGAGCTAATAAATGGGCACAACTATGGTTTAACTTATTTAATCTTTCATCTTCTTTAATATTTATCATTTTCAACATTCCTTCCTATCTTGTTTTATTTTTAGTATTAGTTCTTTATAAACTTCAGAATCAACTTCTAGACATTTATTATGGTACTCTTCTATGGCAATTCTGCCATAAATGCTTTCTCGTTTAGCACATATTATAGCCGTTAACTGTTCTATATCTAACATCTTAACTACCTCTTTTAAAGAATCAAGAGCGACTAATTCATCCATTTCTATCATCTTAATAGTTAATAGCTTAGTGTAAATGTTAATTTTATTTGTATTAGTAGTACTTTTAACAAATGAATTATTTCATGTAGTTTAATATTACTATTTACATATCTTTCAATTATAGTATTAGTAGCTATATCAATAGTTAGTTTTATTTGATTGATACGTTCAAGTAATAGCCTACTTTTTGTATCGAGTAATTTAATCTGTAATAGTAATAATTCTTTTTCATTCTCTCCTATTACAGTAAATAATAATCGGTACTATAGTTAGTTAGATAAGATTTTCTGTCCATATTATGTCCCCCTACTAAAAGAAAAACTCCCATTATATCATATGATATAACAGGAGTGTTGATGTATTTACACGGTACCATCCATAGTTTTACTTAATTCTGATAACGGTATCACCGGGCATCCATTACGAGCCAACTTAAAGAGTAGTAATATCTATAATCATTTATCTAATTTCACCAAACTTAGACTCTCTATAAAACTTTTATAAATATCTTGTCTCTTATTACAGTTTTTAAAAAACTTAAGTTAATAATATGCTTTTTTTAGTGTTTTGTCAATATTTTTGCCACTTCTTTTTGATAATTCATAAATGAATCTATTATAAGTGAACGCTTATTAATATATGTACAAATTTCAGATAGTTTAGCTTCTATTTTATATTTATTTACATCTGATACATGATTAAAGTAAAAAGGATCTAATACGTATTCTTTCATAACATCATCTGCTATTCTTCTTAATGGAGAAGTTACGTGACTGTATACTGGTAAGCCTAAACCAAAATGTCCCTTAGCCTCTGTTGAGTATTTTGCTTTTGGGTAAATAGACTGTAAGTAATGAATAGCATCATTTGCTTCTTTTTTATTAGTTGAATGAATTTTAGATGAAATTGAGGATAATTTTTTTATAAAGTCTTGATCAATGACATGAATACGATATATACATGGTAAATTATTTTTATGCATGTGATAAGGAACAATATAATTAGCCATCATCATACATATTTCTACCATTTTACTAGATTTAGTTTTAGATACTATATTAGTTTTGGATGGATTTTCAGTAGTACGATTTAATAATTCATAGGTTTCATCTATATGAAAGGTTTTACTAATTTTTGATGTTACTTCTGATAGTAGTGTTACTGTATCAAATAGTTTATCATCTTTACATATACCAGTATTTAAAATATCATCTATAACTTTATAAGTAGTATTATGAACTGAAATAATACTTTCTATAAATTCATAGTTATCTATACTGCCATTATCATCAATATATAAATAATAACTAGTTGATAAACGATATTTACCCTCTAATAAGTTCATTTTATCTTTAGATAATAATTTAGGAAAAAGATATATTGGTTCATGTCCTATATAAATAGATGAAGTTCTCTTTAATGCTTCTTCAAAAATAATATTATTACTTTTAATTATACCCATAGGGTTAGCTATATGTACGCCTAACTTGTAGTAACCATTTTCTAATTTTTTTATAGAAATGCCATCATCTAACTCTTCAGCATTATCTCCATCAATAGTTATAATATATTCATTATCTAATATATGGTAATTAGGATAGGTACTTGGTTTTATTTCAGTTCCTATTCTTCTAGCTTCTGATAGTATTCCTTCATCAAAGTAGGTTTTAATATCATGCATATAACAGATTTCATTGAATTCATCTAAATGGTTTATACCTTCTAATTTTTCTTCTAATCTGTTTAACCAAAACACTAGTTTTTGTTTCGTTATTTCATTATAGAAATTATTATCTATATTTTTACGATAATTACGTACTTTACCAACTATATCTTTTCTTTCTTGAAAGGAAAATTCTAGTTTTTCATGGTTTAGAAATAATGATAATACTTTATCATAATATACTAAATCTGAATCCGGTTTTAACTCTTTACCCGATGTATAGATAAATGATTCTTTTATATAATTATCAATTACTTTAGTTATTAGCTTAGTATTATCACGATCTATTAGTCTAATCATATATGGATACTGTTCTAATATATCAGATATTAATTGGTACTGCTTAACTTCAAATAATAAATATTCAATTAGTTGAAGGCTATTACCATCATACTGAGGAAGCATGTCATAAAATGAAGCTATCATTAAGCTTTCAGTTTGATCTACTAATTTTTTTAGTAAGGAAAAGTTATGATTACTCTTACTTATATCGCCTGGTTTTTGAAGAATTAGTAGTTGAAGCTTCTCACGAATAGATTTTAATCTTTCATATATTTTAATTTTATCTCTCTTTTTTAATTCTTTAGTATATAGTAATTCAGATATGATAGGAAATATTAATAGACATGATGAAAAATCATCTTGGAAATTAAAATTATTAGTTGCCTCTTCTAGGTAGGAGATATAGAATGTTAGTGAATGTTCAAAGTTAGGGTCAGAAGAAAATAGTTCAGAATAAATATTATCATCAAACATAATTATTTACGGTTACTTTCCCCTACTAATTCAAAGTCAGTAGTTAAATCTTTTATTCTTTCAACTATTCTTCTAGCTTTTATTTTATCTATTCCAGTTGCAGTCATACTAAAATGTTCTTCTAACTGTTTTAAATTTAGATTAGAGGTAAAAAATGTTGGTAGATTTTGGTCCATACGATACTGCATGATTGTACCTAGTATTTCATCTCTAGCCCATGGTGTTAGATTTTCTGCTCCTATATCATCTAGTAATAATACTGGAACCTGTTTTATATAAGAATATTTATCTTCATAATCGGTATCAAATGATGACTTAAGACTTCTTAGAAATTCTGGTACATATACGATAGCACTATGAATATCTTTTTTAGCAAGTTCATTTAATAAGGCTGCTATTAGATATGATTTACCAGTGCCAAAACTACCATGCAAGTATATTCCTTTAGGTTTTTTGGTATCAGAATAATGATCTATAAAATATTTGAAGTATTTAATTATCTCGATTCTTTTTTTATCGTCAGTATAAACATTTTTCATAGAGGCTTCAGTTAAATTTTTGGGTATTTCAAATAACTTTATATTTTTTTTGTATAGGTTTTGTTTTAAATGGTTTTGCATATATGGACAAGCTATATACTCAAAGATTAAACCGTTATTATTCTCTTTTGGAGTATATATATAACCTGATATTTGATTCTTACATTCAGCTAATGATTTACAGTTCTTACAATGTTCAAATTCTATAGCGGAATCTTCTAGATTAGAAGTATATTTCATAAGTACTTCATCACTACATGATAAAGTATTAATTAATGATACAAAGTTTTTATTATCTAACTTTTTAATAAAATTTTGTTTTAAATTATTTTCTTCATCAGAAGTTAGTTTTACTAATTCAGTTATTTTTTTCATGCTTATCACCACAATTTAATTTTACGATATTTATTTAACTCTGGCAAGTAACCAAAAGAAAAAAGTCCAATTAAATTGAACTTTCTGCTTGATTAACTTCCATTTTACCGATATATGTTTTTCCCATGGCATCAGAGTCAAAGTTGTCTCCTAACCAAGTTCTAAATTCTAGTTTTATTTCACTGTTAGCAGGAATAGTAGCTTGGTAAATAATTTCATTATCTGGTAGTGTATTTACGATGCTATTATCATTATCGGTAATAGAATATCTTAGATATTTATGATCAAGCGGTGTAGCATTATTGGATTTAATGGTATCTATTTGGTTTTTGAATGATAATTGGTATGTAATAGCTTTATTAGTTGTATTAACCAATTTAAATTGATATGGTGTTGATTCTATTCCTTCTTGATCAGTAATTGGGTAAGCTTCAGCTAGTTTTATTCCTTCAGATAATTCTTCAATATAAAGGCTCTCATTTTGTTGTAAGAATGTAAGTGATGATACTAGATTTTGTTTATTTGGATAATATACGTATAAAGTACTAACGACGAGTAATAATAGCATGAAGATAATCGACGTGATTCTAGAACGAATCTCTTTTTTCTTTTTCATCTATATTCCCCCTCTTTGTGATTGCATATTATAACATAAAAAAGCGATTTTGTCCATATTTTTTGGTAAAATCGTCTTTTATAGATGCACTTGATAATTTCTAGATTAGTGATTAGAAAGTTTTTTAATCTCTTCAATAGATAATCCAGTGATTCTAGATATTTTATCAATATTATCGTCATCATTTAACATAGCCCTAGCTATTTCTAGCTTTTCCTGTTTTACTCCCTGTTCTAAACCAGTATCATAGCTAGCTTCTAAGTCTTGTTTATGTGATTCTTCATAATCATAGTATCTCACAAAATCTGGATCTTCTCTCAATTCTTCTACTCTTCTCACACACGCCATTATTTCTTCATTCCCTTCATACTTATTCTTTAATTCTTCTAAGTTGTCACTTTTTAAGAAATCGACTAATTCTTTTATTTCACTATTATTATACTATTTTGCTATATTTACATGTGTACGATTATATGTCTATGCTATTTTTTGTATTTCTTCTACTGTTAATCCTGTATATTTAGAAATCAATTCATAATCTTGAATATCTTTTAACATGGTTCTAGCTATTTCTATTTTTTCCTGTTTAACTCCCTGTTCTAAACCAGTATCATAGCTAGCTTCTAAGTCTTGCTTATGAGCTTCTTCATAATCATAGTATCTCACAAAGTCTGGATCTTCTCTCAATTCTTCTACTCTTCTCACACATGCCATTATTTCTTCATTCCCTTCATACTTATTCTTTAATTC
>CAKPSO010000035.1 GCA_934183185.1 uncultured Bacilli bacterium | reverse complement strand
AGAAGTATTAATGGATTGTGATAAAAGTAATCTAGGATCAGCAAAAACCATGCAAGCATTAGGTGGAAAATTAATTAGAGAATACTATGATGATACTTATGCTCACTGTACTGTTCAAGACTACGTTATTAATGTTGATGAAGCTATAGAAAAATATTCTGATATATATGAACCATTAATTATAAAAGATACTGTAAGATTAAAAAAATAATATTAAAATGGAGCGATATTTATTCTTAGTCCAACGTTAGAAACTGAAAGATTAATTATCAGAAGATTTAAAGAAACAGATATAGATATGCAGTATGAAATAATTCATGATAGTAGATTAGCAACTTATATTAAATTTCCGGATTTAACTAAACAAGAGGAATTAGAATGTACCAAAAATTGGATAAATGAAGCAGATGAATCAAAATATGAAAAATGGGTAATAGAATTAAAAAAAGATAATACACCAATTGGAAATATCTCAGTTAATGGTATAAATAAAAAAAATAATTACTGCAATGTTGGGTACGCAATTCTATATGATTACCAAAATAATGGTTATGCAACTGAAGCACTAAAGAAAGTATCAGATTATTTATTAAATGATAGAAACTATTATTTAGTAGAATGCTTATGTAACGAATTAAATACACAATCATCAAAAGTAATGCTAAAAGCTGGTTTTAAAAAGGATGGCTATATCGCTAATAGAAGACTAAATAAAAATGGAACATATTCAGGAGTAGAATACTATAGTAAGACAAAATAATAAACTTATTTTTCTAAATTATGTTATAATTATACATAGTTATTTGTTATAATACTATGTATAATTTTTTTATGGAGGAAAATATGGATAAACTAACTAAGGAAGAAGTATTACACGTTGCCAATCTAGCTAGAATTGCTGTAACAGATGAAGAAATAAGTAAATACCAAGTAGAATTAAAAAAATTACTAGACGAAGTTGATAAAATAAAAGAAATAGAAGTAATAGATGATGAACTATTAGTAACTCCAGTAGAACACGAATCTGTTCCAAGAAGTGATGAATGTACTCACACAATATCATTTGATGAAGTTAAAAAGAATGTTCCAAGTAGTATGGGAAATTTTGTAGAGGTTCCGGTGATGGTAAATGAATAGATATTTAGATTTAAGTATAAAAGAACTACATGAATTATTAGTAGAGAAAAAGATAACTCCATTAATACTAGTAGAAGAAGCTTATAGTAGAATAGAAGAAAATAGTGATTTAAATAGTTTCATTACTCTTAATAAAACAGAAGCAACTAATTATGCTAAAGAACTAGAAAATGAAGAAGTAGAAATAGACAATCTATTATGGGGTATTCCTATTGCTATTAAAGATAATATTTCTACTAAAGATTTAAGAACTACTTGTGCATCACATATGTTAGAAAATTATTCTCCTATTTATGATGCTACTGTAGTTGAAAAAGTAAAAGCTAAGAAAATGATTATCATTGGTAAAACTAATATGGATGAATTTGCTATGGGATCAACAAGTCGTACTAGTTACTTTGGTGCTCCTAAAAATCCAATTGATAAAACTAAAATTACTGGTGGTTCATCAGGTGGAAGTGCTGCTTGTGTAGCGGGTAATTTAGTACCACTTGCCCTAGGAACTGATACTGGTGGTTCAATCCGTCAACCGGCAAGTTATACAGGTATAGTAGGTATGAAACCCACTTACGGTAGAGTTTCACGTTATGGTTTAATTGCTTTCGCATCAAGCTTAGATCAAATTGGACCAATGACTAGAAATGTTTATGAAAATGCCTTATTATTAAATAGTTTAGTTGGTAAAGATATTAAAGATTTAACTTCAGAGCCACAAGAAATAGAAGATTTTACTAGACTAATTGGTAAAGATATAAAAGGTATGAAAATAGCTATTCCTAATTATTTCGTTAGTGATATAGTATCACCTGTAATATTAGAAAAACTTGATAATATTGTATCTATTTTAAAAGAAAATGGTGCTACAGTTGATTATGTTGATATGAAATATCTAGATCAAGCCGTTACTTTATATCAGATTATTGCGATGGGTGAAGCAAGTAGCAATCTAGCTCGTTTCGATGGTGTTAAGTTTGGTTATCGTGGTGAAAAATCAAATAGTGTTGAAGAAATGTATGCTAATACCAGATGTGAAGGCTTTGGTAAAGAAGTAAAACGTAGAATCATGGTAGGAAGTTATCTATTAAGTGGTGATAATGCTAAGATCTATTATGATAAAGCTCTAACTATTAGAAATGCTATGAAAAAAGAATTTGATCGTGTATTTAAAGATTATGATTACATTTTTGGACCAACCACTACTACTGTTGCCTATGGCTTAGATGAAAATCTAGATGATCCAACTAAATCATTTATGGACGATGTTTTAGTAATACCAGTTAACATGGCTGGTCTTCCTGGTTTAAATATTCCTATGGGATGTGATGCTAATAATATGCCAATAGGTCTACATATCATAGGTAATCGTAATGAAGAAGCTAAAATGTATCAAATAGCTTCCTTCCTAGAAAGTACCCAAAGTAAGGAGGCAAAATAATGAGTGATTATAAAACTACAGTAGGAATTGAAGTTCACTGTGAATTAAAATCAAATACTAAGATGTTTTCTGACTCTTTAAATAATTACGGTACAGTAGCTAATACCAATATAAATGAAATCGATTTTGCTCTACCTGGTACCTTACCTAATATTAATACTTATGGTATTGAATTAGGATTAAAAGCAGCTTTAGCTCTAAACTGTGAAATTAATAAAAAGGTTATGTTTGATAGAAAAAATTACTTCTATCCTGACTTACCTAAAGGATATCAAATAACTCAAGCTAGAAATCCAATAGGTATTAATGGCTATGTAGAAATAGAAGTAGATGGAGTATTAAAGAAAATAGGTATTCATGACATTCACATTGAAGAAGATACCTGTAAGAGTACTCATGCTGAGACTAAGTCATATCTAGATTTCAACCGTAATGGTGTACCTTTAATTGAAATAGTATCAGAACCAGATATATCAAGTGCTAAAGAAGCTATGGCATATCTTGAAAAATTAAGAGAATTACTTTTATATACTAATGTTTCAGACTGTAAGATGGAAGAAGGAAGTATGAGATGTGACGTCAATGTCTCAGTATCTAAAACAGATAAACTAGGAACTCGTACTGAAACTAAAAATATAGGATCAATTAGTAGTGTAGGCCGTGCTATTATAGCTGAAGCTATAAGACAAATAGAAGAATTAGAACGTGGAAATATTATTAGAGAAGAAACAAGACGTTTTGATGAAAAAGAGAATCGTACTATTCTAATGCGTGTTAAAGAAACAGGAAATGACTATAGATATTTTCCAGAACCGGATATTCCAGCATTTACTTTAGAAGATAGTTATATAGATAGCATTAAAAATAATATGGAAGTATTACCAGATGTAAGAAGAAACACCTATATAGAAGCAGGTATTAATCCTATAAATATAGAAAAGATAATAGCTAATAAACAAATAAGTGACTATTTACTAGATATCAAAGCTAATCTCGTAATAGCTAGTAATCTATTATTAGGAGAAATTTCAGCTTATCTAAATAAAACTGGTAAGAAATTAGAAGAAACCAAACTATCTAAAGATAAATTTACCATTCTAGTAGATAAATTAGATAAAAAAGAAATAAATAATCAAATATTTAAAGAAATTCTAGTAGAATTAATGGAAACAGATAATGACATTAATAAAATTATTGAAAGTAAAAAAAGTGATTCTATTGATGAAGATAAACTAATAAGTATTATAGAAAACATTATTAACCTTAACCCAGCTAGTGTAGAAGACTATAAGCAAGGAAAAGATCGTGCTATTAAATTCCTAATGGGTCAAGTAATGAAAGAAACTAAAGGCAAAGCTGATCCTAAATTAGCTAATACTTTATTAGTAGATGAACTTTCCAAACGTTAATTTTATTGCTTAAACTAAGAATATATTGTATAATACTAAAATAGGAGTGATAGTATGAAAATGGTAAAGAAAAATAAGTTCACAATTATAGTTGTGTTATTGTTTACTATATTAATTTTTTGCACATATGAAGTTAAAAAATTATTTTTTCCTAATGAAGGTAAAGCCATATATGGTGATAGATTAGTTGGAAAAGTAGAAGTTGATAAATCTGTGTACCAAACAGTAGAATCAAAAATTAAAGAAAGTGACAAAGTAAAGAAAGCAACAGCTCGTGAAAACGGTAAACTAATAAATATTTATATTACTGTAGCAGATGATACTAGTATTGAAGATGCTAAAAAATTAACTAGTAATATTTTAGAACCATTTACTGATAGTCAAAAAGGATATTATGATTTTCAAGTATTTATTACTAAAGAAAGTGCTAGTGAGAATAATTTTCCTATCATAGCTTATAAACATCATAATTCATCTGACTTTGTATGGACAAAAGATAGAGAAAAAACAGAAGGTGAATCATAATGAAGAAAAAATTAATAATAATTATCCCAATAATTGTAGCTCTATCAGTTTTTATAGGACTATATTGGTACTTAAACTATAGAGATGATAAAACTAACTTAACTGTTACTGATAAAAAGTGGATAGCTAATAACTTAGAAACAAAATTTGATTTTGAAATAACTAATAATATTCCAGTATTTTCTATGGACGGTTCAGGAGTAATATTTGAATTTATTAATCAATTTGAAGAAGATACAGGCCTAGAATTTAATAAAATATCATACTTAAAAGAAAACAAACCATCCACTTCTGGATTAAGAGTTCAAATATTAAATAATGATACCGCTCTAACAGAAAATAATTTAATGATAGCTGAAGATGGTTATATAGCAGTAAGCAAAAATAATAGTCGCTATGATAAAGTAACTGATATTAAAAATCAAGTAATCGGTCTATTTACTGATGATGTAGGGGAACTAAGCTATTACTTAAAAACAGGTGAAGGTCTAACTTATAAAACTTATGAATCTATAGATACTATGTTAGCTGACTTAGATGCTGGAACCACAACTATGGTTATTATTCCTCAAATATTATATTTAGATAAAATAATTGGCAACAGCACATACTACATTAACTATTACTTTACTGAAATGAGTAAAAAAATAGTTATCACACTATCTAGTGATAATAAAGAGTTAAATAATGTAGTAAAAAAATATTATGAAAAATGGAAAAAACAGAACTATGTAACTACATATAATAAAAAATATTTAGACTATTATGCTGAACTAAATCAAATAAATGCTAAAACTAAAGCTGATTTAATATCTAAAACTTATGTATATGGTTATGTAGAAAATGCCCCATATGAAGTATCTGTTGATAAAATACCATCAGGTATAGCTTCTGAATATATAGCCCGTATGAAAAGATTAACTAATATTGATTTCGTTTATAAAAAGTATAAATCAGTATCAGAATTAAAAAAAGCTATTGATAATCAAGAAGTAGATATATATTTCAATAACTTTGGTTATATACCATCATCTTATCAGAATACTATGTCACCATTTATTGAAGAATATGTTGTCTTAGCGACTACTAATAGTAAAGAAGTAGTAAAAACATTTGAAGGATTAAAAAATAAAAATGTTAAAATGCTTTCAGATAACGTACTATTAACATACTTCCAAGAAAATAGTAAAGCTACTATAAAACCAGTTGATAGTATAAATAAATTAGTAAAAGGTAATGATATTATAATTGTTGATAAAGAAATATATAATTATTATCGTAATAGTAAATTTAGTAAGTATGAAGTACTATACAGTAGCTCAATAAGTAAAGAATATACTTTTGGTGTAAAACGTAGTAATACTGAATTTAATAATTTATTTAATTATATTATATCTACTAATTCTTATTATAATTACCGTCTAAACGGCCTAGACTCATTAAACTTATCATTAATAGAAAGAACTACATTTGAAGAATTATACTTTATAATATTAGGATTAATATTATTACCATTATTGGTACTTGCTACTATATATTTAGTATTTAAGAAAAAGAAAAAAGTAAAAGAAGTTAAAAAAGAAGATCGCCGTAAATATACTGATATTCTAACTTCTCTAAAAAACCGTAATTACCTAAACCTAAATATGGAGACTTGGGAAAATAGTAAAGTTTATCCTCAGGCAGTGGTAATGATTGATTTAAACAATGTAAAATATGTTAACGATAACTATGGTCATGAAGCTGGTGATCAATTAATAGTAAGTGCAGCTTCAATTCTAGTAAATACTCAATTAGAAAATAGTGAAATTATTAGAACTGATGGGAATGAATTTTTAATTTATTTAGTTGGTTATAGCGAAAAACAAATAGATACTTACTGTAAAAAATTAACTAAAGAAATGAAAGAATTACCACATGGTTTTGGTGCAGCTATTGGTTATAGCATGATTATGGATGATATCAAAACAATAGATGATGCTATCAATGAAGCAACACTAGAAATGAGAACAAGTAAAGAAAAAATTAATAAATAGTAAAAGATAGGTGATTACCTTGCAGAATAAAATAAAGAAGTTTATAAAAAAAGTTTATAAAACTATAAGAAAGCCAGAAATGACTATTTTGCCAGGACAAATTGCCTTCTTTTTTGTTTTATCATTAGTACCATTAGTAGCTTTAACAGGTAGTATAGTATCTCACTTCTCAATCTCAATAGAAACTCTAATGAAATTAATATCTAATTCCCTACCAAGTGAAGTAGCAGCTATTATAAATGAAACTATAGGTGGTAAAAGTATGAACTTTAACATAGCTATATTCTATATATCAGCCTTTTTACTAGCCTCTAATGGGCCTCATTCTATGATAATTGGTTCCAATTTAATATATAAAGTAAAGAATAAAGATTTTCTAACCAGAAGAGTAAAAGCAGTTCTTATGACAGTAATTTTAGTAATACTATTAATATTCATGTTAGTAGTGCCAGCCTTTGGTAATCAAATTATAGCCCTAATTACTAGTTACATACAAAATGATGCTCTAAATAGAACCATTACTACTACTTATACTATATTAAAGTACCCAACTTCATTTATTTTAATTTATTTCTGTATTAAGTTACTTTATACCATGGCCCCAGATAAAACTATTAAAAGTAAAGATACAACCTATGGAGCATTATTCACAACTATAGCTTGGATTATATCAACTGAAATATATTCCTTCTATGTAAGTGCTTTTGCTAAATACAATCTATTGTATGGCAGTATTGCTAATTTATTAATCCTACTATTATGGATGTACTTATTATCGTATATATTTGTATTAGGAATGGCTCTTAATGCATCAACAGAAATAGATGAAGAAACTGAATCAGATCTTAAACTATAAGCGATAGATAAATTCTATTGCTTTTTTCTACTACTAGAAAAATATATAAATTAGTGATATAATGTAAAAGGGTGAGATTGTATTATGAATAAAATAAAAGGAAAAATTAATAATATAGGTAAAAATATAGTTAATAGCTGTAAAAAAATAGTAATAGAAATAGCTACTAATCCTAAAAAAGTATTTATAACTTTAATAAATAGAATAAGAGAAATGATAAAGAATAATGTATTATTCTTTGCCTTTGTATTATTATCTTTATTCTGTTCAACATTAGTACGTTATTTAACTATTCATACAGTTGAAAATATTATAAATATAAAACCAATACTTGCAGATCTTGGAGTTATATTAGCTTTAGGAGGAATTAGTTTCTTCTTTAAAGAAAAATATCGTTTTGCTTATTTATTAACGGTAAATATTATATTAACACTAATATGTATGATTAATTCACTATACTATACTTTTTATACATCGTTTGTATCAGTATCATTAATTGGTACTCTAGAATATTTATTCCAAGTAAGTGATGCAGTTACTAAGAATGTAGCTAAACTACAAGACTTTGCTTACCTATTTTCACCAATAGCTCTAATACTAGTACATATTCATTTAAAAAGAAAAAACAAAAAATTAAAAAGAGATCGAGAAAGAAAAGAACCTCGTAAAGCAGTAGTAAGTCTTATAGGATCTGGAATATGTCTATTATGCTTTGTAGCTATGTTAACATCCCTAGAAATAGGTAGATTTGCTAAACAATGGAATCGTGAATATATAGTAATGAAATTTGGAATATATACTTATCAATTAAATGATATTGTTAAGAGTATTGAACCAAAAATAACTAGTTTATTTGGTTATGATAAAGCATTAAAAACATTTAATGATTATTTTGGTAATAGACCTAATGAACAACAAACAGTAAATGAATATACTGGTATATTTGAAGGTAAAAATATTATTGTGGTACATGCAGAAAGTATGCAAGCAGTAGCTATGGATTTAACATTTAATGGCCAAGAAGTAACTCCAACTCTTAATCGTCTAGCTAAACAATCCCTTAATTTTACTAATTTCTATACTCAAGTAAGTGTAGGTACATCTAGTGATTCTGAGTTTACATTCAACACTTCTCTTATGCCTACTAATAATGGAACAGCCTTTGTTAGTTACTTTAATAGAGAATATGTAAGTACACCAAAATTATTAAAAGAAAAAGGTTACTATACATTCTCAATGCATGCTAATAATGGTTCTTATTGGAATCGTGATGTTATGCATAAATCACTAGGATATGACCATTTTTATAGTAAAAAAGAATATAATATTGATGAAGTAATTGGACTTGGTTTATCAGATAAATCATTCTTTAGACAATCAGTAGAAAAGATTAAAGAAATTAATGCCAAAGGTAAACCATATTATGGAACAGTTATTATGTTAAGTAATCATACACCATTTGCTGATGTTGATAAATACGGAGACTTTGATGTAGATATCAAGGAAGAAGTTTATAATGAAGAAACAGGTCAAACTGAAACTGTAAGTTATCCATATATGGAAGGAACAAAACTAGGTAATTACTTTAAATCACTTCACTACGCCGATGAAGCTTTAGGAGAATTCATTGATTCACTTGAAGAAGAAGGACTATTAGAAAATACAGTAGTAGTTATATATGGAGATCATGATGCTAGATTACCAAAAGCTGACTATAATCGTTTATTCAATTATGATAAAGAAACAGATGGTATAATTTCATCAGATGATCCAAATTATCATAAGGTTGATTATTACCAGTATGAATTATTGAGAAAAGTTCCATTTATGATATATAGTAAAGAAACTAAAGAAAGTCTACATAAAGATATAACCAATGTAATGGGTATGTATGATGTTATGCCAACTCTTGGTAATATGTTTGGTTTCTATAATAAATATCAGTTAGGAAAAGATATTTTTAACACTACAGATGATAATATAGTAGTATTCCCTAATGGCAACTGGATGACAAATAAAGTGTATTATAATACCCAAAAAGGGGAACAATTAGTATTAAAGGAAACAATTATTACAGATGAGTATATAAAAGAATGCAGTGAGTATGCTGAAAAGTTACTAAATGCATCAAACTCATTAATTGTTTACGATTTAATAAAAAAACAGAATCAAATAATAAATTCTGATACAGACTATATTGAAGAAAAGGTAGATGAATAATGAAAAAGGCAAGAAAAAGAAAGTATAAGCAGAAACCATTTATAATTTTATTTCTAATATTAGTAGTAATTGGTATATCAGTATGGTACTTCTTTTTCCAAGAAAAGCCTATAACTGTAACTGTAATAAGTGAAATTGATGGTTATTCTTATCACTTAAATAGTAATGAAACAAGATTATATAAAAAGTATTATAAAGAATTAAAAAAAGAGTTAGAAGATTCTAAGGTAGATGAAGAAAACTATGCTAAGTTAATATCTAAATTATTTATAATAGATTTCTATACTTTAACTAATAAATTAACTAATATGGATATCGGTGGTATAGAATTTATTCATTCTAATCTTCAAGAACAGTTTACTAATGAAGCATCAAGAACTGTATATAAATATCTAAAAAATAATTTATCTGGTAGTAGAAAACAAAGATTACCAGAAGTAAATAAAGTAGATATTAAAAGTATTGGAAAAATATCTTATAATAATAAAGACTATAAGGATGATTCAGGATACAAAGTAGTTATAGATATCAATTATAATAAGGATTATGGCTATCCAAAAGAACAGACTTTATATATAATTCATGAAGATAATAAATTATCTATAGTAGAGGTTGAATAAAAAATATAATAAGTAAATTGAGTACTAATTGGTATTCAATTTTTTTCTATGCGAAATGTTAACTAAATGTAAATTTTAATTTTAATTTAAAAGTGCTTCCATAGGGAGCAAAAGTATGATAAGATTAAGTAGTAATAAAATAATAGCTAGAGATAGTATTAT
>CAKPSO010000034.1 GCA_934183185.1 uncultured Bacilli bacterium | reverse complement strand
GAAGAGATGAACTTAGAAGATCAAATACCAGAGAGATACTATAACAGAGAAGAAGAACTAGCTAGGATAGATCAAGGGATAATTAATGGAGAAAAGAAAAGAGCTAGAGCTGCTGGATTAAGAGAAGGACGTGAAGAAGGTCTAAAAGAAGGACGCAAAGAAATAGCTCAAGCTATGTTAGCTAAAAAAATGGATATGGAAACTATCTCTGAAATTACTGGACTGTCAATTGAAGAAATTAAAGAACTTTCCAATCAATAAATAAGTGCAAGGCTAAATTAATGGCCTTGTCTTTTTGATTTTGTGTTAGAAATCTGATACAATTAATTTAGTTGGAGTTGAAAATATGTTAGAAATAAATAAAAATTATACAGTTATTATTGAAAAACAAGATAATTTTGGTTCTGGAATAACTAGAATAGACGGAATACTTGTCTTTGTTCAAGGAGCTTTACCTGGCGAAGAAGTACAAATACAAATAACGGAAATTAAAAAGAATTATGCTAGAGCTAAATTAATTATTATAAATAAACAATCTGATAATAGAATTAATGCTAGTTGTCCTTATTATGATAAATGTGGTGGATGTCAAATAATGCATCAATCATATGAAAATCAATTATTATTTAAAGAAAATAAAATTAAAGAATTATTTAAAAGAACATTAGATATAGATAATATTAAATTTAATAATATTGTTTATGATAAACAATTTAATTATAGAAATAAAGTAGTTTTTCATGGTGTAGATAATAATCTTGGCTTTTATTTAGAAAGGACTAATACCCTCTTACCTGTAGAAAATTGTTTACTTATAGATACTGATATAGAGAAAGTTTACACTATTATTAAAAAATATATATCAGAAAATAAAAATGAAATAATAGAAGAATTAATGATTAGAAAAACTAGTCTAAAAGAAGTTATGATTAGTATAAAGGGAAATATTAAATATAATAGTTTAGTAAAATTATTACCTGATTATGTAAAGTCTATTTATTTAAATAATCAAAATGTATATGGAACTATTACTATTAGAGAGAAAATTAATAATTTTAAATTTGATATTTTGCCGCAAGCCTTTTTTCAAGTTAATTATAATATGATGAATAAATTATATGCTATTATTGTTTCTTATTATATGAAGAGTAAATGTAAAAATATATTAGATTTATATTGTGGAACAGGTACTATTGGGATATTGGTATCACCATATGTAGATAGTGTAGTTGGAGTTGAAGTAGTAGAAGATGCAGTTAAATCAGCTAATATGAATAAAAAATTAAATAATATAAATAATATTGAATTTAAACTTGGAAAAGTAGAAA
The DNA here is from genome assembly GCA_934183185.1 of uncultured Bacilli bacterium. Classification (GTDB taxonomy): domain Bacteria; phylum Bacillota_I; class Bacilli_A; order RF39; family UBA660; genus Alloscybalousia. The sequence goes on along the minus strand of CAKPSO010000034.1, from coordinate 9,388 downwards.
AGTATATTAACTCTTTTTCAAATATTGATTCAATAATAGTTGATCCTCCTAGAAGTGGACTAGATAACTTAACTATTGATACAATATTAAAAATTAAACCTAAGAGTATTATTTATACATCCTGTGATCCTGTTACTCTAGTAAGAGATATAAATAAATTAAAAATTGAATATACAGTTTCTGAAGTTAATATAGTAGATATGTTTCCAAATACTTATCATGTGGAAATTGTTTGTGTAATGGAAAAAAATAGAATTAAAAAATAGATTAATAGAAGGTAAAACTAATAGTTTTTATTGTAAAAAAGCGTTTTTAATGTATAATAGTGTTTAACCTATTTTTATTGGTATTTTGCTACTGGAGGAAATTATGAAAGAAATAAGTGCTATTCCTATAAGGAAAGATGAATATGATATTGTAAAATTAATTAATAATACAGCATTAATAAAGGCATCAGATAATAAAACTGGACTGATAAATATTAAAACTGGGGAAATTATTTGGAAACTAAGTAACGAGGACTTTATTACTTATTCTAAAGATTATGATTTTTATATACGAATAAAAGATTCAAGGAAGGCTACGTTACATGATGGTTCAATTTTGAGTATTTATGATGCAAAAAAAGAAAAATTAATAGTAGATACTTGGAAGATTGCTGATGAATATAACGATGATTTTGGATTATTTGGTACTATGCTACTTTTACTTGAAGATTCTGATGATAAAAAAATACATATATTTGATGAGGTAGCACTTAGACATTCTACTTGTTCATTTAATGTTGAATTTGATAGTGTTGAATTTTTTCATAAAAACAGGGGTACTTATTTATTGGTTACACTTAATGGAAAAAAAGGTATTTATAAAGCTGAAAATGGTTTAATTATTCCTACTGAGTATGATAAGATTGAGAAGAAAAAGGATATAGTTATTTTTACAAAGGATGATAAAAAAAGATTTGCTAAAGCAAATGAGCCTGAGAAAATGAGTATTGAATTTGATGAAATAGAATTAAAAGATGGACGTTTTATTCATTGTAGATCATGTAATACTAGGTTTGTTTATTCTTGGGATTATAAAGAGATATACCAACTATTAAAAATGGATTGTGAAGATGTTTCTGTTTTAATGGACTATTTTGAAAATAGAATAGCTACTTCTTGTCTTTTTGCTTATAAAAATAATAATAAGTATGGACTTGTAGAAGGCCCTTCAGTTTTCAAGACAAGATCAGAATATAGAACTACAACTGAAAATACTATATTATTGGATGCTAAATATGATGAAATAAAATTTGATGGTCCGGATATGTTTTATTTAAAGAAAGATAATAAATATGGGTTATATTTTTACTATTATGATATGACAATTGTGGAAGCAAATTATGATAGTATTGTTGAACTATTTCCATGTCGTTGCTTTGCTTTTTATAACGGTGAATATTGCGATATAGTAAGTATTAAAAATCTATTTTCTCCTATAGTATCAAAGTGTAAAATTGTAGATAGCTTTTCATCTTCATTAATATTTGAAAAAAATAATATATATGGATTACTTGGGCCTAGTTTAGATTACTATTCTAATAATAATAGTATTATTGATAAATACTCTGGATCTAACAATCTTAATGTTATAGATAAATATTCAGTTATTGATAGATATTCAGTTATTGACAATTATGATAGCATTAAGCATTTAGATATTGATGATTACAATGGATATTTTGAATTAGAAAAAAATGGTAAAAAAGGTATCAGCTATGGTTCATCGATTATTGTCCCTTTAGAATACGATGAGATAAAATTCCATACTGATCAAGAAACAGATACTACTCGTGGTGTGTGGGCTTGTGATTATGAAAAAACAGTATATTTTTCACTAAAAAAGGCAACTGGTGATGTTGAATTAACGAAAAGTAAATATTGTAGACGTAGAGAAGTTGTTGGTAATAGAGTAAAGTTTGTTAGTGATCATGCTTTTGAGGAAATTAAATTTTTTAATGATATTATAGTATTAAGAGATAAAACAAACTGTTATATATACAGCTATAATGAGGAAAAAGTATTGAAAGTATATCCAGTTGATACTGAAATATCTATGCTAATTACAAAAAATGGAAAAGCAGTATATTGTATATCTGATATTTATTATTTCTATATTAATGGAAAATTAATAGAAAACTCTATAGAAAATATAACTAAAAATAGTTATAATACAATTGAAGATACTGAAATAGATAATAAAAGTGAAATGAAAGATAGCCATCCTATGTTGGTTAAAAAAATAGTGCCATTAAAATCAGATAATAAGTAAAATTAATATTATAAAATTCAAATGAGTCATTAACTATTATTCTGTGACTCATTTTTAAATTTATTTTATATATATTATGCTATAATATATTTGACTTTAAATTAGGAGGTGCATTTATGTTAGATGCAGTAAATAAAAAGGAACATATAACTCCTAACAGAGGAGTTTTTAGGAATTTAAAATCTACTTATAAATATGCAAAAAATGGGAAAAAATATTTATCACTATTTTTACTTATAAATATAATTTTAATGGTAATATCTGTTCTTACACCTGTTCTTGCAGCTAAAAGATTAGTAGCTTTAACAGATGGAATGTTTAAAAAACTACTTAGTTTGGTCATTCTAATTTTTATAATTGAAATCTTTAGAAATATAATAAGATATGCCTATAATTATGTATATAATAAATTTTATTATGATGTTAGAAGAAACCTACAAATTGAATTAGCACGTGAAACTTTAAAACTAACTCAAGAAGAATTAAATACTAATTCTAGTGGAATCTTCATCGAAAGAATTAATAATGATACCGATAGTTTAACTGATATTTTTGCTGTACTTATTGATTATCTAATAAATGTAATTGGTAATATTGGTATTTTAATAGCTGTATTTTTTATAAATATATATATTGGATTTGCCTATATATTATTTATTTTAATTATAATTTTATATAATAAGTATTCTAGTAATATAAATTATAAAAATAGAGGGAAATGGAAGAAAAGTAGGGAAGATGCTGGAGGATTTATATCTGAAATAGTTAGAGGAGCCAAAGATATTAAAATATTAGATGCTGAGGAGTCTTTTCTAAAAAAAGCTAATACTAATTTAGAAGAGACTAATAAAGTATCATATAAGTATCAAAGCTCCAAGGCTAAGTTACGTATGCTTGGAGGTTCAATTAGAGATATATGTGATTTAGTAATAAGTGTTTTAATATATTTGTTTTTAGTTTATGGAGGTTTAACTATTGAATCAGTATTAGTTATATATAGTTATCATAATGAATTAACATGGACAGCAGATTTTATTGAACAGATATATGAAACTATAAAGCAGTTTAATCTAGCAGCTAATAGAATATTTGGAATACTTGAAGAAAATGAATTTAGAAAAGAGAAGTTTGGAACTAAAAAACTAAATAATTTTGAAGGAAATATTGAGTTTCGAGATGTCTATTTTTCATATGAAGATAATATTCCAATATTAAAGAATTTAAATTTAAAGATTATGGCTAATGAAACAGTTGGATTTGTTGGAGCAAGTGGTGCCGGTAAAACTACTATATTTAATTTAATAAGTGCTTTAAATAAAGCTAATTCTGGAGAAATACTATTTGATGGTATTAATATTGATGAACTTGATAAAACATCTATTCGTGGTAATTTATCAGTAATAAGTCAAAATGCTTATATCTTTAATATGAGTATTTTAGATAATTTAAAAATAGTTAAAATGAATTCAACATTTGATGAAATAAAAGAAGCCTGTCATTTAGCTTGTTTAGATGATTTCATTGAATCATTACCTGATAAATATGAAACTATTGTTGGGGAAGGTGGAGTTACTTTATCTGGAGGACAGAAACAAAGACTGGCAATAGCACGTGCTTTATTATTAAAAACAGAAATATTATTATTTGATGAAGCAACTAGTGCACTTGATAATGAGACACAAACTAAGATACAGAAAGCTATTAGTAATCTAAAAGGAGAATATACTATTTTAATAATTGCCCATAGACTTTCTACCGTAATTGATTCTGATAGAATATACGTTATTGATGATGGTAAAGTTGAGGCTGTAGGAGATCATAAGTATCTAATTGAAAATAGTAAAGTATATAATAAACTATATAGTAAAGAAATAGATGAAGTTTAATTATATGAATAATTATAAATGAATATATCAAAAACCTATTGGTTTAGATAATATAGTAATTACTAGTGATAAGAGTATTTAACAGGATTATGGTTTAAAAATTCACGTGTTCAAAGTAAACATCAGGTAGATATTCCTGTTAAGATGATTCCTAATATGGCGGTATAATAAATAGTAAAGTTAAACTATTAGAAATAAGAAGTGTTGATGTAAGTAAAATATTATGACTAGAAATAAAAATTGACACTCATAGTACTAGATGATACTATATTAATATAGTAGGAGTAGTAAGTAGTATGAAGAAGTATAATGATTATATAAATAAAGATAGTTCATTTGATAGAATAACTTGGTTAGGAATATTTTGCTTAATTATAGTAATAGCTGGTATTTTCGGTTTTGTATATGAATTTATATTTTATTATTTTAATGGTGGAATGGATAAATTTTATTGGCGCGGTGGTAATTTTTTACCTTGGATTAATATATATGCTATTGGAGCTATAGCTATTTATTATTTAACATATAAAAAAAGAAAAGAACCGTTAAAAGTATTTTTACGTAGTTTAGTATTATGTGGGGTATTAGAATATATATCGGGATTAGGTATGTATATTATAGGCGGAGGATTTAGGTGTTGGAATTATAATACTGAAATACTTAATTTTGGTAATATAGCCGGATTTGTTTGTTTAAGAAGTGTTTTGTTTTTTGGATTATCAGGATTATTACTTATATATGTAATAGTACCAATATGCTTTTATTTAGCTAAGAATATGAAAAAGAGAAATTTTTTAATTATGAGTTTTACTTTATGCAGTATTTTCTTAATAGATGAAATATATAATTTGGCTATAGCTAGAATTATTCATACTCCTAGAGCTTCTGATATATATAAAAAAATTGGTTTTAATTATGTTACTTTTAAGTAAAAAAATGCTTACATGAAAAAATAATTAGTGTTATAATTAGTGAGTCGTGCAAAAATACGTAAGTCCAGACATAGGATTTGCGTTTTTTAACGCTAGGAGGAGGAGTTATGAAAAAATTAGATTTAGGAAAAGACAATATTAATAAGTTATTATTATCTTTTGCAATACCATGCGTAATTAGTATGTTAATAAATTCTGTTTATAATATTGTTGATCAAATATTTATAGGTAAAGGAGTAGGAACTTTAGGTAATGCAGCTACTAATGTTATATTTCCTTTAGTTATTATTTTTAGTGCTGTAGCTGGTTTAATAGGTAACGGAGCAGCTGCTAATCTTTCTTTAAAGCTTGGAGAGGGTAAAAAAGAAGAAGCTGGTAAGATAGTAGGATCTGCAACTACTGTTTCTTTTATAATAGCTTTTGTATTAAGTATAATAGCTTATATCTTATTACCTAAGTTAGTATATTTATTTGGATGTACTAATAGTGTATATCAGTATGCAGTTGATTATGGAAGAATTATTATTATTGGAGCTCCATTTATGGTGATTTATTCTAGTTTATCACAGTTAATTAGGGCAGATGGTTCTCCAAAATATGCAATGTTATTATTAGTTATAGGTGCTATTATTAACATTATATTAGACCCAATATTTATATTTTGTTTGAATCTAGGAGTAAAAGGTGGTGCTTTAGCTACTATTATTGGACAGGCTATATCCTTTATTATGGCAGTTATATATTTAAGAAGGACTAAGTTAGTTAAATTAACACGTAATTCATTTAGGTTAGATAAATGTGTACTTAGATCTTTGGGCTTAGGTTTATCATCATTTATTACTCAGGGGACAGTATTAGCTTTATTTATATTTATGAATAATATGGTAACTAAATATGGAGCAGCTACTAAGTTTGGCTCTGATATTCCATTATCAGTATATGGCGTTATATCTAAAGTAAATAGTTTATTTATTTCTACTATTTTGGGTATTACTATAGGATCTCAGCCTATTATTGGATTTAATTATGGAGCTGGTAATTATGAAAGAGTAAAAGAGATTATTCGTAGAGTATTAGTTATTAATTTAATAGTAGGTATATTCTTTAATGCAATGTTTTATTTATTTCCTAGAGAAATAGTTAGTATTTTTATAACCAAGACAGATTCAAATTATGATTTGTTTTTAGAGTTTGCAGTTATATTATGTCATACATTTATGTCAGTAATGGGGATTAATTTCTTAGAAATGACTACATCTATTGTGGTTCAATCACTAGGCAATGTGCGTAAAGCTACAATGTTATCTTTTATACGTCAAATAATTTTATTTATACCATTAGCATGTATTTTGTGTATAACTTTTAATATGGGATTAATGGGAATATTAGAGGCTGCACCAATAGCTGATTCTATTACTTTTGTGTTTAGTATATTTGTGTTACATAGTGAATATCAGAAATTATCTAAGCTTAATAATAGTAATGTTATTCAAAATGTAGGGATAAAAAAGAAAGGCTATAAAGGTAAGAAGATAGTAATTACTATATCACGTGAATATGGTAGTGGTGGAAGATATGTTGGGAAATTATTATCAGAGTTATTAAATATTAATTTATATGATAAGGAACTTATTACACTAGCAAGTAAATCATCTGGATTATCTAAGAATTATATTAAGGAAAGTGAGCAAAAATTAGTTAGTGCTAAATTTTCTAATAATAATGATGATCGTATATTTGTTGCTGAAGAAAAGATTATTAAAAAGTTGGCTAAGATGGAGTCATGTATTATAGTTGGTAGATGTGCTGATTATATATTAAAAGATAGTAAAGATGTTGTAAGTGTATTTTTATATAGTGATGATGTAAATAAGTTAAAACGTGTAGTTAAGTATTATGGAATCAAAGAAGAAAAGGCTAAGGTAACTATAGATAGGATTAATAGGGATAGGGCTAAACATTATAAGTATTATACTAATCGTAATTGGACTGATTTAGATAATTATGATTTAGCTTTAAATGTGGATGTGCTTGGGCCTGAAAAAACAGCGGGAATTATTAAGGAATTTGTCGAAGAGAAGTAATTCTCTTTTTTTGGTTATTAGCATAGTCATATATTTTAAAGTTACATATGATAGTTATAGATAAGAGGTGACTAAATGGACGATAGGTATAATCAGATAATTTTAAATCAGAAAATTAGAAATAAATTACGTGAGGCTGGAATATATCCAATAGTTGGTCCAACTGGGCCAAGAGGGGTTGGACTTCAGATACTTGGATCATATAATTCTCTTGATGAATTATTAAAGCATCATCCAACTGGTAAACCTGGTGAATGTTATATAGTTGCTGGAATTTTATATATATGGAATGATGACGATAAACTGTGGTTTGCCTCTGGAAATATAGTAGGCCCAACCGGTTCAAAGGGTGAAAAGGGAGATGCTGGCCCAATTGGTCCAACTGGTCCTAATGGTGAAAAAGGTGAACAGGGAATCCAAGGATTAACTGGTTCTATAGGCCCAACTGGGCCAAAGGGGGATTCTGGATTAGCTGGTCCAACTGGCCCAACTGGGCCAAAGGGGGATTCTGGATTAGACGGTCCAACTGGCCCAACTGGGCCAAAGGGAACACTAGGCCCTACATCATATGATGTTATTGCATTTGCTAGTTTTAAAGATACTACTGAAGCTACAACAGCAAGCATTACTACTATGAGATTAATACCAGGTGTTTCAGATATTATTTCAATACCAAATGATAAAGATATAAATATTAAAAGAACAGGGGTTTTTGAAATTACACTTTGTGGTAGGATTTCCGGAGTTACTAATAATACTGGTGCATCTTTCTCTTTATATAATGCGACAACTAGTCAGGTTATTAGTGATTTACAGTTTGATTTAAATAAAGGAGTAACAACTGATATGGATTTTTCTGAAGTTAATGTGGTAGATATTCATGCTCCAGCCAAGCTTAATTTGGTAACTAAGATTGATGGTAGTGATACAGTTAATTTTAGTTATATGAATTTGATTATTAAGAGTTATAAAATGTAGAAATGTTTATTTTATTTAATGTTAGTATGAAGTGAAAAAGTTTATAATTATTAAATTTTTTCAATCTTATGTTTGATTTTAGGCATTTAAAATGAAGCCTGAGTGGTTCTATTGCAGTTACTTACATAAAATATTTAGTGTATCATTATAATTTTTGTAAGATAATAAAGTAATACTAAGGAAACTTTATTTATTAAAAACTATAACTGATAAAAGAACTTAATCACTAGAAATGGTTAAGTTTTTTTAACTTTTTTAAAACTTTATGCAGTCATCTTCCAACTTTCTTATAATAATTATATTAGGGTGTATCATTGATACACTTAAATATTTAAGGAAAGGGGGAAAATATAGTGATATCACTTATTGAAAAAGAAACTCTAGTAAATGATAACTTTGTATCACTATTATCTGATACAACATTTAAGTATCTATATAAGAACATAGATACTAGAAGCTGGTTACAAACTATTATTAAAGAAGTATTTCTATTAGATATTACAGATTATCAATTAACAGATAATGAATCAAATACTGGTAATAAAGTAAAAGATTATCGAATGGATTTAAAACTAGTAAATGGAAAGAATACTATAATAATAGAAATGAATAAAGAGTATTATGAATTTATAGATTCAAAGAACTACCAATACTTGTACCGTGAAGCTGGAAGTTTATATGATACAGGAGAAGATTATCAAGATAGAAAGACTAAACTAATTTCATTCAATAACTATAGAAATAAGAAGATACCATCATTAAAGATGGGAAGTTATGTATTTATAGATCCAAAAACTAAATTAAGAATAGAAGATATAGAAAGTTATGAGATTTATTTACCTAATTATAAGAAAGTATGTTATGATAGTAGTGAATTAGAAGTTAGCTTAAGTTTATTTAGTGCAGATAGTTTTGATAAGATGAGGAAGCTAACTAATAATCCAAGAGATATAAAGATTATAGAAGAATTGGAGAGATTAGCTATGGATGAAGAATTCAAATTACATTATAACGCTGAAGCGGTCAAAAGAAAGACAGAGAATTCTATCAAGAAAGAATCTTATCGACATGGACTAGAAGATGGTTCTAAGCAAAAAGAAATAGAGATAGCTCAAGCTATGTTAAAGGATATTCAAGATTATGAATTTATTTCTAAATATACTGGTTTAACAGTAGAAGAAATAGAAAAATT
>CAKPSO010000033.1 GCA_934183185.1 uncultured Bacilli bacterium | reverse complement strand
TATGATTATGAAGAATCACATAAACAAGACTTAGAAGCTAGCTATGATACTGGTTTAGAACAGGGAGTTAAACAAGGTTCTAAACAAAAAGAGCTAGAAATAGCTAAAAAATTACTAAATCAAAATATATCGGTAGAAGTTATTTCTGAAGCTACGGGGTTAACAGTAGAAGAAATCAAAGCACTTTCTACTTGCTAATTGAATAATTGAATAGTAACTATAAAAAAATATAGGTTGAATGTACTACCTATATTTTTTCTTTTACTTTCTTTTTACATAATAAATCATTAAATGAACCATTTGGTCTAAACATTTTTAAATCTAAACAGTTTTTTCTTTGATCACAGAATGACTTAAATAAATCCTTATCATTTTGAATTTCTTCAAAATATTCACTCCACCATTGATACCATGCCTTGAACGTATCAGTTTCTTCCATTCTTTTAGTATCAATACTAAAATGCTGTTCTACTCCAAAACGGGCTAGATTAGCAAGACAAAAGTCAAAAGCATATTCCCATTCTATTTTCTCACTCTGTAATCTATCTAATTCTTGATTAGCTAATTCTATATAATGTTCATTATAAAATTCAGATAAATTGTCTAATCTGTCTATTACTTGTCTTACCAATAAATATACATTGGCTTCATCCATATTCTTAATTTCTTTCTGTTGCCCCTGTAATGTTCCTGGATAAATACCACTAATTTTTTCGTTAACCTTATTTGCTAATACATCTTCAATAAGTTCACCATTTTCTTGTACATATTCATATTTAACTACTGAAAAATTAGAATCTAGTACTATTCTTAGTATTGGTTGATCCTTTCCAAAATCATTTAGGTACGGACTTATTTGTACATATTCAGATGTACCAGGTACTATATTTAATGACTCTCTATATTTCAAAGTTTCAAATAAACCTAAATTAATAGCTCTGGTTAGTTGATCAATAGCTAAAAAACCATTGATAGTATCAGAATAATTACCACTATTTAATCCTACATATAAAGTTTGTCCCTTTCCAAAATCATTTTTTAAATTTTTCATCATCGACTGTGTTTCCATTTTTTTCTTCTCCTCCATAACAAAAATAAAAAAAGTATCTTTAAATAAGATACTACACTTTACTACATCATATGCTATTGCTAGCGACTTATACATAATATCACTATATTTTCTTTCTGTCAACTATTTTTTAATAAAATGTCAATTATTAATTATACATACTAAAATAATATTATAATTCATATAATTATGGTATAATCATATGTAGATTGGTGTTGATAATATGAGAGTAATCGTAAGTGCTGGTGGGACTGGTGGCCATATTTATCCAGCTTTAGCTATTATAAATAAAATTAAACAAATGGAACCTGATAGTACATTTTTGTATATTGGAACTACAGATCGTATGGAACATAATATTATTCCTAGTATGAATATTCCATATCTTGGAATAGAAATATCAGGTATTAATCGTAAAAATATATTTAAAAATGTAAAAGTATATAAAAATTATAAAAAAGCTTTAACTATACTTAAAAAAGAAATCAAAAAATTTAATCCAGATGTTGTGTTAGGCGTTGGGGGATATGTTACAGCACCCGTTATTTATACTGCTAAAAAACTTGGATATAAAACATTTATACATGAACAAAATTCTATTCCAGGAGTATCTAATAAATTTTTATCTCATTATGCTGATAAAATAGGGGTTAGTATTCCAGAATCAATTAAATACTTTCCTAAAGATAAAGCATTTATATCAGGTAACCCTAGAAGTGAAGAAGTTATTAATAGCTCTGTTATTAATAAAACTGAATTAGGGTTAACTCCGTCTAAAAAATTAGTCATGATAGTTATGGGAAGCTTAGGTTCAACTACTATGAGTGGAAAAATGAAAGATATTCTTATCTCTTTTAAAAATAAAGAATATGAAGTACTTTTTATTACTGGTAAGAATTATTATGATAGTTATAAAAATACTAAAATTTCTAACGTTAAAATAGTACCTTATTTAGATAATATGCCTAGTGTTTTGAAGAAAACTGATTTAATAGTATCTCGTGCTGGAGCATCAACTATTGCTGAGATTACGGCTTTAGGAATACCTAGTATTTTAATACCTAGTCCATATGTTACTCATAATCATCAGTTAAAGAATGCTATGGCTTTAGAAAAAGAAGGAGCTTCATTAATTATTGAGGAGAAAGATTTTACTAGAGATAGATTAATTAATGATATAGAGTTAATACTTAATGATCATGATAAATATTTGAAGATGAAAGAAAATGCTAAAAAATTAGGGGTTGTTGATAGTGCTACTAGAATATATGATACTCTTAGAAAGTTAATAGATGGTGAGTAAGATGGATGATTTATTAAAAGAATTAAAGCGTGCCAACATAGGTAGAATTTTAACTGAGGTGTCTTTAGCCAATTATACTACTTATAAAGTTGGTGGTATAGCTAAAGTTATGGTATATCCTACTAATGTTGAAAAATTGACTTATTTAATAAAAATGTTAAAATCATATAAAGTTTCATATATGGTTTTAGGATTTGGTTCTAATGTTTTATTTAGTGATAAAGTATATGATGGAGTAATTATTAAATTAGATGAATTTAATGATATAAAGATTGAACATAATAAGATAACAGCTGGGGCAGGAGCTTCACTAATGAAGGTGGCATTAATGAGTGTTAAACGTGGCTTAACTGGTTTAGAATTTGCTACTGGAATACCTGGTAGTATTGGTGGAGCAATTTATATGAATGCTGGTGCTTATAAAAGTGATATGGGATATGTTACTAGTAAAGTAAAAGTTTTAACTCCTGATTATAGGGTTATAACTATGGTTAATAGAGAACTAGGTTTTCATTATCGTACATCATTTTTAAAACAGAATCCAGGCTATATTTGTCTAGAAGCAACAATTAATCTTAAATATGGTAATAGAGAATTAATAGAAGAAGTAGTACGAGAAAGAAGAAACCGTAGATTAGAAACCCAACCATTAGAATTTCCATCAGCTGGTAGTGTTTTTAGAAATCCTGAGGGAATGTTTGCTGGAAAATTAATAGAAGACTTGGGCTATAAAGGCTTATCTAAGGGTGGGGCTAAGATTAGTGATAAACATGCTAATTTTATTATTAATTATGATCATGCTAAAGCTCAAGACATAAAAGACCTGATAGATTTTATTAAAGAAGAAGTAAAAGATAAATATAATGTGGATTTAAAGGTGGAACAAGAACTTAAAAATTGGGAGTAAAATATATGGAGAAAAAATTGAAGAAAAAGACGCACTTAAAGATTATACCAGTACTTATATTTTTATTATTAATAGTAGCTATATTTTTTATTTATAATTTAATTAGTTCTCTACCAGTAAAAAATATTTATATTACTGGTAACACTTATTTAACTGATCAAGAGATAATTGAATTAGCTAAATTAGAGAATTATCCAAGCTTTATTAAGACAACTTCTGCTACTATTAAAAAAAGTATAGAAAAGAATAAACTTATTAAACATGCTAAGATTACTAAGAAATTTTTTGGGATAGTTGAAATTACTGTAGAAGAAAATAATATTTTATTTAGAAAGTATGATGATGATACTAAAGTAATATTAGATAACGGTAGTGAAGTAGTGGATGATAAGTACTCTTATAGTGTACCAAAACTATTAAATTATGTTCCTGATACTAAATATAAAAGTTTTATGAAAGGTATGAATCAAGTAACAGAAAATATAAAGATACAAATATCAGAAATTACTTATTTACCTAATGAACAAGATAAAGATAGATTTTTATTATATATGAATGATGGTAACTATGTTTATTTAACATTAACTAAGTTTAAACAAATTAATTATTATGAAGATGTACTTGGAAAACTTAAAGGTAAAAAGGGTATCTTGTATTTAGATTCTGGTAATCATTTTCAAATTATGGAAGGTTAGGGTAGTATGAAAACTAGAATAAAAACTATTATATTAGCACTGTTAACAGTATTAACTTTATTTTTAAATGTAGAAGCAATATATAAAGGAAATGTAGATGAGACTAATATATTTACTACTAGCATAGTTACAGTTACACTTATATTTTTCTTATTATATTATTTTTATAAAAAAGAAAAAGAAATTAAACTTACTAAGTCTTTACTTTTTTTATGTGGCTTATTTTCTTTCTTTTCAGTATTTGGAAATAGTTATTTAAAAGTAGGTTCTTGGAACTTAGTTTTTGGTAATATTTATCTATTTATAATAGCCTGTATTAGTGGAATTAGCTATTACTTATTATATAAAAAATTATTTTCTTATTTAGTTAGTTTCTTAATAAATAAAAAGATAACAGATTATAAAAGTAAGAATAAATATCTAAGTAAATTTTTAAAATTATTTGATGAGCATCCGTTTATAGTTAGTCTATCATTTATACTAGTATGTTGGTTAATATATATAATAGCATTCTATCCAATTATTTTATCTCCAGATCCATCTTTTCAAATAAAACAATATTTTAATGAACATACTAAATATATTGATTGGGTAATTCAATTAGATAAAAATGTGAATATGACTACACATCATCCAGTGATTCATACTTTTTTACTTGGTACAGCTATTAAAATAGGTAGAGTACTAATAAATGATAACTTTGGACTATTTATATATTCGTTCTTTCAGGTATTAACCCTATCATCAGTTTTAGCTTATACTATAGCGTTTTCTAAGAGGCATAATGTTTCTAATAAATGGCGTATAATACTTTTACTCATATATAGCCTAGTACCAATGTTTCCATTATATTCTATGTCTGGTGTTAAAGATACTTACTATACAGCCTTTATCATTCTATATGGATTAGCTTTATTTGATATTATTTCAAGTAATAAGAAAATATCTATTAAGTACTGTATTTATCTATTTATTATTATTTTACTAATGGCTACATTTAGAAATAATGGTCTTCATGTAATTATATTATCTTTACCATTTATTATTATCTATAGTCGTAAGAATACACTTAGACTTACCTTAGTGTTCGTATTATTTCTTGGTAGTTATGGGTTATATACTAAAATATTAATACCTAGTCTTGGTATTAGTGAGGGTAGTGTTAGGGAGGTATTATCTATACCTTTTCAGCAAACAGCTCGTTACGTTAAAGAACATGGTAGTGAAGTAAATAAACATGAGAGGAATATTATTGATAATATACTTGGCTATGATGACTTAGTAGAAAGATATAATCCAGAAAAAGCTGATCCAGTTAAGAATAATTATAATAAATATACTACTAATGAAGAATTAAAAGAATACTTTATAGATGTTTGGTTTAAAGAATTAGTAAAACATCCTACTACTTATATAGAGGCAACTATGAATAATATATATGGGTACTTTTATCCTAACTCTTTAAAGTGGTATGTGTATTCTAAGTACGATAATCGTATTACTGATGATAATTTAGTTGATTACCATTATAACAGTTTATCTGGTATTAGAAATATATTAGGTGGGTATGGAGTAGTATTTCCTTATATTCCAGTACTTGGATTATTATCTAATGTAGGATTTAATACTTGGATATTATTAATTCTTAGTGCTTATTTAGTGGATACTAAGAATAGAAAATATTTAATTGCGCTTAGTCCTTATCTATTATCAGTGCTTGTATGTATAGCATCTCCTGTAAATACTTACTTTAGATATGCTATGCCATATGTATTTATGGTACCAACATTACTTGGATTATTCTGGTTTAAGAAAGGTACTAATAGCTAGGAGGTATTTATGTTTATTGGATATTATAATAAATCAGTAATTTTAACTTATTTAGGGGTTATATTTGGAGTAATGGGAATATACTTTTCATTTAATAATCAAATATTAATGGCTTATCTATCATTATTAATTTCTGGTATATGTGATATGTTTGATGGTAAAGTAGCTCGTAAATGTAGGAGAAATAAGAAAGAAAAAATGTTTGGGATAGAAATAGATTCCTTGGCTGATACTGTTAACTTTTTATTATTACCTGTTATTATCTATAGCTGTAGTAATGATAATAGTTGGTATTATTCTATTATATATGCTTTATATATATTAAGTGGTATTACTAGACTTGGATATTTTAATGTAGATAGTTATTCATCTCATATAATTAAACCAGTTACTTATTATAGTGGTTTACCAGTAACAACAGTTTCCTTTATATTTCCAGCTTTTTATATATTATCTTTTATAATAGATAAAAATAGTTATTTATTATTAGCTAATATATTGATGCTTATTATATCTTTTCTATTTGTATATAACTTTAAACTAAGAAAGGCTACTGGTAAAACATTGTATTTCTTTTTAGGACTAGCTATAGTTATAGCTATAGCATTACTGGGATTTTATTTATTATGAAAATATATGATTTTAATAAAGATAAAGTAGTAGATATAAAAGATAATACTAATAAGATGTTACAGTTTTTATACAATACCATAGTAGGTAGATTTATACTTAAATTTATTACTAGACCAGTAATATCTAAGATATATGGGAAATATAATAATAGTTATATTTCTATTTATAAGATAAATAGTTTTATTAAAAAGAATAATATTAATATTAGTGATTATTTAGATACTAAGTATTCTAGTTTTAATGATTTTTTTACTAGAAAGATAAAAGATGGTAGAAGAAATTTCTCTTTAAATAAGAATGATTTCTGTAGTTTATGTGATAGTAAGTTAATGCTTTATAAGATTACTGATGATCTAACGTTTAAAGTTAAAAATAGTACTTACACAGTATCTAGTTTAGTTCAAGATGAAGGGTTAGCTAAAAAGTATATTAATGGTATTTGTGCAGTATTTAGGCTTAGTGTAGATGATTATCATCGTTATTATTATTTTGATGATGGTAAGGTAGTTAATAATAAGAAAATAGCAGGTTTATTACATACGGTTAATCCTATAGCTTATAATAATTATTCAGTTTTTAGTGAAAATAGTAGAGAAGTAACGGTATTAGATACTAATAATTTTGGTAAGATAGTTCAAATAGAAGTTGGAGCTTTAATGGTAGGTAAAATAGTAAATTATGAGAAAATTAAGTTTACTAGAGGTCAAGAAAAAGGATACTTTGAGTTTGGAGGTAGTACTATTATTTTATTAATACCTAATGATGCTATTAAATTTAATGATAATATATGGGAATATTCTAATAAAAATATAGAAACTAGAGTATATCTGGGAGATACTATTGGTATAAGTAATATTAATCGTTGAAAAATATATAAATATGATATATAATTAGAAAGAAAATTAGAAAGAGGGGAAGTAGATGGAGAAAATCTATATTTTCGGGCACCAAAAACCAGATACTGATGCAGTAACTAGTGCCATAACATTATCTTATCTAAAAAATAAATTAGGTTTTAATACTGAGCCTAGAATATTAGGAGAAATTAATGATGAGACTAAGTTTGTACTTAATTATTTTCATGTTAAAACTCCTAAAATATTAGATGATGTTAAACTACAGATTAAAGATTTAAACTATCATAAGAATTTTTTTATTAATCAAAAATCTTCAATTAAAGATGCTTATGAATATATGACAGATAAAGGAATTACTGGTACACCAATAGTAGATGATAATCAAAAATTTGTTGGACTTATTACTGTTAAAAATATAGTTAAACACTTAATTAGTGATAATTATAGTTTCTTAGAGACATCATATGATAATATTATAAATACATTAAATGGAGAAGAATTATTAAGATTTGATGATGAAATAGTTGGAGAATTATTAGTAGCAGCTTATCGTAGTACTACTATTCTTAATAATATAGAACTTAATAGAAATAATATCTTAATAGTAGGAGATCGTCATAGTATTATTGAATATGCTGTAGAAAGTGGAGTTAAACTTATAATTATAGCTGGTAATGGAGAATTAAAACCAGAACATTTGGAAATAGCTAAAAAGAATGGCGTTAATATTATAAGAACTGGGCTTGATACTTTTCATACTGCTAAATTGATTGGTTTATGTAACTATATTAAAACTATTATTCCTAGTGATAGGCCATATACTTTTGATGAAAATTATTATTATGATGATTTTGTGATTAAAACTAATAAATTAAAACATAATAACTATCCTGTTATAGGTAAAAATGGTATATGTAAGGGACTTATTCGTATTACTGAAATAAATGAAAAGAAAAGAAAAAAAGTAATATTAGTAGATCATAATGAATCTAGTCAAAGTGTTGAAGGACTTGAAGAAGCAGAAATAATTGAAGTAGTTGATCATCATAATGTAGGAGATATTTCAACCAACAATCCAATTAATTTCCGTATTATGACAGTTGGTAGTACTAATACTATTGTTTATCATTTATATCAGGAAAATAATATTGAGATACCTAATTCAATGGCAGGATTGATGTTATCTGGTATTTTATCTGATACTTTGGCTTTTACTAGTCCTACTACTACTCAATTAGATAAAGAAGTAGTTTCAAGGCTAGCTAGTAGACTAGATATAGATTATCATAAATATGTACTTGATATGTTTAAAGCAGGTACTTCTCTAGAAAGTAAAACAATAGAAGAAGTAGTAACTACTGATATAAAATCTTACCAAGTAGATGATGAAAAAATAGCAGTAAGTCAAATATTTACATTAAACTATGAAGAAATATTAAATAATCAGGATGAATATCTAAATTATATTGAAAAGATGGCTGTTGATAGAGAATATAGATTAGTAATAGTATTAGTTACTGATATAATTAAGAATGGATCTTATATCTTCTATACTAGAAAAGATCAAGAATTAATGGAAACAGCATTTAATAATGATAATTTAACTGAGGGAACTTACTTAGATGGTTGCGTTTCTAGAAAGAAACAGATAGTCCCTCAGGTTATGGAAGTAATACGTTAAAAAGGAGGAATTATGAAAAATATTATTTTAGTAGTTAAAGGTTTTATTATGGGAATAGCTAATATTATTCCAGGAGTTAGTGGAGGTACATTAGCTCTAACTTTAGGAATATATGAAGGATTTATTGGAGCAATTAGTCATTTCTTTTCTAATTTAAAAGAAAATATTAAGTTTTTATTGCCAATATTTATTGGGATTGGATTATCTATATTAACTATGAGTAATGTTATAACTACAAGTTTTGATAAGTATCCTATTCCTACTACTTTATTCTTTATGGGATTAGTAATTGGTGGTATACCGATGTTACTTTCTAAAGTAAGGAAAACTAAAGAAGTTAAGAAGCCAGTTAGTTACGTAATAGCTTTCTTAACATTTGCGTTAGTTATGGTACTTGCTTTTTCAGAAGAAATATTTGGTGGTACTTTAGGTAATGCTGATTTTTCTAATTTAAATATAATTGGATATCTTACTTTAACACTTATAGGAATAACAGCAGCAGCTACTATGGTTATTCCAGGAGTTAGTGGTTCTTTAGTACTTATGTTACTTGGTTATTATTTTCCAGTAGTTAATGTTATTAAAGAATTAACACATTTTAATAATATTGGTTCTAATATTTTAATAGCTTTATTCTTTGGAATTGGAGTATTAGTGGGAATTATTCTAATAGCTAAATTAATTGAATGGTTATTAGCTAAATGTGAGACATATACTTATTTTGGAGTAATAGGATTTATTATAGCTAGTGTATTAGCTATACCGGTTTCTGTATATCATGAAGTTGGTAATATTATTTACACTGTGCCTCAAGTTATTATTGGAATAGTATTCTTAATACTTGGTATTGGAGTAGGTTATAAGTTGGGGGAGAAATAATGGATTTTGGAGTTATATTATTAGCTATTTTACAAGGAATAGCTGAGTTTTTACCAATATCTTCTAGTGCACATTTGATTATATTTAGAGATTTATTTGGAGTTGGAGCTAGCGTAGTTACTGAAGATTTTGCGTTAGCTTTCGATATAGCATTACATTTTGGTACTTTATTAGCTATAGGAATATACTTTTTTAACGATTTCTGGAATATGATAATAAAAGGTTTTACTAAAGGAGTTAAAGATACTGAAGGTAAAATGCTATGGTATATTATTATAGCTACTATACCAGCTGCTTTAGTAGGAGTATTATT
This sequence comes from uncultured Bacilli bacterium, assembly GCA_934183185.1. Taxonomy (GTDB): domain Bacteria; phylum Bacillota_I; class Bacilli_A; order RF39; family UBA660; genus Alloscybalousia. The sequence goes on along the minus strand of CAKPSO010000033.1, from coordinate 1,511 downwards.
TGAAAGTACTATTGAAGATGCTGTACGTAGTAATTTTATATTAATAGCTTTAGCACTAATTATAATGGGTATTATTATATATGTTGTGGATCACTTTTCTAAACAAACTAAGGGATTTAAGCAAATGACTATAAAAGATGCCTTAATAATAGGTTGTAGTCAAGTGTTAGCATTGATTCCGGGGTTTTCTAGAAGTGGGACTACTATTGCGGCAGCAAGAAGTTTAAAATTAGATAGAGAAAGTGCAGCTAAGTTTTCTTTTTATCTATCAGCTCCAGTAGTATGTGGGGCAGTATTATTAAATTTATTAAAGAAAAGTACTATAGTAGCTATAACTAGTAATTGGTCAGTGTTTATTATTGGAATACTAGTATCATTTATGGCAGGACTTTTATGTATTGAATTCTTACTTAAATATATTAAAAAACATGATTTTAAGATATTTATGTGGTATCGTGTAGTATTAGGATTAATAGTTATTATATATACAATTATAAGATAGGTGATATTTATGCAGGGACTATTATTAACGTTAGTATTAGGACTATTTATTATAGTAGGAGCTATTATAGTTTTCTTTACTAAGAATAATGAAAAATTTATTCAGTTTTCTATATCGTTAGCTTTTGGGGTAATGATATCGTTAATATTTATAGATATTTTACCGGAGGCTATAGAAATAGTTGATTTTGATAATACTATTTTAAATTATATATTCATTATAGGCGGAATAATAGTGGGATTTATGGGATTAACTTTATTGGATAAACTTATTCCTGATCATGATGATGATTATACTACTCATAAGGATGATTCAAAAAACTTAAAACATATTGGACTAGTATCTAGTATAGCTTTAGTTATTCATAATATAGTTGAAGGCATGGCTATATATAGTTTATTTATGAATGATACTAGGTCTGGTATTATGGCTAGTATTGGGGTAGGATTACATAATATACCTTTAGGTATGGTAATTACTTCTACTTTTTATCAGGCTAATAAGAGCAAAAAGAAAACTATGTTAATAATACTTGGAATATCTTTATCTACATTTATTGGTGGAGTTATAATGTATTTATTTAATATTCATAATGTAGTTGAGATAATAGAAATGGTATCTTTAACTGTTACTTTAGGAATGCTAAGTTATATTTTAATATGCGAGTTATTACCTAAGATAATTCATACTGAATATAAGAATATTACTAAATTAGGAGTAATATTAGGAATCTTATTATTAGTTGTTACCTTATTATTTTAGTAATTATAAAAATTTCACAAAAAGTTATAGCCTCGTAGAGAGGAGTATTTACTAATGGTACTGCAGCAGGTATTTTCGCAATGTATGGTGGATCTGGTGGCGTATACCAATATGCCTCTTACCGTGTCGCTTTAACACTATAAATGGGATTTTTGAACTATTTTATTAAGTTTTTTTTAACTTTTTTAAAACTTTATGCAGTCATCTTCCAACTTTCTTATAATAATTATATTAGGGTGTATCATTG
>CAKPSO010000032.1 GCA_934183185.1 uncultured Bacilli bacterium | reverse complement strand
AGAAAAAATAAATCTATTAAATGATATTATGTTTAAGTCCATAATAAGAAGTATGGAGGCTAGACAGTTAGTTTCTAAGGCACTAAGTGCTATAACTGGAATAAGTGTAGATGTATTAATTAATGCAGATTATCAAGGAGGAGAATTACCAAATAAGAAATTAAAAGAAAAACTTAAAGTAAGTGATGTAGTAGTAAAAGTAGATGATGGAAATAGAATAATACTAGAAATGAATCAGTATTATACTAATGAAATTATTAATAAGAATGCTAGTTATGCATTTTCAGCTATTTCAGAAAATATAATAAGAAATAGAAAAGAATTTAGTAAATATAAATATAATTATCCTAATGTAATACTAATAAGTTTTGATAATTATGATGCATTTAATACAGATAAAGGAGTATTATGTTTTAAAATAAGAGATGAATCTGGAAATATAGAGACAAATATATATACATCATATCACATAATTCTTGATAAGAAAGTTAACAGAGAGTATAATAATAGTGAAATAAAAGAATTAGTCGATTTCTTAAAAAGTGACAACTTAGAAGAATTAAAGAATAAGTATGAAGGGAATGAAGAAATAATGGCGTGTGTGAGAAGAGTAGAAGAATTGAGAGAAGATCCAGATTTTGTGAGATACTATGATTATGAAGAATCACATAAACAAGACTTAGAAGCTAGCTATGATACTGGTTTAGAACAGGGAGTTAAACAAGGAATTGTACAAGGTTCTAAACTAGAAAAAATAGAAATAGCTAGGGCTATGTTAAGTGATGGTGATAGCATTGATAAGGTATCTAGAATCACTGGATTATCAATTGATGAAATAAAAGAATTGTCTAAAAATAATTAAAAAAACTAATCTACATCAAAATGATTACACATATGTGTAGTCTTTTTCTTATTTAAAAATTTACTTTAATTTTTTAAATTAATTAAGTATAATAGTAATAGGTGGTTTAATGAAATTTTATCCTAATAGTTATCAGAAAGATATTTATAATATAGATTATAATAAACTTAAAGAAAAAAGTATTACATGTTTAATATTTGACTTAGACAACACTATTGCCTTAATAGATCAGCACATAATAACTAATAAAACTAAGTTATTTATAAAAAAACTTAGTAAAGACTTTAAAATAATAATTATATCTAATAATTTTAAATCACGAGTTAAATCATATGCTAATGTTCTTAACTGTGACTATGTGGCTAATGCTAGGAAACCATTATCCAAAGGCTTTAGAATTATTAGTAAACGTTATCAACTTAAACCAGAAGAAATGTGTATGATAGGAGACCAACTAGTAACTGATATATATGGTGGTAATCGCTATGGAACATATACCATACTAGTAGAGCCAATGGCTAAAAAAGATCTTAAGATCACTAGCCTCAACCGCTATATTGAAAGAAAAATATTAAAATATTATGAAAAAAATAATATTATGAAAAAAGGAGTATATTATCATGGAAAATAAACAATGTTTAGGATGTGGAGTTGAACTACAGGATACTAATATTATGCAGGAAGGTTATACAAACTCTATAGAAAATGATTACTGTAGAAGATGCTTCCGTATCAAAAACTATGGTAGCTATCAAGTGTCAACTAAATCCAATGAAGAATATATTGAGATACTAAAATCTATTGGTAAAACTAATGACCTAGTTGTTTATGTAGTTGATATCTTAAACATAAATAAGAATATAGAATTTATAAGACAGTATATTAATAATAAAATGATACTAGTATTAAATAAAAGAGACTTACTTCCTAAACATACTAATGAAGCCAAAATCATTCAGTATATCAAAGAACAGTTAAATGGTAACTATGAAGATATAATATTTATAAGTGCTAATAAAAATTATCATATGGATGAATTATACCAACTTATGAAAAAACATAAAACTAGTAAAAATATATATTTAATTGGTAATACTAATACCGGAAAAAGTAGTTTAATTAACTCACTACTTAATTCATACTCAGAAAATGATGGTGACTTAACCATATCTCCATTACCATCAACTACTCTTTCTAAAATTGAGATAGATTTTACTGACGATATAACTTTAATTGATACACCAGGACTAGTAGATAGAGGTAACTTAACTAATTATGTTGATGTTAGTATGCTAAAAAAACTTAGTCCAAGAAAGGAAATAAAGCCACGTACTTATCAATTGCGAAAAAATCAATGCTTAATAATAGGAAATCTTCTTCGTATAGATTATATTGAAGGAGATAGGAATAGCTTTACTTTATATCTATCAAATGATATTAAAGTTAAAAGAATGAATGCCTTAAAACATGAAAATTTAAAAGAGCTATATAAAACTACTTATGAATTAAAATATTATGAAGATATCGTTATAAATGGGTTAGGATGGATAAAAGTAGTAGATAGAGGTACTGTAGATATTTATATTGATAAGAACGTTGAAACTTTTACTAGAAGGAATCTTATATAATGGTAAGTGGCCTAGATAAAGATTTGATATCACAGATAGATGTATTAGAAAAAGTATTATTATCTAATTCTACTCTAAAAAGTATTTTAGTAAGATTATCTCAAACTAATTTGAAAAATTATTATGTAGCTGCAGGATGCATTAATCAAACAGTTTTTAATTATTACCATCACTATCCTTTAATGAATGGAATAGAAGATTTTGACATTGTATACTTTGATGATGACACATCTTATGAAAAAGAAGATACTATTATTAAAAAAATAAATAATTTAGTAAGTGATTTAAATATTACATGTGATATAAAGAACGAAGCCAGAGTTCATTTGTGGTATAGTGAAAAATATGGTAGGCAAATAGAACCATATACAAGTCTAGAAGATGCCATTAGTTGTTGGGGTACTAGTATTACGTGTTTAGGTGTTAGACTTGAAAACAATAAGTTGATTGTTTATGCACCATATGGCTTAAATGATCTATTTTCAATGACTATTAGACCAATTAAAAAACAGATTACTGAAAAGCAGTATAAAATAAAAACTGATAAGTGGAAGAAAAAATGGCCAAAATTAAATATATTACCATGGAATTAGTAAAAAATAGGAAGAAACCAATTATTTGATTTTTTCCTATTTTATTTAGATACTATTTCATATGTCTCATGTTCAGGATCCCAAAATATAAAATTCTTAATAGGATTATATGTTAGATAACCATTTATAATAAAGATTATAAATATACATATAATACTAATGGTGTCATGCCATTTATTATCCTCCCTATCTATCAATAATGATCCAATATATTGCCCAAATAAAATAGTTATAAATAATAATATAAAAGTAAATATCATGTATTCTCCAAATCTTAAATAAACTGGTATATAGATAATTAAAAATATGGTAATACATGATAATACACTTACTATATTAACTAAAAACAGATTATGATAGTTAAATCTCTTTCTTAGTATCCATAATCCAAGATAGAATATAAAGAAACAACTAAATACCATTTTCATATGTTGAAAGATACTTTCATTAGCTGGAAACAATGCTGCTATGATATCATTTTGAAAGATATCAAATAAAAAATGAGATGGAAATGATATACCAAAGATGATAATACTACTAATTAAAATATATTTAAATTTTTTCATGAGTTTAATATACTACTATAATATAGTGGAATTTGTCGAAAGATAGTGCTATAATAATTTTAGTTTTTTACTAATAGCCAAACTGAAAAAAGGGGGGGGGTAACACTATGGATAATAACATTATTGATGAAATACGTAGAAAAGTTGATATAGTAGATGTTATTTCTAGTTATTTACCTCTTACTCAAAAAGGTAAAAACTTCTTTGGCGTTTGCCCCTTTCATGATGACACTAATCCTTCAATGAGTGTTTCCCGTGAAAAACAGATTTATCGTTGTTTCTCATGCGGAGCTAGTGGTAATGTTTTTGGCTTTATTGAAAATTATGAACACGTTTCTTTTAAAGAAGCATTAAGACTACTTGCTAATAAAGTAGGTATTGAACTAAAAGGAATTAAAATTAGTGAAAAAACTGATAAAAACCAAAAACTATATGAAATATACGATATAGCTAATAAGTATTTTCAAAATAATATTCATACCAATTATGGAAAAAAAGCTAAAACCTATCTATATGGTCGTCAAATTAATGATGATATGATTAAAGAATATGGTATTGGACTTAGTCTTGATCAAAATAATGATCTTACCAATCTCCTTACTAAAAAAGGTTATGATTTAAATACTTTAAATCTAATTGGATTATCTTCATATGATCATGATCTTTATAAATCCCGTATAATGTTTCCTCTAAAAGATTTAAATGGCAGAATAGTTGGTTTCTCAGGTAGACGTTATGACGGTATTAAGGAAGAAAAATATATTAATACCAAGCAAACTCCTATATTTCAAAAAGGAACCCTATTATACAATTATTTTGATGCTAGAGAGAGTATCAGGCAAAAAAATCAAGTAATAGTAATGGAAGGCTTCATGGCAGTTATTAGATCATCAACTATTGGAGTTAAAAATGCTATCGCGCTAATGGGAACAGCTATGACTAAAGAACAGGCTGAATTAATAAAAAGATTGAGTCACAACGTTATTTTAATGTTTGATGGTGATGATGCTGGTAGAAAAGCAACACTAACTAATGGTGAAGAACTAGAAAAACTTGGTCTAAACGTTAAAGTGGCTGAATTAGATGGTGGACTTGATCCAGATGACTTCATCCTAAAGAATGGTAAAGACGAATTTTATGCAACCATTGATTCAGCAATTAACTATAGTGACTACAAGATAAAATCACTAAAAAAAGGTACTAACTTGAATAGTGATGAAGAAATTGCAGAATATATTAATAAAGTATTGATAGAAGTAGGTAAGATGAATGATGAAATTCGTCAAGAATTAATACTAAAAACACTTGCAAAAGAATTCAATATAGGTTATAATACCCTAGAAAAAAGATTACTATCTTTCAAAGAGAAACAAGAACCAGTTGAAAAAATTATTCCTAAGCAAAATACTGAAACTAAGAAAAATAAACTTAATAAATATGATATAGCGGCTAAATCACTATTATATTATATGCTAATTGATGATAAAACTAGAAATCTCTTTGAAACTGGTAAAATTAATTTTCCAGCAGAGAAAGAACGCTTTTTAGCATCAGAAATTATCTATTATAAGAATATGCATGGCACTTTAGTTATAGCAGATTTCTATACTTATTTACAGGATAAGGAAGAATTACTTAAAGTATTAAATGATGTTATGAATACTGAAAATGATGATGTAGTAGATGAAAAAGTTATATTAGATTGTATTCAAGTGTTAAATGAAAAAAGAACCAAACAAGAAATGAATAGGTTGAAACAGAATATGTTAGAAAAGAAAGATCCACTTGAAAAAGCTAAGATAGCAGAACAGATTAGAAAGTTAAAAATGGGGAGTTGATAATTATGGCTAAGGAAATAAGAACATTAGAAGAAAGAGAACAAGCTTTATTAAAAAAAGGTAAAGAAAAAGGTTTTATTACTTATGAAGAATTAGCAGAAGAATTAAAAGGACTAGATATAGATAGTGATTCATTAGATGATTTATATAATCTACTTGTAGATAATAATATTGAAATAACTTCAGAACCTGATGAAGAAGAAGGTGATGAAGGAACAGATGGTGGAGAAGACTTATTAGATATTGAAGACTTAACACTTTCTAAAGATATTAAAATAAATGATCCGGTTAGAATGTATTTAAAGGAAATTGGACGCATTAATCTATTAACTCCTGATGAAGAATTTGAATATGCCAAACTAGCTGAACAAGGTGATGAATATGCTAAAAGAATGTTAGCAGAATCTAACTTACGTTTAGTAGTATCTATAGCTAAAAGATATGTAGGTCGTGGTATGTTATTCCTTGATTTGATTCAAGAGGGAAACATTGGACTTATGAAGGCAGTTGATAAATTTGATCCAACTAAAGGATATAAATTTTCAACATATGCAACTTGGTGGATTCGTCAAGCTATAACCCGTGCAATAGCAGATCAGGCAAGAACTATTCGTGTACCAGTACATATGGTAGAGACAATTAATAAATTAGCTCGTGTGCAAAGACAATTAACCCAAGAATTAAATCGTGAACCAACTGATGAAGAAATAGCTAAAAAACTAGGCATTACTATTGATAAAGTACGTGAAGTATATAAAATATCTCAAGATCCAGTATCACTAGAAACCCCAATAGGTGAAGAAGAAGACTCACACTTAGGAGACTTTATTAAAGATGAAAGAACTATGTCTCCAGAAGAATATGCTACAGTTGAACTTTTAAAAGAAGAATTAAGTGGTGTATTACTAACATTAACTGATCGTGAAGAAAGAGTATTAAGACTAAGATTTGGACTTGATGATGGGCAGTGTAGAACCCTTGAAGAAGTAGGCCAAATATTTGGAGTTACTCGTGAAAGAATTCGTCAAATAGAAGCTAAAGCACTAAGAAAATTAAGACATCCATCTAGATCAAGAAAACTAAAAGACTTCTTAACTAATTAGAAGCCTTTTTCTTTGGAGGTAATATATGAAAGTTAAATTAAATCATAGATTAGAAACAGTAGCATCATGTGTAGAGAAAAACACAAACGTAATAGATATTGGTTGTGACCATGCCCTATTAGATATCTACTTAATACAAAATAATAGATGCAACTATATAATAGCATCAGATAATAAAATAGGTCCTGTAAACCAGGCTACTGCTAATGTAAAAAAATATAATATAGATAAAATAAAAATAAAACTTGGTAATGGAGTAGAACCAATTGAAGATAATATTGATACCATTATAATTTCAGGTATGGGTGGATTAAATATAGTAGGTATATTAAAATATCATACTAAACTTTATAAACAAGTAGATACCTTGATACTATCCCCAAATAGTGATGCTGAAATACTTAGAAAAGAAATAAGTAATTTAGGATTTCATATAACTAATGAAAAACTAGTAAAAGAAAATAATATTGTTTATCAAGTTATAGTCTTTAAAAGAGGTAAAAAACATTATACTAGAGCCAAACTATTATTTGGACCAATTCTAATTAATAATAAATCAGAATTATTTATGGAATATATAAAGAATAATAAACAAGCTAAAGAAACACTATTAAAGATATTACCTAAAAAGTATTATCGTAAACGATTTAGATTAAAGAAAGATATAAAACTAATTAATAAATTACTTGACATTTAACTAATACTAACGATTGAAATACCTATGAAATGTGATATAATTAGTACATAAGATAGGTGAAAATATGACTAATATAAAAAAGAAACATAAAACTAAGAAAAAGAAGGTAATTAATTATCATACTAGGATTGCTAACTCTATTTTAGTTGTGTTTCTTTTTTTGTTTATAATTTTAATATTTAGAGCAGGGGTATTATCACTATCTAAGAAAGTAGATGGTATCACTTTAAAGAAATTTGCATCATCTAGAACTACAGCTCATGAAACCATTTTAGCTAAACGTGGTACTATTTATGATGTTAATGGTGATATTCTAGCTCAAAATGTATATTCATATACACTAATAGCTTATCTAGAATCATCCCGTGGTGATGGAAATTATGTAAAAGATAAAGAAAATACTGCTAAACAATTAGCTACAGTTATAGATATGAGTGAAGATAAGATATTATCTCTTCTTGAAAAAGATGCTTATCAGACAGAATTTGGGAATGCTGGTAAAGGATTAACTGAAATAACTAAAGATAAAATAAAGGAATTAAATTTAGATGGAATAGATTTTATTGAATCTCAAAAACGTTATTACCCTAAAGGAGACTTTTTATCATATACTTTGGGTTATGCCAAAAGTGATGAAAATGGTAAGATAACAGGTGAATTAGGGGTAGAATCACTATACAATGATTTACTAACTGGTACTGATGGCTTTAAAGAGTATCAAAAAGATTTAAGAGGATATAGAATAGCTAATACTGATGAATTTGTTCAAGAAGCAAAAGATGGAGAAAATATTTATTTAACTATTGACTCAAATGTACAGTTTTTTCTAGAACAGGCTCTTGAAAATGCTTCTGACAAATATACTTTTGATCAATTAAATATAGTAGTAGCAGAAGCTAAAACAGGTAAAATATTAGGTATTAGTACCACACCATCATTTGATCCTAACTTAAGAAATATTACTAATTATATGGATCCTAATATATCAGTAGCCTTTGAACCGGGTAGTACCATGAAAATATTTTCATATATGGCTGTGATGGAAGCAGGTAAATATAACGGTGATGAAACATTTAAATCTGGTATATTTAAAACTAAGGATGGTACTGAAATAGGTGACTGGAACCGTAATGGTTGGGGATATATAAGCTATGATAAGGGTTTTGCATTATCTAGTAATGTTGGTATAGTTAATTTAATAGATAAATATATTGATAGTAATATTCTAAGAGATTATTATAAAAAACTAGGATTTGGTAGTAAAACTGGTATTGAATTAAGTAAAGAAACATCAGGTAAACTTAATTTTAAGTATGAAACAGAAGTGTTTAATGCTGGCTTTGGCCAAGGTATTATGACTACTTCTATTCAAAATGTTAAAGCTCTAACTGCGGTAGCTAATGATGGTATCTTACTACAGCCTTATATAATCGATAAAATAGTTGATTCTAAAGGGAATGTAGTACTACAGAACTCTAGAAAAGAAATAGAAAGGGTAGCATCTACCACTACTACCAACAAAATAAAAGATTTAATGGAACAGGTAGTATTAGTAGGTACTGGTTCAGGATACAAAATGGATGGCTACAACTTAATAGCCAAAACAGGTACTGCTCAAATAGCTAGTACCAATGGTAGGGGTTATTTAACTGGAGCTAGTGACGTTATTAGGGGATTTGCTGGTATGTTTCCTAAAGATGATCCTAAAATAATTATCTATGCTAATTTAAAAAGACCATCTCCTAATTCACCAAGTGCTCTAATTAGTGTAGTTAAAGAAGTAATAGAAAATGTTAGTAAATATTATAATATTTATGATGATACTGTCGTAAATGATGATGAAATAAAATATAATTTAACTACTTATATAAATAAAGATGTAGAAAATGTATCTCGTGAATTACAGAATAACGGTATTAATGTTATTACTATTGGTGGAGGTAATCGTATAGTAGACCAATATCCTAATGCTAATATTACTATCAATTCAGGTAGTAGAGTATTTTTAAAAACCAATGGTACTAGTATTAAATTAAGTAACATGATAGGTTGGAGCAAAAAAGAAGTACTAACATATCTTAATCTTATTGGTATAAATTATCAGGTAGAAGGAACTGGATATTTAGTAAGCCAAAGCCTAGAAGAGGGAACAGAAATTAATAATGAAAGTACTATTGAATTAAAATTTGAACCGAAGTATGGTGGGTGATAATATGTTATATGAAGTATGTTTTTTATTTTTATTATTCTTATTATATTCTATTTTAGGCTGGATAATAGAATGTATTGCCTGTAGTTTTACAGCTAGAAAATTAATAATCGATAGAGGATTCTTATTAGGACCATACTGTCCAATATATGGATGGGGTGGTTTATGCAGTTATCTACTTTTAACCAAATATAGTAATGATCCTATTACTTTATTTATACTAGCATCAGTAGGAGCATCAGTTCTAGAATATATTACCAGTTATCTTATGGAAAAATTATTTAAAGCAAGATGGTGGGATTACTCTAATAGGAGATTTAATATTGAAGGTAGGGTATGTTTAGGTAATGCGGCTATATTTGGAATACTTGGTACTATTTTTGTATGTTATCTAAATCCATTCATTATAAGTTTATTTAAGTCAATTAGTAATAGTACTTTAATTGTAATTAGTATTATATGTATGGTTATCTTTTTAGTAGATAATATAGCCACTTTCACAATAATGACTAAGTTAAAACTAAGAATATCTAGTATCAAAAAGGATTCTACATCAGATATAGATAAACAAGTAAAAGACTTCTTAACTAGTTATAATTTCTTTATCAGAAGGGTATTTAGAGCTTTCCCTAAAATCAAATTTTCTCTACCTAGTGGTGATCGTATTCAAAAGAAGGTACAGGACTTCTTAAGTGGTATTGAAAAAGCTAAGCGTAAAAATAAGCATAAAAAGAATAAAAATGATTAATAAATACCAGATTTTATTCTTTTAATATGACGTTTATTGTATAATGTAATAGGGAGTTGAAATTATGAAATATTATTGTATTGGTATTAAAGGATCAGGTATGGCAACTCTAGCTTGCTTATTACACGATTTGGGTAATAATGTTAGTGGCTATGATGATGTAAAAGATTATAAATTTACTCAGGAAGGGTTAGATAAAAGAAATATTTCTATTTATTATGATGGAAATCATGAAATTGATAAGGACACAATAGTTACTTATTCTAGAGCTTTTAGTGATAGTCATAAAGAAATAGTTAGAATGAAAAAGTTAGGTTTAACTATTAAACCATATAATGAAATAATAGGAGAACTTACTGATAAATTTGAAACTATATCAGTCTCTGGTACTCATGGTAAAACTACTACTAGTTCATTAATTACTCATGTAGTAAATAGTATCTATGGATGCAATTATTTTATTGGTGATGGTAGTGGCTATGCTGATCCTAAAAATAAATATTTCGTTATTGAATCAGATGAATTTAATAGACATTTTTTAGCTTATCATCCAACATATTCTATTATTACTAATATTGAACTTGAACATACAGAGTGTTATAAAGACATTGATGATATTATTAATACTTTTGAAAAGTTTGCTAGTCATACTAAGAAAGGATTAATAGTGTGTGGTGATAATGAAAATATTCGTAAGATACATTTCGATAAAGAAGTAATTTATTATGGATTTAATGATAATAATGATATTATTGCTAGAAATGTCGTGTTTAGCGAAAAAGGTGCTAGTTTTGATGTATATATTAATACCGAATTATTTGGCCATTTTAATTTACCATTATATGGTAAGCATATGGTATTAAATGCTTTAGCCTGCATTGGAATATGCTCAAAACTAGGAATAAAAAATACTGATATTCACAATTTATTAGAGAATTTTAAAAACGCTAAGAGAAGATTTGCTGAAAAAGTAATTGGTGATATTGTAACTATAGATGATTATGCTCATCATCCAACAGAAATAAAAGTAACTCTTGAAGCAGCACGCCAAAAGTATCCAAATAAGGAATTAGTAGTAGTGTTTAAACCTAATACTTATTCCAGAACTGCAGCCTTTCCAAAGGAGTTTGCAGATGCTATGAACGTAGCTGATAAGCAATATTTAACCGAAATAGATTGTAACCGTGAAAAACAGGAGGATTATCCCGGAATTACATCAAATATTATTTTAAAAGATTTAACTAATGGTGAAATGATATCTGAAGATACAATTAGTAAATTGTTAGCTCATAAAAATGCAGTTATATGTTTCATGAGCTGTGCTGATATTAGTCATATAAAAGATGGATATGAAAAACTTTTAAAATAATTAAAAAAATATAAATTTTATACTTTAAATAAATTAAAGAAAATATAATAACTGAATTTCAAAAAATTGTCTTAGACAAAATTTGAAATTCAGTTATTTTTTGACTAGAAAATTAAATTTCTTCGATTTGTATCATTT
>CAKPSO010000031.1 GCA_934183185.1 uncultured Bacilli bacterium | reverse complement strand
AAGTATCACGCCCTTTCTAATATTATAAATTATTTTACACCCTCTGTAAAAGTGGTCCAAAAATATTATAAACTCCCACCCCAGGCTTGACTTGGGGGGGGGGGTAATTATGATACAATCATAGTAGTAAAACTATAGAAAGTAGTGATCTATTATGAAAAGAGAATATAAAGTAATTATGTTATTAATATTAGTAATATCGATAGTAGCATTGGTGTTAACATCATCATATGCTCTTTTTTCGTTTGAAGAAAAAGGAAAAGTAGAAAATAAATTAGTAACAGGAGTATATTCTTCATGCGAGTATGAAGATGGAACTACTTGGAACTTTGATTATACAGGAGGTGAACAAACTTTTACTGTACCATGTGATGGTGAATATAAAATAGAAACATGGGGAGCTCAGGGCGGCTCATATAATGAAGAATATAAGGGAGGATATGGTGGATACTCATCTGGAACAGCATCTATTAAAGAAAATGATAAATTATATGTTAATGTAGGAGGATTAGGAAATACCGTAAATGATTTTTCACCAGTAATTCCAGGAGGATACAACGGTGGTGGAGATGCTTATGTAATAAAAGAAAGTTGCAGTAATTATGCATCATCTGGTGGAGGTGCAACTCATATTGCCCTTACTTCAGGTATACTAAAGGATGTAGAAAAAAGTAGTTTATTTATCGTATCTGGCGGAGGTGGTGGAGCCTCAGAAAGGTATTGTAGCACAGCTGATTATCATATGGCTAACGGTGGAAGTGCCGGCGGATATTTAGGAAGTAGCTTGGATAAAATAGAAACGGTTTGGAATTACGTTAAACCAACAGGAGGTACTCAAACATCAGGTGGCTTAGCAGGAACACATAATACTGAAAGCGGATCTACTGCAGGTTCATATGGTCAGGGAGGTTCATATACAAGAACAGGAGGTTATACTTCAGCAATAGGCGGAGGCGGTGGCTTCTACGGTGGTGGAGGCGGAATGTTTATTGGTGGAGGCGGTGGATCAGGCTACATTGGGAATTCTATTCTAACTAATAAAGTAATGTACTGTTATAATTGTGAAGAATCAGCTGAAGTTTCAACCAAAACAGTATCAACCACTTGTATAAGCCAAACCCCAACTGAAAACTGTAGTAAACAAGGTAATGGTTATGCTAGAATTACTTTAGTAAAAGTAGACAAGCCAATTAAGAAATACAAAGAAGCAATATTAAATGGAACAGACCCAGTATTAAAAAATAATTTAGTACCAATCAAAATAGCTAGTGATGGAACAGTAAGTAAAGCAGATATAACTAAAGAATGGTATAGTTATGCTAATAAAGAATGGGCCAATGCCGTAATATTAAAAGATGAAACAAAAACATATAATAATGGAGAAACAATACCAGAAGATAATATTGAATCATACTTTGTATGGATACCAAGATACAAGTATCAAATATTTGATGAAGGAAATTATACTGGTTTAACTAGTTTCCAAGATAAAACCCAAACTATCAATGTAGTATTTGAGAATAAAGATAAAGCTCCATCAAATGGAACTACTAAAGGTAATTGGTTAACCCATCCAGCATTTACTAGTTTTGATTCAAATGGCTTTTGGGTAGGAAAGTTTGAGACAGGATATGATGGTGCTACATCAACTACTGCCGCCCAAGTAAACAGTGTCGATACAAGCAAGATAATAATAAAACCAAATGTATATAGTTGGAGATATATAACAGTAGGTAATGCCTTCAAGAATAGCTATGATTATCAGAGATATTTAGATTCACATATGATGAAGAATACTGAATGGGGTTGCGTTGCCTATTTACAGCATTCAGCTTATGGATCACAAGTAAGTGTAAGGGTAAATAATAATGAAGCTTATATTACTGGTTATGCAGCAACAGAACAACCTACAAAAGGATACTATAACGAAAGAAGTGAGGAAGGAAATAGAATGGAAACTACGTCTCCAACTTTAGATGGAAGCTATACTATAAACTACTTAAATAGTAATTCTATAGTAGCATCAACTACAGGAAATAAAAGCGGAATATATGATATGAGCGGAGGTGCCTGGGACTATATGGCAGCCTATACTATTGGTGCCACAACAGTTGGAGGTGGAAGTGGAATAACTAGTATATATCAAGACTTCTTTAATAATAGTACATATACAAAATATTGGGATAAATATACATCAACATCTTATACACAATATAATAATAGAATCTTAGGAGATGCAACCGGAGAGATGGGCCCATTTTATAACGATAATACCAGAAAGAATAACAGGTTCAAAACAAGCTGGTACGGAAATGCCGCCTACTTTCCAACAACATCTAGTCCATGGTTTGCAAGAGGTGGTAATTACTGTGATGGTACAGAAAATGGTACATTTGCATTCGAATATAATTCTGGTAATACATTGCGTTATGTTTCATATCGTATCATTTTAACACCATAAAAAATCGATAAAACTTTAATAGTTTATCGGTTTTTCTATTTTTCAATTATCTTATCAACAATACCATATTTTAAAGCCTCATTACTATCCATAAAATTATCTCTTTCAGTATCAGATTCTATAGTCTCTAAATCTTGATTTGTATTCTTAGCTAAAATACGATTTAACTTTTCTCTTAATTTTAAAATATGTTCTGCAGCTATCTTAATTTCAGTAGCTTGCCCTTGAGCCCCTCCTAAAGGTTGATGTATCATAACCTCAGCATTAGGCAGTATATATCTTTTACCATTTTCACCAGACGAAAGTAAAAATGCCCCCATACTAGCAGCCATACCCAGGCAAATAGTAGAAACATCACTCTTAACAAAGTTCATAGTATCATAAATAGCCATTCCCGCAGTAACAGATCCTCCAGGAGAATTAATATAGATACTAATGTCATCATGATTTATAGAATCTAGATATAATATCTGTGCAACAACACTATTAGCCAAATTATCATCGATTTCACCACTTAAAAGAATAATTCTATTCTTAAGCAATCTTGAAAATATATCATAACTTCTTTCACCATTAATTTCTTTATCAACAACCATTGGTATTAGACTCATTTTATCACCTATAATTATAATAGTGTAAAATACTTTATTTTATGCATTTATTAGTTAGACAAAATATGATAATATAATAATAGGTGGTTACCATGGAAGAATATAATTTTGAAGTAGTAAAGACAATATTAATGGAATATAATATAGGAATATTAACTAGAAAAGATACCATTGACGTAGAATTAAGAAAAATTATTAAAGAAGAATATCCAACATTAGACTTAAAAATATTAGAATTAGAAAGAAAAGTTAACCAAAAGCTAAGACTATTAGATAAAATAAAACACTCACGTGAAAGAAAGTTAGAACTATTAGAACTTAATAATCTTAGAATCAAAAAAACTAAACTTCTAACTGAAAAAAATAATAGAATAGATGCTTTACTAGAAGAAAAAGAACTTCTTGCATATAATGAATATAAATATGAAAAACGTATATCAGAAATTTATCATGCTACTACCTGGGAAGAATTAAATATAACTGAAGAAGAAAAAGAAATCATCAATTCAACATTAACTACTAAAGATGATGAATTTCATAAATAGAAAAAGGGTGACTAATATGGATAGTGTGAAAATAACGATTAATAATGAAGTAATAGAGGTAATAAAAGGAACCTCATTAGAAGAAATTTCTAAGAATTATCAAAGTAATCATAAATTTCCTATAATTTTAGCTAAAGTTGATGGTATGTATAAAGAACTATCAGAGACAATTAAGAAAGACTGCAAAGTAGAATTTTTTGATTTAACGGATAGAGGAACTAATAGAGTATTTTTAAATGGTTTAATATATTTAACTATATATGCTGCCAAGAATATTTTTGGTGTAAATAATAAACTAACAGTTAATCATTCTCTAGATAAAGGGTTGTACATAGAAACATCTAAACCAATTACTGAAAGCAATATCAATAAATTATCAGAGGAAATGCATAAAGTTGTTGAACAAGATTTAAAAATTACTAAAATAGCTGTTACTAAATTAGATGCTATAGATTACTTCAATAGCATCGGTGATATAGTTAAAGCTAAATTAATGAAATATAATAGTTCTACCCATGTTAGCCTATACAAATTAGGAAACATGTATAATTATCTATACAGTTTAATGCCAATTAGTACTAAATGTTTATATCCTTTTGAATTAACTTACCTAAAAGAAAACGGCTTTATCCTAAGATTTCCAACCGTATACATGGAAGATGGCATTAAACCATATGAACATAGAGAAAATATCTATAATCTATTTAAAGAATCAAGAAATTGGGCTAGACAACTAGGTTTAACTAATGTAGTTGACTTAAATGAAAAAGTATCTAATGGTACTATAGAAGAATTAATTCAAATAGATGAACTTACTAGAAATGCTAAATTATTAGACGTAGCTAAAAGAATAGTAGCTGCAAAAGATAAAGTAAAAATAGTTTTATTAGCTGGCCCTTCATCAACTGGAAAAACTACTACTACTAATAAATTAGTTTTATGTCTTAAAAGCCTAGGAGTAAAGCCTAGAATGCTATCTATGGATGATTATTTTTTAGATAGAAAGGATACTCCACTAGATAAAGATGGTAATCTTGACTTTGAAAGATTAGAAGCTGTAGATTTAAAATTATTTGAAGAAACAATAGAATCACTTCTAAGCGGTAAGGAAACTAAAATACCTACCTACAACTTTATTTTAGGAGAAAAGGAATTTAAAGATACTATGATATTACCAGAAGATGGTATCATTTTGGTAGAAGGTATACATGCCTTAAATCCCAAAGTACTAGAAAATATTGCTAAAGATAAGAAATTAAGAGTTTACTTATCAGCATTAACAGAAATAAATATTGATGAACACACTAGAATATCAACTACTGATAATAGGCTTTTAAGAAGAATTATACGAGATAATCGTACTCGTGGTAATAAAGTTGAAGATACTCTAAAAAGTTGGCCTAAAGTAAGAGAAGGTGAAGAAAAATATATTTTCCCATATCAGGATGATGCTGATATTACCTATAATACTGCTATGATATATGAAGTAGGTGTATTAAAGACTTTTGTTGAACCACTTCTTTATTCAGTACCAACTACGTCTCCATATTATGATGAAGCTATGAGATTAGTTAACTTTTTAAAACTATTCCTTCCAATATCATCAGAAAGTATACCAAAAGACTCTATTCTAAGAGAATTTATAGGTGGAGGTTGCTTTAAAATATAGTTTATGATAAAATACACAGCTATGGAAGGAGTATAAGTATGAAATTTACAGTCGTAAACTACTTATTAGAAAGCAATGAGTCAAGAAAAATAGTATTAGATAAAATAGAAAGAAAGCTATGTGAAGATGGCATCTCTTACGTAAAAGTAGATAATGAAATTCACTTTTTAGATGTTATGTTTAGATTTATTATACCTAGTGAAATAATTTTATTCTCACCACTAGATAATATAAGAACAGATGAACAAAAAATATTAGTTAATGTTAAAGAGTTATGCTCAGGTAATTATTTTAATCAAGATATTAAAATACTTCCTATGGAAAATGCTACCTGTATTGAACCAACATTAAAAGAATATGTTATCCATAATCCTATCTATATTCAACCTTCAAATAAGAAAAAACAATTAAAGATGCAAAATAAAGTATTAAATAAGAAATTTAGAAAGTAGTAATTATCATTTTTAATCAACCTATACGGTTGATTTTTTCTTTACACATTAAAAATGTAATAATATTGCTTAAAATAGGAAAAGACTATATAATGAAAATAGAAAAGAGGATGATAAAATGAAAGTAGCAATAAATGGTTTTGGAAGAATTGGAAGACTAGCATTTAGACAGATGTTTCATAAGGATAATATTGACGTAGTAGCAATAAATGATTTAACATCTCCTGAAATGTTAGCTCATTTATTAAAATACGATTCTGCTCAAAAAAAATATGAATTAGCTGATACTATTTCCCATACCGAAAATTCAATTATAGTAGATGGTGAAGAAATAAGAATATATAAGGAACCAGATCCTAAGAACTTACCTTGGAAAGAATTAGGGGTAGATGTAGTATTAGAATGTACAGGTTTTTTTACTAGCTTAGAAAAATCAATGGCACATATAGAAGCCGGTAGCAAGAAAGTAATCATATCAGCACCAGCTGGAAGCAATGTTAAAACAGTTGTATATGGCGTAAATGATGATATATTAGCTAAAGATGACCAAGTAATATCAGCAGCTTCATGTACCACAAACTGTCTAGCCCCAATGGCTAAATTTCTAAATGATTATGCATGTATAATATCTGGTATTATGACTACAGTTCATGCCTATACTGGAGATCAAATGATTTTAGATGGACCACATCGTAAAGGTGATCTAAGACGTGCCCGTGCAGGAGCTATTAACATAGTTCCAAATTCAACTGGAGCAGCTAAGGCTATAGGTTTAGTAATTCCTGAATTATCAGGTAAACTAATTGGAAGTGCTCAAAGAGTGCCGGTTCCGGATGGAAGTCTAACTATTTTAGATGCCGTAGTAAATAAAGAAGTAACCGTTGAAGAAATAAATGAAGTAATGAAAAGCCATGAAAATGCTTCATATGGCTATATTGAAGAACCTTTAGTATCAAGTGATATTATAGGAGATACCCATGGCTCTGTATTTGATGCTACTCAAACTAAAGTAATCAAATTAGAAGATGGTAAAAGCTTAGTTCAAGTAGTAGCTTGGTACGACAATGAAAACTCATATACTTCTCAAATGGTTAGAACAGCTAAAAAATTAATGGAATTAATGTAAAGAGATTTAAATTATCTCTTTTTTTTGATATACTTTAAATATTAACACTAAAAAAGAATAAAGAAGAGGTTAAATATATGAAAAAAACAATCACAGATTTAGATATTACTAATAAAAGAGTTATTATCAGAGTTGATTTTAACGTGCCAATGAAAGATGGCAAAATAATAGATGATACTAGAATAGTAGCAAGTCTTCCCACAATAAAATACGCTTTAGGAGAACAAGCTAAGGTAATTTTATTATCTCATCTAGGAAGAATTAAAACAGAAGAAGATAAAGAAAAAAATACCCTAGCTCCAGTAGCTATACGACTAAGTGAATTATTAAAAAGACCTGTTACTTTTATTAATCGTACTAGGAGTAAAAAATTAGAAGAAGTAGTTTCAAAAATGAAACCAGGAGATATTATCCTAATTGAAAACACCAGATTTGAAGATTTAGATGGTAATAAAGAAAGTAGCAATGATAAAGAATTAGCTGGATATTGGGCTAATTTAGGAGAAATATTTATTAATGATGCGTTTGGCACCATTCATAGAAGTCACGCATCAAACGTAGGAGTTGCTTCCCTTTTACCTAATGCCATTGGTTTTCTAGTAGAAAAAGAATTAATAGAACTTAAAAAACTTGATAATCCAGAACACCCATACATAGTTATATTAGGAGGAAGCAAAGTAAAAGATAAAATCGGAATAATCGAAAATTTAGTTGAAAAAGCCGATAAAATAGTAATAGGTGGAGCTATGGCATTTACTTTTTTAAAAGCTTTGGGTTATAATATAGGTAGTTCTATGTTAGAAAAAGATTCAATACCATTCTGTCAGAGAATGTTAGAAAAATATCCATACAAATTTTTACTCCCTATTGACGTTCAAGCTGCTAAGGATACAAATCCTAAAACTCCAAGTAGGGTTGTTAAGATAAATGAACTAGCAAAAGATGAAATAGGATTAGACATTGGCCCAGACACAGTTAGAAAAATATTTGCAGTATTAGATAAAGCTAAGACAATAGTTTGGAATGGACCATTAGGAATGTATGAAATACCTAAATACTGTTATGGAACAGAACAAGTATTAAAAATTATTTCTAAACTTCAAGCAGTAAGCATTCTAGGTGGTGGAGACATTGTAGCAGCAGCTACTAAATTAGGGTATAAAGATAAAGTTACTCATGCATCAACTGGTGGTGGAGCAACACTAGAATATTTAGAAGGAAAAAAATTACCTGGATTAGAAGTAATACAGGATTAACAAGGAGCAATATATGAAGAATTTAAAAAAGAATAGTATTATTTTATTAGTCATTTCAATGATAGTTTTAATATTAGTATTAAAAGATGATTTTAATAGTATTATTCATACTTTATTAACTGCTAATCTATTCTTCATATTATTAGCTTTATTATGCCAGTCTTTAGGACTATTATTTGACGCTCTTGCCTACAAAAGAGTATTAGATAGTTATACTCCTAATTATTCAGTAAAAAAGTCTTTAAGAATGATTATAATTACTAAGTTTTTTAATGGCATAACCCCATTTTCTAGTGGCGGACAACCAATGCAAATATATATGTTAAAAAAAGAAGGGTTTCGTTTTACTAAAGCGACCAACATAATTATGCAGAACTTTATAATCTATCAAGCTGCTCTAGTTACTTATGGTTTAATAGCCATGGCCTTAAATATAAAACTAAATTTATTTCCCGATATATCATTACTAAAGAATTTAATTCTTCTTGGTTTCTTTATAAATACTATGGTAATGGTAGGATTAATTGTTATTAGTTTTAGTAAAAAATTTAATTATGCCGTTATTGGAAAAACAATCTCTATTTTAAGTAAACTACATATCATAAAGGATAAGGAAAAAACTCAAGCAGCTTGGCGTGAGAGAATAGATGACTTTCATGAAGGGACAACTTACTTAAAAAATAATAAAAAACTATGTCTAGAATCCTTTCTATTTAATCTTCTATATCTAACATTTACTTATGTAATGCCATTATTTGTGTTTATGGCTCTAGACTCTAATTTACCAACTACCGTAAATCCAATTTCTTCTATAGTAGCATCAGCCTACATATTAATTATTGGTGCCTTTGTACCAATACCAGGTGCAAGTGGTGGAATTGAATTTGGTTACTTAAAATTCTTTGGTAGTTTAATTACAGGTAGCATTTTAAAAGCATCACTACTAATATGGCGTTTTATATCATATTATTTACCAATGATAATAGGAGCAGTTTCATTTAATATTAGGAGAAATGAAAAGGAGATTGAAGAAAAGTGAGAATAGGAATATTTACAGAAACATATACTCCATATATTAGTGGCTTAGTGACTAGTGAGGTTATGCTAAAAAAAGCTCTAGAGAAATTAGGCCATGAAGTGTATGTAGTAACAGCTAATCTAGAGAGCTTTCACTATGAATATGATAAGGAAGAAAAAGTCCTAAGAATACCAGGTATACCTACAGGTATATATGACTCTAGACTAACAGCAGTTTATCCAATTAAGGCCGTAAATAAAATTAAAAGTTGGAATTTAGATATAATTCATTCTCAGACAGAGTTTGCGATAGGAACATTTGCAAGACTATTAGCTTTTCAATTCAATATTCCACTAGTACATACTTATCATACTATGTATGAAGATTATGTTCATTATATTACCAAAGGATACTTTGATAAATCTAGCAAAAAGATTGTGGAATACTTAACATTATTTTACTGTGATAAAACTGCAAGTGAACTAATAGTACCTACTAAAAAAACCTATGATTTATTCAAACAGAAATATCAAGTAGATCGTAACATACATATTATCCCAACTGGAATAGAATTAGATCGTTTCTATGTAGAAAATATCGATATGAGTAAACTAAAAAGTATTCAAAATAAGCTAGGATTAAAAAAAGATGATTTTATAGCTATATTTATAGGAAGATTAGCTCAA
Organism: uncultured Bacilli bacterium; assembly: GCA_934183185.1. Classification (GTDB taxonomy): domain Bacteria; phylum Bacillota_I; class Bacilli_A; order RF39; family UBA660; genus Alloscybalousia. The sequence goes on along the minus strand of CAKPSO010000031.1, from coordinate 1,973 downwards.
GAAAAAAATATAGGTTACTTATTAGACGTAATAAGAGATTTACTACCTAAGTGTCCTAAACTAAAACTATTAATGGTAGGTGATGGGCCAGACTATGAAAAGTATCAAGAACTAATAAAGGAATATGGTATAGAAGATCATGTAGTTATGACAGGAAAGGTAGCATGGGAAGATGTCCCATATTATTATCACTTATCAAATATTTTTTTAACAGCCTCAACTACTGAAACTCAAGGTCTAACAGTAATTGAAGCTATGGCATCAAGTGTTCCTCCAATTTGTATTGATGATGAAAGCTTTAGAAACGTAGTAGTAGATGATTTGAGTGGAAGAATATTTAAAACTAAAAGAGAATGTAAAAAAATTATATTAAAACTATATAATAATCCTGAAGAAGTTCAAAGATTATCTAATCAAGCTAGAATTAACGTTGAACGTTTTAGCTCAAGATTTTTCGCAGAATCAGTTTTAAAGGTATATGAATATGCAATTAAACACTATGAAAATAGACTTGGAGTAATAGGAAAACTTGTAAACAAAATAAAAGGTGATAAGGATGAAATTGATAATAAATAATTTAAAAATGAATTTCACTTTACCAGAAGTAATTACCTATGAAAAAGAGTTATCACATATAAATACAAAGAATAAATTAATAATATGTCCAAGCTACCCATATTTATCATATTTTAAAGGAAATAATTATGAACTAGGTAGTCAAAATGTAGCAGAAACAGACGATAGGCAATTAACTGGAGAAGTATCAGCCATTCAACTTAAATCTTTAGATGTTAAATATAGCCTAGTAGGACATCTAGAAAGAAGAATTAATTTGAAGGAAGATATAAACCAAATAATAGATAAAATAAGAGTATTAAATAAATATAATATCATACCAATTTTATGTGTAGGAACTATAAATAGTGAAATATCAGAATATGATTCAATTAAATATGATTTAGATTCACTATACCAAAAACAAATAGATTTAAGCAAAATTATTATCGCCTATGAACCATTATCATCTATAGGTACAGGAATAATACCTGATTTAGAACATATAGCTGATATAATTAAATTTATTAAAAATTGGTTTATTACTAAGTATAATATTAATGTAAACGTAGTATATGGTGGTAGTGTTAGTCCAAGTAATATTGATAGATTAAATATGATAACTAAATTAGATGGGTATTTATTAGGAAATACCAGTTTGAATACTAATAACTTAAAAATGATTTTAGAAAAGATGGAGGTATAATATGGTATTAGGAATTTTTGATTGGTTAGATAAATTCTTTTCTAGTCTTGAGAAACTAGTATCTAATCATGCAGATAATCCAGTTTTATGGATACTTATATTAGTAGTTTTACTATTAATAGTAGCTAGTGCTTACAATACACTTTCTAAGTAATAACTTTTAAAACGTATAAATTTTCTTAAGAAGATATAGTAAGTAAATCTTTAATATTTAATGTTGTTAGTTTTTATATTGCTATATTTTTTTATACTACATAATTCATTCTATAAGTAAAGTCTGTGCAAAATATAAATTTTTTAAAAAATGGTTAAATATAGAGTTAACGTCCCGCTGTGTTTTTGTATAATAATGTATTTTGGTTGAAATTTTTATATTTTATAGTAGTCTCTTTCAACTAAACCAAAATACAATATGATATTATAATTCAATTTCTAATAAATAACAAATAAAGGAGACCTTTATTTGAAAAACAATTATAAATAAGAAAATATTAGTCAAGGGTATACAAGTTCACATACGTTCACCCTTGACTAAAAAAAGGGTTCCCCAAATGAATTCCAAAGTTAAAATCCCATTAGTAAAAAAACGGGAAGTTAAATAAATAATTTACCATAAATTTTTAAAATTTCCCCCAGGGAATTTGTCAACCTTTTGGACCACTTTTAGAGGGGGTATCAGCGTAAGCTGCAAGATTTTTCAAAATCATTTGGA
>CAKPSO010000030.1 GCA_934183185.1 uncultured Bacilli bacterium | reverse complement strand
TGTATTTACAACTTTTGCAATTGAAAAGTTCACAATCAGTAAAATTTCCCCAACCCCAGGCTTGACTTGGGGGGGGGTAATTATGATACAATCATAGTAGTAAAACTATAGAAAGTAGTGATCTATTGTGAAGAGAGAATATAAAGCAATTATGTTATTAATATTAGTAATATCAATAGTAGCATTGGTGTTAGCATCATCATATGCTCTTTTTTCGTTTGAAGAAAAAGGAAAAGTAGAAAATAAATTAGTAACAGGAACTTATAAGCCAGTAGTATATAAAGAAACAATATTAAATGGAACAGATCCAGTATTAAAAGATAATTTAGTACCAATAAAAATAGCTAATAATGGAACGGTAACTAGAGCAGATATAAGTAGTGAATGGTATAGTTATGTTAATAAAGAATGGGCCAATGCCGTAATATTAAAAGATGAATCTATTACTTATAATAATGGAGAAACAATACCAGAATCAAATATTGAATCATACTTTGTATGGATACCTAGATACAAGTATCAGATATTTGATGAAGGAAATTATACAAGCCTAACTAGTATCCAAAACAAAGTTCAAACTATCAATGTAGTATTTGAAAATAAAGATACAACTCCTTCAAATGGAACTACTAAAGGTACCTGGTTAACACCTCCAGCATTTACTAGTTTTGATTCAAACGGATTCTGGGTAGGAAAGTTTGAAACCGGATATGATGGGGCAACTTCAGCTGCTGCTGCACAGGTGAATAGTGTTGATACAAGCAAAATAATAATAAAACCTAATGTATATAGTTGGCGAAATATAACTGTAGGTAATATGTTTAAGAATAGTTATGATTATCAAAGAAACGTAGATTCACATATGATGAAGAATACTGAATGGGGGTCCGTTGCCTACTTACAGCATTCAGCTTATGGATCACAAGCAAGTGTTAGAATAAATAATAATGGAGCCCTTATAACAGGATATGCAGCCACAGTTGAACAAACTAAAGGTTATAGTTCATCAAGTATAGATGGTAATAGATATGAATCAACTTCTATAGGAAAAGATGGAACATATACCGTAAATTATTTAAATAATAATTCCAGTGCAGCATCAACTACAGGAAATAGAAGTGGAATTTATGATATGTCAGGGGGTACTTGGGAATATGTAATGGCCTACACCACAGGAAGCTCTATAGGAGTAGGTGGAACTAGTGGTATAACTAGTATATATTCTGATTTCTTTACTAATAGTACTTATACAAAATATTGGGATAAATATACATCAACTACTAATACACAATATAATAATAGAATCTTAGGAGATGCAACCGGGGAGATGGGCCCATTTGGAAGAGAAAAAGATCCTGATGGTACAACTAGGCAAAAATCAAGTTGGTATGGAGATCTCGCTCACTTTGCTTATTCTTCTTATCCTTGGTTCCTACGCGGGGGCAGGCTGAACGATGGCACTGAATCTGGTACGTTTGCATTCAGCTCCAGTTCAGGTGCTGCGTACTCGCTTGGTTCTTTCCGTATTATTTTAACCCCATAAAATTTAAAAAATTGTTTTTTACAAGTAAATTACTAACTTTCCAAATAAAAATATTAAATATTCAGCAATAATTGAATTCCTTAATTTTTAAATTAAAATAACTGATGAGGCTATTAGTAATTCATCAAGATTAATTATAGTACTGAAATTCAATCAACTATGTTATAATAAAGCTAGAGGAGTATATATCATGAATGAAAATATTAAAAGATTATTAATAAAAATTATTGTAGGAGTATTAATACTAATTATAATTATATTTGGTACCATATCATTAACTAAATACTTTGATATAAAGAAGAAAAAAGATAACTTTAAAGAAGAAAAATATTACTGCAGGAAATCAGTAAATAATAACTTATATAGAGCAGAATTAAACTCTATAGATTACACCACTGTAAAAGTATACATAGAAGAAAATCATAATAATGTATCAAATGCACCTGATAATTTGAAAGCCTTTTTCAATGATGTATGTAATGCCCAAAAATATGCTTCAAAAGATAGACAAATAGATTATATTCATAAATGTGGTGATAATAAAGATACTATAAAGTACACTTATATAGGATCAATGCAGGAAGCCATAACACAACTTGAAGACGATGAATATGAATGCTATACCATCAAAAAAATGGTAATTTATTAAGTAAAATAAAAAATAAATATTGGTGTAACTATCGCAAACATAAATATTATTTTACCTTTGATGAAAATCACGCTACAGAAAATGGAAATTTTTACCAAACTGAATATAACTATTCAATAGATAATAATACTATAATTATTCATCAAAATAGTTATGATATAAAATACACTTATAACGAAGAAAAAAATATTTTAGTAGAAGATGGTAGTAGTAATGATTATCTATTTGAATGCGAGACTCCAGAAGAAAACTATAGCGTTAGTGTAAAGTATTACTATGATGGTAAACTGAATAGTAATATGCCAAAATCAGGCTTCTATAAAGATGATGAATATAAATTTAATCATGTAGAGTGTAGTGATGGTATAACTGCAACCTTTGATGAAAATAGAAGAATGCTTTTTCCAAGTGAAAACAAAAAATCAGAATGTATTGTTTACTTTGATAAATTAAACTAAAAAGTACTTAGTCAAAACTAAGTATTTTTATTTTCTTCAAACTGATGAAAATCAGGTATAAAACTTTCTTTTTGTGTTTCTCCTTCCTGAATAAATGCCTTAGTTATTCCAATATCTAAAGCATAATCAATAATCTCATCATAATCATCTTCACTTAATAAATTATTTAAATTCTTAAATCTATTAAACTTTTTAACAGGGGTATATTGATTCATAATACTAATATAAATATCATTATGATAAGTATTATATAAATATTCTAATATCTTTTTAGAATCATCCTTTAATCCAGGTAAACATAAATGCCTAACGATAACCCCTTTAGTCATTATTCCATCATCATTAAATTCGGGCTTTCCTACCTGTCTATACATCTCATCTATACATTGACTAGCAACCTTAAAATAATCCTTTACATGAGAATAATTAATAGCATAATAATCATCATAATACTTTAAATCAGGTAAATATATATCGATAATTCCGTCTAACATTTTAATAGTATCAACAGTCTCATAAGAACTAGTATTATAAACAATAGGAATACTTAAACCCTTACTCTTAGCTATCTTTAAAGCCTCAATTATTTCCGGTACATAATGAGTAGGAGTAACCAAATTAATATTATTAGCTCCCTTACTCTCTAAATCTAAACAGATATCACTTAATTCCATAATAGATATTTCCTTACCTAAATGATTTTTGCTTAATTCATAATTTTGACAGTATATGCACTTTAAATTACAGTAAGAAAAGAAAATAGTACCACTACCATTATCTCCCGAAATACATGGCTCTTCCCACATATGTAGGCTAGCTCTAGCCACCTTTATCTTATTACTAGCACCACATATTCCAACACTTATATTCCTATCAGCATTACACTTTCTACTACATAAATTACACTTCATAAATATCACTCATCCATTATACATTATATTTACACATAAAATTAACTTACCTTGCATATTTTATATTAATGTGATACCATTAATACGTGATATCACATCACTGGATATTATTTTACCTCTTTTTTCTTTCTTAATAAAGATACAAGGGCAAATATTGATCCAATTATTTATTAAGGAGGTAAGAAGATGACTGAATACAAAGACAAAACAATCAAATGCGTAGATTGTGGTACTGAATTTACTTTTACTGCACGTGATCAAGAATTCTATCATGAAAAAGGTTTCACTAATGAACCAAAAAGATGTAAACAATGTCGTGAAAAGAAAAAAGCTGAAAGAAATAGTAAATTTGAAAACAAAGAATCAAATAACTAATTAAAGTAGAGAAAACCTCTACTTTTTCTATGCACTTTAATTGACCTAAATAATAACTTATGATAAAATTAAGTAGAAAATAAGGAGCGGTACTTATGAAGAAAAAGGGTTTTACACTAATTGAGTTATTAGCAGTATTAGTTATTATAGGAATACTATTAGCATTAGCTATTCCTTCTGTAGCAGGATATATTAGAAAAGGAAAAAAATCATATTACCATGGCCTAGAAACCACTTTAAAAGCATCATCTCAAGAGTACCTATTAGACTATAGAAGCCTATTACCAAGAGAAATAGGTAATACTACGGTTATTACCGTAGAAGAATTAGTTAAAAATCATTATATGGATGAACTGCTAGATGAAGATAAAAAAACATGTAGTGGTAATGTGACTATCGAAAAGAAAGCTAAAGATAAATATGATTATCATATCTGCTTAAAATGTAATGATAAATATACATCAAATACTAGTGACTGTGAATTGTCTGGTAATAATAATCAATCAAAAAACTATGAAATAAATCTAAATAGTAGTGTAACTACAGTAGTAGAACAGTGTCAGGGCCTTAATCTTCCTAATGCCACAGTTTACCAAATAATGGATGGCAAAAGAAAAATAATAACCAATTCACTATTTCCAAGCCCTAGAGTAGTAGATACAAAAATATTAGGAGAAACTACAGTTAAATGGGTATATCGCTATAAGAGTATTAATAAAACTATAAGAGTAGAAGATAAAACTCCTCCAATAAAGCCAACAGTACAGTTATCTTATCTAAATGGTTCAATATATAATGGTAAAAATAGTGATGGTACTAAAGCTATTACTAATCAGAATCTAAATATTATAGTAACTACCCACGATTATGCTTGTAGAACCAAGTATCCAAGCTTAGATGGCAGTGGTATTTCATCTATTCAGTATCGCATGCAAGGTACAGAAAATTGGACTAAAATAAATACTACTAAAAATATAACTAAAGCTAATTTAACTACAACCTTATTTGGAACAGTAGAATTAAAAGTATTAGATAACTATGGTAATAGCAGTGAAATAACTACTTTTGAAGCTTATACAGATCAAGTAAAACCAGGTAAAACTACCGTAACTTATTTAGGAGGAAGTAATACTCATAGTTGGAAAAATAATTATAAATTAAAGTTATCAGCAGTAGAAGATACAGCTATAGCTTATTATGAAGTGGACTGGGATAATGATGGAATAGCTGATACCACTACTAGTGATACATTTATTCCATGGAATACTTATAGTAGCTGTAACACCAGATTTAGAGCAGTTGATATAGCAGGTAACAGGGGAGAATGGAGTGATACTAACCATATTCATATGGATACAGAATCACCAAGTGGTGTTACTGTTGATTTAGCTAGTTACACAAGCAATACATGGACCAACAAAGATGTAGTAAATACCTATACTGCTACTGATAGCTTATCAGGTATTTCCAAGTATCAGTATTCATATGATAAAACTAATATAGTCGGTGAAACCGCTAAGTCATGGACTACTAATAAAGATGGAAGTTATACTATCTATGTAAGAGCCGTTGATAAAGCAGGTAATACTGGTAATTGGAGTAATGCCTACTATATTAAAAGAGATACAGTAAAACCTAATTGTACCCTAAAAATTACTAATACCCCAACCTTGCTAAATGGTTGGTACATAAATGATATAAATATAGGATTTAATACTACTACTGATGATAGAAGCAATATAAAAAATACTACTATTGATATACCAGTTATTAATACTAATAGTAAAACTTCTACTGGTACCACAGTAACTGGAACTATTACTGATAATGCTAATAATAGTAATACGTGTACTATAGTAATAAAAGCTGATATAGAAAACCCAAAAATTACTGCTAAGTCTAATCCACTAACTTTAGGAAATCAAGATTATGAATTTACTGATAATATAAATTCTACATTTGGAGGATTAGGTGGAAATATAGCTTGTAATCCTGCTCAAAGTAAAAAAACTGGAACCTACGATGTAACTTGTACTGCTACTAGTAATAATGGTAAATCTTCAACTGTAACATTTACTACTAAACATAGTTATGCTGCTACTGCTACTAAAGTAACTGACTATAATAACTGTACAGGTTATAAGACATGTGAATCTAGTGGTGGTTCTAGTAAATCAAACTGCCACTATAATAGCGGTACTAAAGAAACTCACTGTGATTATAGATTTACATGTAGCTGTACTGGAAGGGAAGAAACCCTATCCCAAAATACAAACTCTTCCCATACCCACTGTGCATCATATGGAACTAAAACGCAGTATACCTGCCCTAATGGTGGAACATTAAGTGGAACTACTTGTGTATATTAAACTGAAAATATCAGGATATCTCCTGATATTTTTTCTTCCCATAATTTCCCATATTTTTCTAGTATTTTATCTATAATTATTTTCTATACTGGAAACATGAAAGGAAGTGATAATATAAGTAATAAGAAATAAAACACGTACTATTCTTAAATAAAATTAAATATAAAATTACTCCTACATACTAAAAAGAAAGGGCATGGTGATATATAGAAATATAAATAATATTATGATATACTACTAATGGTGGTGATGGTATGAATATATGTTTTGTAGAAGATGAATTAGATTTATCTAATTTAATAAAAATGTATTTAGCTAAAGCAGGATATAGTGTAACTTGTTTTACTAAAGGTAAGGACGCTATTTCTTATATTGGTAATAAAGTAGACTTGTGGATCCTAGATATAATGCTAGGAGATGATATAAGTGGTTATGATATTATCAAAGCTATAAGAAAAGAAGATAGTAAAGTACCTGTTATCTTTACATCTGCAAGAGATCAAGATTTAGATAAAATAATAGGACTAGAACTAGGTAGTGATGACTATGTTACTAAGCCATATTCCCCTAAAGAACTTGTTTTAAGAGTAAATAATATTATGAAACGAGTTTATAAAGAAATAGAAGATACTAAGATTAAATATGAAGATTATATAATTGATAGTGATAAAAGAATTGTGTTAGAGAATGAAAAAGAAATTAAATTAACCACACTCGAATTTGATTTATTATATCTATTTCTAACTAATAAAAATAAAACCTTTTCTAGAGATGAAATATTAAACTTAGTATGGGGTGATGACTACTTTGGTAGTGATAGAGTAGTAGATGACTTAGTTAGAAGATTACGTAAAAAAATGCCTAAACTACGAGTTTCAACTATATATGGATATGGATATCGCCTATTATGAAATATGTAAAAAGTAAACTAAGTAGACAACTACTATTAGTAGTTAGTATAGCTTTAACTATTATATTAATATCTCTTGGAATAGTTCTACCTCAAACACTATATCCAATCTATGAATCAAACCTATATGAATATCTAAAACAACCATTAGAATTAGTAAATGAAAAAGTAGAAGATAACCCCATATCTAATGAAATAGGTTACTTATATATATATAATGATATTATATCCGTTAGTGATAATATGTCTTCTATTATCAATATAGATGATGTATATACATTAACTAAATATTTTACTAGTAAATATGGTAAATTCTTTTATAAAAATAAAACCTATTATTATTATACAGATTATAATAATTCGGTAAAAAGAGTAGCTTTAACAGATGATTCTTATATAAAAGAAGCCAAAGAGCAGTTTATTCATAACATTTTCCCTATTGTGTTTATAACTTTGTTTGTGGTTTCTTTATTACTAATTATTTGGGGTTCATCCCTAGTTAGAAGAATTGAACGTCTTAAAGAAAAGATAGACCATATTGAAGATGATAAATTTGATCATAAAATAATTGATTCAAGTAATGATGAAATTCATTCCCTAGAATTAGCTATAGAAGATATGCGAATTTCCTTAAAAAATCAAGAAGAATATCGTAATCAGATGTATCAAAATATTTCACATGATTTTAAAACTCCTCTTACCGTTATAAAATCTTATGTTGAAGCAGTAGAAGATCAAGTAGAAGATATAAATACTGCACTCCCTATTATTAAAGACCAAACTATAAAATTAGAAAATAAAGTACACTCATTGCTTTATTTAAATAAACTAGATTATATTAAAGATATGAATTTAGTTTCCTTAGAAAAGGTTGATATTCAAAAAATAATTGATGATTCCGTTCTGAAATTTAAATATCGTAATAAAAATATAGAATTTAAAGTATCATACACAAACACAAGTACTTTTTATGGTACTAATGATTCATGGGAAACAATTATAGATAATCTATTAAATAATGCTGTTCGTTATGCAGTAAATGAAATAAAAATAACTGTTAAAAAAAATCAAATAACCGTATATAATGATGGACCTAATATAGATAAAGATCTAATAGATGGTATTTTTAGTCCTTTTAGAAAAGGAATTAAGGGTGAATTTGGTTTGGGATTATCTATAGTAAAGAAAACATTACGTATGATGGGATATGATATTACCGTTAAAAATCATAGTAAAAAAGGAGTTTCATTTATTATAAATAAAGTAAACTCTAAAGATAAAAAGAAAAATTAGTTTTTATATTACGTTTATATAACTGAGTCTAGTATTATTAGATTCAGTTTTTCTATGGATTGAAAAAATACCAGAGCTATGATATATTGAAAAAGAAAGAGGTAATTATGTATAATAAAGTAGTCGAGGGAAGATTAAAAAAATTAGAAAAAGAGTATATTAAAGAACTAAAGGAAAAAGAAAATATAAATAAGAAAGTAGAAGAAGTTAAAGATCTTATTTATACTAATAATTATACGTTAAAAGATTATATTCATAATGGAGATAGTGGTACCCTATACTTAGCTATTAATAAGCATGATAAAACTGATAAATATTTAGTTAAACACTATTATCGTGAATGTGCTTGTAATGAATATATTTATAGTAAAATAGGAAATAAACTAGGTATTAATATACCAGAAGTTAAGTTATTTATTATAAATGATAAAGAAAAGAAATTTAATACTAGTTATGCCTGTGGTATTAAGTATTTAGATGATAGTAAAAGAGTTTATTATAAAGATATTATAGAAAATAAAGATAATATAAGTAACTGGAAAGATTACTTCAAAATAAGAGGCTTAGAATCCCTACTAGAAGAAAGCGATGATATAGAAATACTCTTATACAAGAATTTATTATACCGTATTGATAATCAAGCATCATTTTCTATAAGTGATTACTATCTTGGCTATCTAGGATATGATTTTACTTATAATAATATAGATATAAAGAAATGGACTGAGGAAAAGATATTAGAACAGGCTAGACCAAATAAAGAGAATAGATTTTCTATGTGGAATGTTAATCAAAATAGTTTTATAGAACGTATGGGTAAAGAATATTTAGATTATTACCTAGAACCATTTAGATTACTAAGTACTATAACTGATTCTGATATTGAAGAATGGATTAATACTATAACTTATATTTATCCTGATATAATAGGAAAGTATTATAAAGAGTATTTAACTAATTTAAAACTAGATGTAGAAGAATTTTTATTAACTATAAAATAAAAATATTAAATTAATCTTGATATGATAAAACTAATAGTTTAATATATTAGTACATAGGGGGTATAACATGAAAGATAATGAGTTAACTATTTTACCAGCAGATACTTATACAGTAATTAATAAAACTATATTAGAAGATAGTACTAGAAAACTAATTACTATGTTGTATCAACCTATTATAGGATATACTGCTACTAGCTTATATTTTACTTTAATAGATGATTTAGATAGAAAAGAAGTAATGAGTGATGACTGTACTCATCATCATTTAATGAGTACTATGCAATTAAAATTAGATAAGATAGTAATAGCTAGAAAAAAATTAGAAGCAGTAGGATTACTACGTACTTATATAAAAAAGGATCATGTAAATAATTATGTTTATTTATTATATTCACCTATGTCAGCTAATGAGTTTTTAAATCATCCAATATTAAATATAGTTCTATATAATAATATAGGTAAACAAGAGTATGATAAAGTAGTAGATTATTTTAAAGTACCACATATTAATCTTAGAGATTTTGAGGATATATCTAGTAACTTTAATGAAGTGTTTTCTCCTGTACCAGGTAATGTATTTATAGAGAATGAACAAGTAAGAAAAGAACAGTTAGGACTTATAAAAGTAGAAGAAGTAATAGATTTTAATATGCTAATATCTAGTATTCCTAGTAATATGGTAAGTCCTAGATGTTTTAATACTGATACTAAAGAATTGATTAATTCACTAGCTTATACTTATCATATAGATGATTTACAGATGCAAGGATTAGTGAGAAATAGTATTAATGAAAAAGGTTTAGTAGACAAGAGTGAATTAAGAAAGAGTTGTAGGAACTTTTATCAGTTTGAGAATAATGGTAAATTACCTACTTTAATATACAGTACCCAACCTGAATATTTGAAAACTCCTAAGGGAGATAATAGTAAATGGGCTAAAATGGTTTATACTTTTGAAAGTGTAACGCCATATGATTTCTTAAGAAGTAAATATAAAACAGGTGAACCTTCCCTAAGAGATTTAAAGTTAATAGAGAGTCTTTTAGTAGATCAGAAGATGAATCCAGGAGTAGTAAATGTATTAATAGCTTATGTTTTAAAGATTAATAATCAAAAACTAAGTAAAAACTACATAGATACTATAGCTGGACAGTGGAAGAGATTAAATATTGAAACAGTAGAAGAAGCTATGAGAATAAGTGAAAAAGAACACAAAAAATTAAAGAAACAGTTTGCTAATAAGCAAGTAACTAAATCTAAGAATATAAGTAGTAAGGAAGAAACACTACCAGATTGGTTTGATAAAGAGTTAAAGAAAGAAGAAACTACTGCTGAAGAAAAGAAAGAATTAGATAATATTTTAAATTCCTTTAATTAGTACCTAATGGTACTTTTTATTTGCATATATGTATGTTAACTAAATGTAAATTTTAATTTTAATTTAAAAGTGCTTCCATGGGAAGCAAAATTATGATAAGATTAAGTAGTAATAAAATAATAGTTAGAGATAGTATTATTTGTATAATTTAGTAAAGAATAGGTAGTAGGAGGTTCTTTATAATGAAAGGTAAAAATAATAATAAAAGTAAACAGATATTATTTTCAGTATTTGGAATATTAAGTTTATTAATAATAACTATAGGAGTAACATATGCAGTATTTAGTTATACTAAGGAAGGTACTACAGATAATATCGTAACTACTGGTACATTAAAGTTCTTGTATACAGAAAATAATACTAATGGTAATGGAATAAGTATAACTGAAGCAGAACCAATATCAGATACTAAGGGTAAAGAATTAGTAGGAGATAATAATGTATTTGATTTCAAAGTAGAAGGAACAAATACAGGTAGTGAAGTAATACCATATGAAGTAACACTAAGAAAGAAAGCTACTTCTACTATGAGTGAAGATAATATAAAAGTATATCTTCAAGATGGAACAGATCAAACAGAATTACTAACACCAACACTATATAGTAAATTAGTACAAACTACTACTGATGTTGGAAATAATGTAGAAAAGAGTATCTACAAGGGAGAAGTATTAGGAAATACTAACAATTATTTAAAGACATTTAGATTAAAAATGTGGTTAGATGAATCTAGTAATCAAAATGATATAAATGGTAAATCATTTACAGCAACAGTAAATGTATATTCAAATGCTAAAGTAATATCAGCTGAAGAACAAGTATTAAGAAGTAATACTGATATAAAAGATATAACTATAGGAGATACTAGTTTAACTAAAGTAGAAGGAAAAGACTGGAACTATGAAGTAGAGTTAGATAGTGAAACTACTACTAAGTTAAATATAGTACCTAAGTATTCATTAGCTAATGTAAAGATAGAAAAAGATAATCAAGTAATATCAAATAATAGTGAAGTAAGTCTAGCAGGTGGTAATAACATCTATAAAGTAACTATTACTAGTACAGATCAAACAGTAACTAAAGAATATAAAATAAATATTAAAGTAAAACAGGCAGAGAAAGTATCAATATTTGGAAAACAATATGAAGTAATAGATGCAGAACCAACATTAACAAATTCAAGTAATAATACAACTGATGCAAGTGGCTTATATAAATCAACAGCTACTAATACAGGAAATCCAACTTATTATTTTAGAGGAAATGTTACTAATAACTATGTAAGTTTTGCAGGCCAAACATGGAGAATAGTAAGAGTAAATGAAGATGGAACAATAAGAATCGTAATGCAAGATGGAATTAATGATAATACAAACTATAAATTTAATTCAAGTTATAATAATTATAGTTATATGTATTATACAAATAGTGAAGCTAAGACTCAACTTGAAAATTGGTATCAAACAAATATCGGAAGTAAATCTAATTTAGCTAAAAATGTAGCTAGTGGTAATTATTATTGTGAACAAGCAAAAGTAAAAGAAGCTGATAGTTGGACATCAGGAAATGCTATGATGACTACTTATAATAAATATACACCAGACTTTAAATGTACTAGTGATGGTAATGGAAAAGGTGTAGTAAATGCAAGCGTAGGATTACTTAGCTATGATGAAGCAGTATATGCTGGAGGACATCCATATCAAAGTAATAGTAGTTATTATTTAAATAATTCAGACATCTATTGGTGGACGATGAGCACGGCCGGCTTCTCTGGTTCGGGTGCGCATGTATGGTACGTAGGACCAACTGGTAACGTCTCCAAGGCCTATGCTGGTGATTCTTCTCTTCGCCTTCGTCCAGTTTTGATCCTGAATGCTGATACTAAAATATCAGGTGGAAATGGTACTAGTGAAAATCCATTCGTTGTTGAATAAAAATAATCAAAAAAATATAAATTTTATACTTTTAATAAATTAAAGTAAATATAATAACTGAATTTTGAAAATTGTC
>CAKPSO010000029.1 GCA_934183185.1 uncultured Bacilli bacterium | reverse complement strand
AAAATAGCTAGTGATGGAACAGTAAGTAAAGCAGATATAAGTAAAGAATGGTACAAGTATGAAAATAAAGAATGGGCAAATGCCGTAATATTAAAAGATGAAACAAAAACTTATAATAATGGAGATACAATACCAGAATCAAATATTGAATCATACTTTGTATGGATACCAAGATACAAGTACCAAATATTTGATGAAGGTAATTATACAAGTTTAACTGGCATTCAAAATAAAACCCAAACTATTAATGTAGTATTTGAGAATAAAGATACAACCCCATCAAATGGAACTACTAAAGGTACATGGTTAACACATCCAGCATTTACTAGTTTTGATTCAAATGGATTCTGGGTAGGAAAGTTTGAGACTGGATATGATGGCGCTACATCAACTACTGCCGCCCAGGTAAACAGTGTAAATACAAGTAAAATAATAATAAAACCTAATGTATATAGTTGGCGAAATATAACTGTAGGTAATATGTTTAAAAATAGTTATGATTATAACCGTAATCTAGATTCACATATGATGAAAAATACTGAATGGGGTTCCATTGCCTACTTACAACATTCAATATATGGTAGTCAAGCTAGTGTCAGAATAAATAATAACTCTGCTCATATTACAGGATATGCTGCGACAGTAGAACCAACTAAAGGATATAATAACAATACAAGTACCGATGGGAATAGGGTGGAAGCAACTGCTTTAGGATCAGATGGAACCTATACTGTAAATTATTTAAATGCTAACTCAGGTGTAGCATCAACTACTGGAAATAGAAGTGGAATCTATGATATGGCAGGAGGATCATGGGATTATGTAGCAGGCTATACAACTGGAGCATCAACAGTAGGTGGAAGTAGTGGAATAACTAGTTTATATCCCAACTTCTTTAATAATAGTACTTATACAAAATATTGGGATAAGTATACATCAACTACTAATACACAGTATAATAATAGAATTTTAGGAGATGCAACTGGAGAGATGGGACCATTTGGAAATGAAAAAGATCCAGATAATAGTTCTAGACAAAAATCAAGTTGGTATGGAGATTTCGCTTACTTTGCTAGTTCTTCTCTTCCTTGGTTCTCACGCGGGGGCCATTGGAGCAATGGCACTGAATCTGGTGCATTTGCATTCGACTACCTTTCAGGCACTACGTACACGGGCAGTTCTTTCCGTGTAGTGCTTACCCCGTAGGCACCGAAGGTGCCATTAACCATCGCGTAAAAATGTAGGGTATGGTTATAACAAGTCAATTTTCTTTGTTAGTGTTACTCGCTAACTTTGCTAATTCTTCTAATCCTTGGTTCAAACGCGGGGGCAATTGAAACAATGGTACTGAATCTTGTGTATTTGCATTTAACTGCTTTTTAGGCACTACGTACACGGCCAATTCTTTTCAAATAACCCTAACCCCGTGAAACCAACTTTACTTCACTTTACACGACTTTACAAAAAAAGTCGTTTTTTTCTGCCTGTTTATATTTACAGAATCACTACTATATAGTAATATAATGGTAAGTAGTGGTTGATAGTGGTGAAAAGTGGGGGATAAATATGTTGATGGGTGAATATCATCACACGATTGATGATAAAGGAAGAATTATTATACCAGCTAAATTTAGAAATGAGTTGGGTGATAAATTCATTGTAACTCGTGGACTTGAAAACTGCTTGTTTGCCTATCCTGAATCAACTTGGAATCAGATAGTCGACAAACTAAACAAACTTCCATTCACTAAAAAAGATGCCCGTAACTTCACTAGATTTTTTCTATCAGGTGCTACAACGGTTGAATTTGATAAGCAAGGCCGTATTAATATTCCGTCAACTCTAGCAGCTTACTCTAATCTTTTAAAAGAATGTGTTATCATCGGTGTAGGTGATAGATTAGAAATTTGGTCAGAAAATAGTTGGAATGAGTTCTTTAATCAAAATAAAGATAGCATGTCTGATATAGCTGAGAACTTATTTACAGTAGACATGGATATATAGGAGAAATTATGCATATTAGTGTATTACTTAAAGAATCAATAGAAGAATTAAATATTAAAGAAGACGGAATCTACGTAGATTGTACATTAGGCTATGCTGGTCATTCCAGTGAAATATTAAAAAGAATAAAAAAAGGGCACTTATTCGCCTTTGACCAAGATCAAGAAGCAATAAATTCATCAAATGAAAAGTTATCTAAGATAGGGGACAATTTCACCATTATTAAAAGTAACTTTAAATATATGAAGGAAAAACTAGAATCATTAGGAATTACTGAAGTAGATGGTATCTTATTTGATTTAGGTGTATCAAGTCCCCAATTAGATAACGTAGAACGTGGTTTTAGTTACCATCATGATGCTAAACTAGATATGAGAATGGATCAATCAAACCCATTTTCAGCCTATGATGTAGTTAATACATATAGTGATAAAGAATTAGCTAGAATCTTTTTTGAATATGGAGAAGAGAAATACTCTAATAGTATAGCTAAGAACATCGTTAAATATCGTGAAGCAAAACCAATAGAAACCACTTTAGAACTAGTAGATATTATTAAAAAATCAGTACCTGAAAAATATAGCCGTGATAAACATCCAGCTAGAAAAGTATTCCAGGCTATTAGAATAGAAGTTAACCACGAATTAGAAATACTTAAACAGGCTATTTTAGATGCTGCGAGTATGTTAAAAGTTGATGGTAGATTATGCATTATTACCTTCCATTCTCTAGAAGATCGTATTGTCAAGAATACTTTTAAAGAATTGACTACAGTTGATGACATGGTAAAAGGATTACCAAATATTCCTGATAAATACCTTAAAGATTATGAATTAGTTACTAGAAAATCAATAGTTCCAAGTAATGAAGAAATAGAAAATAATAATCGTAGTCGTTCCTCAAAATTAAGAGTTTTAAAAAGAATAAAAAGGAGTTTAATATGAGAAAAGTTAAAAAGAGATTAAAAATGTCTAAATTTGAAAAATTACTTTATGGCTTTACTTTAATGATAGTATTACTAACACCATTTGTTTTAGTGTTTTCTCAGGCAACTTTATCAGAAATAAACTTTGAAGTAGAAAAATTAAATAAAAAAATTAGCAGTCAAGAAAAAACTAACGAAAGTCTAACTATGAAAATAAATGAATTAGCCTCCTTAGAAAAAATCCAACAAGTAGCTAAGGAGCAAGGCTTAACCTACAATAATAATAATATTAGAACAGTTACTGAATAATATTTATAATCCTAGGAATCATCCTAGGTTTTTTCTTGCTATTATGTTGATTTTATATTAAAATAAGTGGCAAAAGAGTGATGATGTTTATGGAAACATATGAAATTTTAGAAGAAATTAGAGAAATAATGAAAGGCTTTTCAATATGGAATGAGAAATCATATGAAGCTTTATTTAATCTTGAACAATTTGATGTTGAAAATGAAACTATAAATTCTCAATATGCAACTCAATTATTAGAACTACTATGTAATTATAGTAGAATAAGGGAAATGATACTTCCTAATGAGTTGTTTGAAGTGATAGAAATTTGCCAACCTAAAGGAAAAAAGTATATTACTGAAATAGATGATATTTTATCATTATCAGAAGAATTCTATGATTTAGTAAAAACGAATTTTATTGCCCATCCAGTATTAGAGTGCATTGAAAACAGAAATGAATGCTTGAACTCAGAAGTGTGTTATTTTGACAAATTAGATTATTACCGCAGAATTACTTCTGAAGAAGAGGCAGATGCCATAATCAATGCTACAGTAAATTTGTCTAAAGTAAGTGTGTACCAACTTGAAAGATATTTTGAATTTACTGTTAAAGAACAGGTTAAAAATGCTATTCAAAATAAAGATATAGAAAGAGTACTAGCATCACTAGTAAGTTATTCAACCATCATTGAGTCAAAAAATAGTAGTACTGATGATATGATTATCTATATTAAGAGTTACCTAATGTCATACCTATATGAAAACTATGCTAAAAATCCTCAAAATATACAGGAAGCATATAAAGAGCTAGAATACTGGTATTTATATAACTATTACTATAAACAAAATGCTCAAATTAGTAATATAAAAATATTAGAATATAAGCAAAACATGTAATAAGATGTAAATTTATATAAAAATATTAAGATAATTGCCTATCTATTTAGTATAATACTAATAGCGAGGAGGAAAATAATGCTAGAATTAAAAAATATTAAAAAGAGTTATAAAACAGGTAACTTTATCCAACATGCTCTAAAAGATGTTTCAATAGCTTTCCGTAAAAATGAATTTGTAGCTATATTAGGAGCTAGTGGTAGTGGTAAAACTACTTTATTAAATATTATTGGTGGCTTGGATCGCTATGATAGTGGGGATTTAATAATTAATAATAAATCAACTAAAAAATATAAGAATATTGATTGGGATCGTTATCGCAATAATTGCGTTGGCTTTATATTTCAAAACTATAATTTAATAAATCATATCAATATTTTAGATAATGTTGAGATGGGAATGACTTTAAGTGGAGTTAGCAACAAAACTAGAAAGAAAAAAGCTAAAGAAGCTTTAAAAAAAGTAGGATTAATAGATCATATATATAAAAAACCCAACCAATTATCTGGAGGACAGATGCAACGTGTAGCTATAGCCCGTGCTTTAGCTAATAATCCAGATATCATCCTAGCCGATGAACCAACAGGAGCTCTAGACACTAAAACAAGTATTCAAATAATGGAACTCATAAAAGAAATAGCTAAGGATAAACTAGTAATTATGGTAACTCATAATCCTGACTTAGCCAAAGATTATGCTAATCGTATAATTGAACTTAAAGATGGTGAAATAGTAAAAGATAGTAGTCCAGTTACTAAGAAGGAAGAAGACAAATCAGAGTTTAAAATTCGTAAAACCGCTATGAACTTTAGAACTGCTTTAAAGTTATCTTTTAATAATATTAAAACTAAAAAAGGTAGAACCCTACTAACAGCCTTTGCTTCAAGTATAGGCATTATTGGTATAGCTTTAATATTATCACTATCTAATGGTTTTAAAATAGAAATAGATAACTTCGAGAAAAATTCTTTATCTCAAGCACCAATAACTATTACAGAACAGGCTATGAAAATGGATAATGATACTATAAATACAGTTTCTAATAATGATAAAAAGCTAGAAAAATATCCAACTTCTAATAAAGTCTATATCCAAAAAGATGTTATGGAAGCTATGATGCATACCAATAAAATTACCACTGATTTTACTAATTATCTAACCAAGATAGATAAAAAATATCTATCTGGTATCTCCTACGATAGAGGTACTAATTTAATAGTAGTTAATAAAGATTATCAAAATAATTATAATTTAGTTAGTACTCTAAATATGGGCGTATCGCCATGGTCCCTACTTCCAACTAATCCAAATCCTAAAGAAAATAGTGTAGTAGAAAACATGTATGATGTGATTGCTGGTAAAATAGATGAAAATGAGCCTGGTTTAATACTACAAGTAAATAGTAAAAATCAAATATATGAATCAACTATAAAAGCTTTAGGTCTAGAAAATAAAGAAGAAATTAGTTTTGATGATATAATGAATCAAGAACTAAAAGTAATCTTAAACGATGACTATTATCAAAAATCAGGAGATAGCTTTTATCCATCTCAAGATTTAGAAAGCCTATATAATAATTCGAATAGCATAACTATAAAAGTTCAGGCTATTATTAGGGGTAAACAAGATAAAGAAATGGTTACTAGCGGAAGTGGTTTTGCCTATACTAATGCTCTAACTGAGATGGTAGTATCTAAAAACAAAGAATCAAAAATAGTTAAAGCCCAATTAGATAAGGATTATAATATTTTAACTAGTATGCCATTTGATGAATCAACTTCTAAAGAGACAGTACTTGGTTACCTAGGATGTGATACTATACCAGTAGCTATATATATTTATCCTAAAGATTTTTCTTCTAAAGAAGAACTAACTAATTACTTAGATAAATACAATGAAGGTAAAAAGATAGAAGATACTATTGAATATACTGACATGGCTAGTATGATATCATCTCTATCAGGAAGTATCATGGATGCTATTACCGTAGTACTTGTTGCTTTCTCATCTATATCATTAATAGTTTCTAGTATTATGATAGGTATAATAACTTATATCAGTGTTTTAGAAAGAACTAAAGAAATTGGTATATTAAGAGCCCTAGGAGCTCGTAGTAAAGATATCAAACGTGTATTTAATGCTGAAACATTTATTATTGGATTAACATCTGGATTACTTGGTATAGGTATTGCCTACCTACTTACTTTCCCAGCTAATGCCATTATTGAAAATCTATCAGGATTACCAAATGTAGCTAAATTAAATATAAATCATGCTATTATATTATTACTAATAAGTGTATTTCTAACAGTTTTAGGAGGTCATATACCAGCCAAAGTAGCTAGTAAAAAAGATCCAGTTGTAGCACTAAGAACAGAGTAAAATATAAATTCTGTTCTTTTTTTTCTAGTTATGGTAAAATAACGGTAGGAGTTGAAGTACATGAAAAAGAATATTGACGAAGTAGAATTTGAAATATTATGGGAAGATCAACCTAGTGGTTTATGGGAAAGATTTCTAACACTAATTCACCTAAACTTTACTAAATACCAGATAACTAAAGATGAACTAATAATATCAACAGGTTTTCTAAGTAGACGTTCTAATACCTATGAACTATATACCCTAAAAGATCCAGATATGACTGAATCACTAATTCAAAGATGGTTAGGTATAGGAACAATTAGTCTTACTGTAGATAGCCATGGTAGTAGTGATAAAATAGGTAATAAAGTTTATCTACGTAATTTGAAAAATGTAGCCAAAGTAAGAAAATTGCTAAGAGACGCTATAGAAAATGACGTTATGGAAAGAAAAATAACTTATTTTGATAAAGTATAAATATTTATGTACCATTTTTTCTAATAAGAATATCCTATTTTAGGAGGATATATATGTACATGAATTATATGTTTGATAATTATAATGAAGATTATCGAAATAATAAAAATGATGAATTAATAACTTTAGATGAAGCTATTAACTTAATAGAAAAATCGGTAGCTGATGAACAGGAAGATGAATTGTTTTATAATAATTTAATTAATATAGCTAAAGAAGAAAAAGATAAAACTATTATCGCAACTATCAGGGATGACGAGAAAAAACATAATAATATTTTAAAAGAACTATACTATCAATTTACAGGAAATAATATCCCTACTAATAATACTTCTACAGCTATACCAAACTTAAACTATAAAGATTCTCTAGAAAAAGCCTTATTTGGGGAACTAGATGCCATTAAAAAATATCGTAAAATATTAAGTAAAATGCCTAATGGAGATAGTTATACTTTACTTATGGCTATCATGACTGATGAAATAAGACATGCATGTAAATATAATTTTTTAATCCAAAAAGCAAGAAACATCTCAAATTGAGATGCTTTAATTTTATAAAGATGATATAATAAAAAAAATAAACATGAGTATAATAATGAAAGAGGAGAGTATATATGAATAAATTTATGAATGATAAGTGTTGTGGATGGAAAAATATTGATAATAATGAAAAAGAAAAAATATATAGCTTTAGTGATAACTATATTACTTTCTTAAATAGTTCTAAGACAGAAAGAGAAGCTAATAATTATATTATTAATACTCTAAAAGAAAAAGGATTTAAAAATATTAAAAATATTTCTAGTTTAAATCCTGGAGATAAGGTATATCTGGATAATAGAGGTAAAAGTGTTTTTGCAGCTACTATTGGTAGTAAAGAATTAGCAGATGGTCTAAATATAATAGGAGCACATATTGATTCTCCTAGATTAGACTTAAAACCTAATCCTCTATATGAAGATGCTAAATTAGCATTATTTAAAACTCATTATTATGGGGGAATTAAAAAGTACCAATGGACAGCTATACCCTTAGCTATACATGGCGTAATAGTTAAACCAACAGGAGAAAAAATAAAAATTAATATTGGAGAAGATGATAATGATCCAATATTTACTATTACTGATATTTTGCCTCATCTAGCTGAAAAACAGTATGAAAAGAAAATAGGAAAAGCTATAGAAGGGGAAGATCTTAACATATTAATAGGAAGTATTCCAAATAAAGAAAATAATTCAATCAAAGAAAATATTATGACATTACTTAATGAAAAGTATAATATTACTGAACTTGATTTCTATAGTTCTGAACTTGAAATAGTACCAGCATTTAAAGCTAAGCATTTAGGATTTGATAGAAGTATGGTAGCATCATATGGTCAAGATGACAGAGTATGTGCTTATACCTTACTACAAGCTATTACTAATTCTAATAATTCTAATTTAACCAATATAGCTATATTTGCTGATAAAGAAGAAATAGGTAGTTATGGCAATACCGGAATGTATTCTGATGTATTCGATTACTTCATAAATGATTTATTAGATAAAACTAATACCAATTATCCAGGTGCTATAACTAAAGTATTCTGTAATTCTAAAATGTTATCAGCCGATGTAGGAGCTGGAATGGATCCTAACTACCAAGATGTATCAGAAGTTAATAATTCATCTTATATTGGCTATGGTGTAGAACTAAATAAATATACAGGTTCTAGAGGTAAATCTGGAGCAAGTGATGCTAATGCTGAATTTGTAGCTTATGTACGCAAAGTATTTGAAAATAATAATATTAAGTATCAAGTATCAGAATTAGGAAAAGTTGATATCGGTGGTGGTGGTACTATTGCTTATATCTTAGCTAATAAGGGAATAGACGTTATCGATTGTGGCGTACCAGTAATATCAATGCATTCTCCATATGAAGTAACTTCTAAGTTTGATATATATTCTGCATATTCTGGATATAAAGCTTTCTATGAAAGTAATGATAAAGTAAACTATGAATAACTAAGTAAAGTAGCCTATCTGGTTACTTTTTTCTATGAAAAAGAAAAAAATATGTTATACTAAATACATAAACAAAATATTATGTAGGGATGTGGTGCTAACATAATAATGAAACGGTTTACAGCTAAAATTTAAATCCAGATAATGAAAGTGAGGAGATAATATGGGATTTATTAAAGCATTTACAGGAGCATTAGGAGGAACTTTTGCTGATCAATGGAAGGATTTTATTACTCCAAGAAGTAATATACCAGCAACAGCTGTAGTATTTGGCGCAGAAAGAAAGAGTACTGATAATGGTCGTGGAGCAAATACTAAAGGTTCAGAAAATATAATTACTAATGGAAGTAAAATAGTAGTACCAGAAGGAACTGCCTTAATTACTATGCAAGATGGAGCTATTACAGGATGTATTACTGAACCAGGTGGATTTATTTTCAAGAGTGATGATCAAAATTCTAAATCATTCTTAGCAGGAGATGGACTAATTTCATCTACTATTAAAACATCATGGGAAAGATTCAAATTTGGTGGTATTCCGGCAGGAGAACAGACAGTATTTTATATTAATTTAAAAGAAATACCAGGAAATAAATTTGGTACCCAATCAGAAATATATTGGGATGATGCCTACATGAATGCTCAAGTAGGAGCTATGACTAGAGGTACATATACTATAAAAGTAGTTGATCCAATCCTATTTATTAAAAACTTTGTACCAACAGAATATTTAAGACCAGATTCTGAAATTTTCGATTTAGCTGACATGGATAATGTAGCTGGAGAACAATTATTTAATGAAGTAGTTGGTAGCTTATCTGCAGCTTTCTCTAATTACACCAATGATCCTAGTAAGGGAAATCGTATGGCAAAAATTCAAGGAGATCAAATTGGCTTTGCTAACTCATTATCTACTGCCGTAGAAGAAAATTATAAATGGACATCAGATAGAGGATTAGAAATAGTAAAAGTAGCCATCACTGCTATTGAATATGATGAAGATACTAAAAAATTACTTAGTGATGTTAAAAAAGCAGATGCCCTATCAGGAGCACGTGGTAATTCATTTATGCAACAGTCAGTTGCTAGAGGATTCCAAGCTGCAGGAGAAAATGGTGGTGCCTCTAACATGGCATTTATGGGTATGGGTATAAATGCAACCGGTAATACTATAGGAGCATTTAATCAACCAGTACAGCAGTCTAATACTCAAACTGAAGACCCATATGAAAAATTAACTAAATTAAAACAATTACTAGACAACAACGTAATATCACAGGAAGAATTTGATGCAGCAAAGAAGAACCTATTGGGGCTTTAATTATGACTGAAGAGAAGGAAAAAGTAACAGAAAATAATAGTGAAGAAATAAAAATTATTGATACTGATAAAGATAACTATGATGGGCAGAATAAATGTCCTAAATGTGGAGCTACAGATATTTCTCTAAATGCTAAAACAGGTAAATTAAGATGTAATTTCTGTAGACATGAATTTGAACCAAAAAAGGTAGAAAATAAAGAAAATAATATAAGTAGTTTAAAGGGCCAATTACTTGGCTCTGGAGCTACTAATATAATAGCTGATACTAAGGATATTTTAACTTTTAAATGCAGTAGTTGTGGAGCAGAAGTAGTAGTTGATACTAAAACCTCCACTCAAGCAAGATGTCACTGGTGTAGAAATACTTTATCAGTAAATGAACAAATACCTAATGGAGCTGTTCCAGATACTGTACTCCCATTTAAAATTACTAAAAAAGAAGCAAAATCAGAAATAGAAAAGTTTGTTGGTAAAAGAAAATTCTTTGCTCACCCTACATTTAGAAGAGAGTTTACTACAGAAAATGTAATGGGAGTATACTTACCATATATGATTATTGATGCCAACACCCATGCTAGTTTGAAAGGTCAAGGAGAACATAAATTAAGAAGTTACACAGTAAAAAATGGTGATAGTACAGAAACTTATTATGATGCTGAATTATATGATATAGAAAGAGACTTTGATTTAACTATAGAAGGTTTAACTATTGAATCATCTAAAGATAAGTTAAATACTAATTCTAGTAATAGAACTAATAACATAATAAATGCTATCATGCCATTTGATACTGAAAACTGTGTTAAATGGGATGCTAATTATATAAAGGGATATACTTCAGAAAAAAGAGATACTAATGTTGATGAATTAAAAAATATAGTAAAAGAACAGTCAAAAGATATAGCTAGATTTGCCTGTAACGAGACATTAAAGTATTATGATCGTGGAGTTAAATGGAGTAATGAAAATTTAGATATAAAAGGACAGCAATGGATGGCAGCTTACTTACCAGTATGGCTTTATAGTTATCATGAAAAGAAAAATGATAAAAGTATACTTCACTATGTAGCTGTTAATGCTAGAACTAAAGAAACTATTGGTAGTGTACCTATACATAAACCTAAATTATTTGCTGTATCATTTTTTGTTGAAATATTAGGATTCTTAGCTATGTGGTTTACTTATAGTGATGATGAAATGTGGCCATGGCTATTCCTATTAAGTGGTTTCATCTATTATGCAATTATTTATGCTAAATATAGAAATCAAGATGCTAGGCATAATTATGAGACTGAGACTAAGACCAATATGACTAATTTAAAAAAGAAAGATACTTTTATTAAGAAAGAAACAGGACTTAGTAATTCAATGATGTATGGAGCGAATAATAAGGAAGTAAAAGGAAAAAATAGTAGCTTTTTAGATGTTAAAGATCTAATAGATGCAGTAGATATTGATAATATTAAAGATATAATTAAAAAGTAAAGATAATATTAAGAGTCATAGATATTTGAAATTTATGACTCTTTTACTAATTTAATACTCAAAAAGCATTAAACAAATGATATAATAAATATAAAGAAAAAAGGGAGTATGTACATGAAAACAAAAAAATTAAATATATTAATAAAAATTCTTGTTATTATTGGACTAAATAGTATAGGAGCATTAAAAGTTAATGCTATTTCCAATCCATATAGTCCAAATGGACCCTATGGTGTTAACTGTACTTGGTATACATGGAAACAAGCTAGTGAAAGAGTAGGGGTTATATTACCAGCATGGGGTAATGCTAATACCTGGTACACATCTGCTAAGCAGGCAGGATATTCAGTAGGTCAGGAACCAAGAAATAATTCTGTGATTGTTTGGAATATGACTTCATATGGACATGTTGGATATGTAGAAAAAGTAATTGGTAATGATATTTATGTTTGGGATTCAGATAGTAATTGTATTAATGAAGAAGATCCGGAATTTATTACCTGTATAGATAATTCGGTTGATGAAAGCACAGCAAGAGCATGTAGAGAGAATGCTAAACCAGCTGCATGTAAGTATGGTGCTAATCAATATAGTGTAATTGGATATATTTATCTAGACGAAGCTCCAAAAGTACCATCCAATAATACAGAATCTTCAAATACTACTAATATAGTAAGTAAACCAGTAGAAAAATCAGATAATAATTATTTAAAAAGTATCACTTTAAGTACTGGTAGTATAGATTTTAATAAAGACACTCTAGAATATAATATAGAAGTTAATAACGAAATAGAAAGTATGAATATTAATGCAGAATTGGAAGACGCAAAAGCAACTTTAAAAGGTACAGGTGATCATGAATTAGCAGTTGGAACTAATGATATTAAATTAGAAGTAGTATCAGAAAATAATACTACAAGAGAATATACTCTACATATTACCAGAAAAAATATAGAAAAAGAAGGACAGGTAAAAATAGTAAGTACTACTAAAAATGTATCTAAACAAAAGACAAAGTTAAATATGTATTTAACCTGTACCTTTACATTAGTTATGCTACTTATTATGACGGCAACAATTATAAAAATTAAAAACAAAGGTAAGGCAAAATAAATTATTATTGATATTTAATTTAGCTACAACATTATAGAATTGCACAATCGAAATTAACATTTATCAAAATTGATATAGGTAATTCTATGTATAATGGTATTATTAAAATTGTGTTAGGAATTAGTTTAGTAGTAATTAGTATAATATTTAAAAAGAATAAGACAGGTTAGAAGAATAATCTGTTTTATTATGCTATACAGTTAAAAATTTGACTAAAAATATAAAAAAATTTTTAACATTAGAGAAATTTATAAATATATATAGTATAATAAACATACGGATACCAAATGGTTCTAAATTGCTAGCAAATTTTATACGAATGGGGTGAATAATAATATGAACGAAAATAACTTGTTAATATATAAAAATAATGATGGAAATATTATTGTTGATGCTATTTATAAGGATGAAACACTTTGGTTATCACAAAAAGAAATGTCGAAAGTTTTTGAATGCTCTACAGATAATATAAGTTTACACTTGAAACATATATTTGAAGATAATGAGTTAGATAAAAAATCAGTTACCGAGAAATGCTCGTTAACTGCAGATGACGGAAAAAACTATAACACAACTATTTATAGTTTAGTTATATGAATCATATTAGCGTTTATGATTAGAGTGGTATATAGTACTAATTAAGGTAAAATAAAATAGAAAGAAGTGATTAAAATGGATATGTATCAAAAAAGGAAAATTAGAGCAGAAAAGAAAACAGGTAATAGTCAAAAAAGTTTTTCAAAAGCCCCCATTTCGTGGTAAATAATGACTTATATAAACTCTCTTTAAACCCCTTATTTTATAAGATTTTTAATTAAATTTATTTTTACAATTTTTAATAAAAAATTAACAAAAATTATAAGGAAAATTGGGTAAGAACTACTTAAATAAAATTTTTTATAGGAAGGTGAACATTTTGAAGATAGAAGATTTAAGAAAAGATTATGATGAATTACAAGTTAAATATGGTGCTAAGGAATTAGATTCTAT
>CAKPSO010000028.1 GCA_934183185.1 uncultured Bacilli bacterium | reverse complement strand
TGAGAAGAGTAGAAGAATTGAGAGAAGATCCAGATTTTGTGAGATACTATGATTATGAAGAATCACATAAGCAAGACATAGAAGCTAGTTATGATACTGGCTTAGAACAGGGAGTTAAACAGGAAAAGCAAGAAATAGCTAAAAATTTGTTAGGTCAAAAAATATCAATAGAGGTTATTTCTAAGGCTACCGGTTTAACAATAAAAGAAATAAAAGACCTATTCAATTATTAATAATCCACATTTACACAAAAAATGTCAAACTTTAAAAAATAGTTATATTTTTATATAAAGTATGCTATACTATAAATGTCTAGAGGATACGTGATGTCACATATAAAACCGACTAAGTTGACGATACGGGAGTTTTGATCAGCAGTTTGTGTTGAATACCTTTCTATTAGTTAGGGATCCTAAGAGCTGCGTATGAACACCCACCTGTAAATATGCAGGTTTTATCGCCTGACTAATCGTACTTCTGGACTTTTATTTTGCATGAATGGTAGTGATAATATGTTTGAAAGATTAGACCTTCTAATTGGTAAAGAAAATCGCCTTAATCTATCATCAAAAACAGTTATAATTATTGGCATAGGTGGAGTAGGAGGCTATGTAGTTGAATCTCTTGCTCGCAGTGGTATTGGCCATATAGTATTATTTGACTATGATATAGTAGATATAACTAATAAAAATAGACAACTAATTGCCTTAAATAGTACTATTGGTAAGAAGAAAGTAGAAGTGCTAAAATCTAGAATTCTAGATATAAACGAAAATTGTCAAGTAGATATATTTGATACCTTTTTAACCCCAGATAATTTATCACTATTAGACCAATTTCATATAGATTACTTAGTAGATGCCTGTGATACAATTACTACTAAAAAAGCTCTTATCACCAAATGCATACATGATAATATTCCTTTTATTACTAGTATGGGCACAGGTAAAAGATTAGATCCTAGTAAATTAGAAATAACTACCCTAGATAAGACTAATTATGATCCGATAGCTAAAATATTAAGAAAATACACTAAAGATAATAAAATTAAAACTAAAATAAAAGTATTATTTAGTAGTGAACAACCTAAAAAAATAAATTCAACTACTGTTGCTTCATCTAGCTTTGTTCCTGCTAGTGCAGGTTTATTAATTGGTAGTTATATCATTCGTGAACTAATAAAAGAAATCAACTAAATTATGGCTAATTACCATAATTTTTTCATTTATAAAATTAATTTAAGATAATCACTAGTCACTATGGTATAATTAATTAGGAGGTAAATAATGAAACTAATAGATATACTAACTGAAGAAGACACTTTATTAATAGTTCCAAATGAAGAAAAAAAATCTCTCTTACACGAACTAGAAAATACTTCTAAATTATATTCATTAAAAATAATGTCTTTAGAGGAATTTATGAAACATTATAAATTTTCCTATGATGAAAAGACTATAGCCTACTGCTACGAAAACCATAATATTTCTTATGATATAATTTTAGAATATTTAAATATTTTACCATATCTAGAAGATAAAACATATAAATCATCAAAACTAAACTTTCTAGTTTCGTTAAAACATGAATTACTAGAAAATAATTTATTAATAATAGATAAACTTTTCTTAAGCTATTTAAATAAATCTAAAATAATTGCCTATGATTATCAAGAAATAGATCCGTTTTATAAAAAAATATTTTCTAAATACAACGCAACTTATCTTTATAATTCTGTGCCCAAAAAAGAGTTAACTGTATATGAAGCAGGAGATATTGATAGTGAAATAAGCTATGTATTATCTAAAATTAGTAAATTGATATTAGCTGGAACACCTATATCTAATATTCATTTACTTAACGTTACTAGTGAATATATAACCCCATTAAGTCGTCTTAGTAAATGGTATAAACTACCAATTATAATTCCAGATGAAAAAGTATTATGGAATATACCAGTAGCTAAAAAAGTCTATGAATTATTAACCCTTAATAAAACTACTGATGAAATAATAGAACTATTAGATTCTAGTAATATAGATTCTAATTATTACGATGCTATTATCGATACTATTAATAAATACTTATTTTTAAATGAAAATTATAGTAAAAGAACTAGTTTTTTAAAAGAAGTATGGAAACATACTGAAGTAACTAAGAAAGAAACTTTAGAGGGAATAGACTGCCGTAGTCTAACTAAAATTAACGATGACGATTACTATTTTTTACTTGGTATGAATCAAGAAAATATTCCTAAAATAGATAAGGGAGAAAAGATATTGAATGATTCACTATGTGAAGAACTAGGACTTTTTTCTAGTAACGATAAAAATAAATTAGAAAAAATTAAAATAAAAGAATATCTCTACAGTATAAACAATCTAGTTATATCCTATAAAAAGAAAACTCCATTTCAGGACTTTAATCCGTCCTTATTAATAGAAGAAGATAATATGAATGTAGAAAAAATAGAAGTAGATTATAATTCTTCACTTCTATATAATCAAGTTGCATTTATTAAATCATTAGATTACTTCAATCGTTATGGTAAAAAAGATGCTTCAATGACTAAATTATATGATTATAACTTATATAAATTATACCGTAGTTATAAAAATCAATTTACTGGTATCGATACTAATAAATTATCATCATACCTACAAAATAAACTTCTATTATCGTATTCTAGTCTTGACAACTATTATCGCTGTAGTTTCCGTTATTACTTATCCAATATTTTAAAAGTAGATAAGTTTGAAGAAACATTCTATACTAGTGTTGGTAGCCTATTTCATAGTATACTAAGTAAAGCATTTGAACCTAATTTTAATTTTGAATTAGAATACAAACAAGAATTAAAGAAATATTCCTTTGGCAAAAAAGAATTATTTCTTCTAACTAAACTAAAACAGGAATTAAAATTAGACATTTCTATAATAAAAGATCAGTTAGATTTAACCAGTTTTACCGATTCTTTATATGAAAATAAATTCTATTTACCAGTTCCAATTAATAATAAAATAAATGTTACTATGATGGGAATTATTGATAAAGTGTGGTACTACATAGAAAATAATATAACTCATGCGGCTATCATTGACTATAAAACAGGAACTCTTCCAGATAAACTTAATTACATGATATATGGTATAGGTATGCAATTACCAATATATTACTATTTACTTAGTCATTCTAAACGCTTTACCTCAATTAAAATTACTGGAATATTTCTCCAAAAAATAATTGATGGCGACAAAGCTAATAATAGTAACGACGAATCATCATTAGAAGAAAAAAAGAAGAACTTAAAACTAGTAGGATATGCTACATCTAATGAATATGAACTAGAAAAATTAGATTCTACATATCAAAATAGTGAACTAATTAAAAGCATGAAAATGGGTACTAATGGTTTCTATAAGTATTCTAAAGTATTAAATGATACAGAATTTTCTAATATGGATAAATTAGTTGATACCAAAATTAAAGAAGCTGCTATCTCTATTACTAACGGTAATTTTAAAATTAATCCTAAACGTATAGGTAAAGAAAATATAGGATGTAGTTTCTGCTCTTATAAAGATATCTGCTTCTTAAAAGAAGAGGATATAGTAGATTTAGAAGAACACAAAGATTTAGACTTTTTAAGGGGTGATACCAATGCCTAAATGGACAGAAGAACAATCACAAGCTATTAATTCATCAGGTAAAAATATAATTGTCTCAGCCGGAGCGGGTAGTGGTAAAACAGCAGTTCTATCAGAACGAGTTCTTAGAATAGTAAAATCAGGTATAGATATAGATAGATTACTTATTCTAACCTTTACTAAAGCAGCCGCTTATGAAATGATGCTAAGAATTAGAAAAAAAATAAAAAAAGAAGGCCTACTAGACCAAGTAGAAAAAATAGACAAAGCCTATATCACTACCTTTGATTCATTTGCCTTATCAATAGTTAGAAAATACCATGATGTATTAAATATTTCTCCCAATATTTCCATCATTGATAATGCTACTATGTATTTAGTAAAAAAAGAAAAACTAGAATTAATTTTTAATAATTTATATGAAGAAGAAAATCCAACATTCCAAAAATTAATTACTTGCTTTTGTACTAAAGATGATAAAAATATAAAAGATTGGATATTAAATATATCTAATAAATTAGATTTAAAAGTAGATAAAGAAGATTACTTAAATACCTACTTAGATGCTTTTTTTGATAATAAAAAAATTGATAATGATATAAATACATATTTTAATTACATAAAAAGTGAAACTAAAAAAATATATCCTCTACTTAGTACTTTAGAATTAGAACTAGATGGGGATTACTGCTATAGTATTAGAGAAATAATTGATAATATAGAAGAATCAGAATCATATGATATTCTAGTAACAAAACTAGATTATAAACTATCAAATCTACCTAGAGGATCTAGTGAAGAAGCCAAGAAAACTAAACAAGAAATCTCAAAAATGCTAGATAAAATCAAAAAACTATGTAACTATAATGATAGTGCTGAGATAAAAGAATCAATTTTAAATACCCATGATTTAGTAAAAATAATAATTGAAATTATTACACGATTAGATAACGAAGTAAATAAATACAAAAGTGAATACAACACTTATGAGTTCATTGATATTAGTAAATTTGCAATCAAAATAGTAAAAGAACATGAAGAAATTAAAGAAGAACTAAAAAATTATTTCTATGAAATAATGATTGATGAATATCAAGATACTAATGATCTCCAAGAAATATTTATTTCCATGATTGAAAATAATAATGTTTACATGGTAGGGGATATTAAACAGTCTATTTATCGCTTCAGAAATGCTAACCCCAATATCTTTAAAAAGAAATATAATGACTATGCTAATGGTATCCTAGGCCTAAAAATAGATTTAAATAAAAACTTTCGTAGTCGTGGAGAAGTATTAGATGATATTAATCAAATATTTAATTTAATAATGAATGACGAATTAGGTGGGGCTCAATATAAAGAAACTCACCAAATGGTATTCGGTAATAATACTTATATAGAAGAAGGAAAAACCAGTCAAAGTTATAAAACTGAAATCTATAATTATACCTATGAGAAAAATAGTATCTTTACTAAAGATGAAATAGAAGCTTTCATAGTAGCTGAAGATATTAAAAAGAAAGTAGATGAACACTACCAAATATTTGATAAAGATACTCTTTTACTACACGATGCTAAATATAGTGATTTCGTAATCTTAATGGATCGTAGTAGTAAATTTGATTTATATAAAAAAATATTAGAGTATTATAAAATACCATCTACTATTCTAAAAGAAGAAAATATTCTTAATCATATTGAGATATATCTAATTAAAAATCTATTAAACTTGTATATTAAAATAGTCAATAAAGAGTTTGATGAATCATTTAAATATTCTTTTTTAAGTATTGGTAGAAGTTACCTATTTAGATTAACTGATCAAGAACTATTTGATTATATAACTAATAATAAATACTTTGATAGTGTAATAATTAAAAAAATTACTAAGATAACTTCTAATTCAAAACAAAATACCCTATCAGATATAGTAAGAAGTCTTATAGATGAATTTGATTTCTATGAAAAGGCATTTACTGTTGGAAATATTGATTTCGTAATTAATGACTTAGAATATATCTTAAATTTAGCTACTAACCTAGAGACATTAGATTATACACCAGAATCATTTCATGACTACCTACAATCAGTTATGACATCAGGTTTAAAGATAGAATTACCACAGGGAGTAGAAGAAAAAAATAGTGTTAAAATTATGACTATTCATAAATCAAAAGGACTAGAATATCCTATCTGTTACTATACTGGTTTAGCTAATAAATTTAATGTTCGCGATTTAAAAGAAAAAATAATTTCTAGTGAAGATTATGGTATCATTATTCCATCATTTCTTAATGGAGAAAAAGAAACTATTTATAAGAGTCTATATAAAGAACAGTTCTATCAAGAAGAAATAAGTGAAAAAATAAGATTATTGTATGTAGCCTTAACCAGATGTAAAGAAAAAATGATAATGGTAACTAACTTAGATGAAGATGAAGTAGAAGATATAGTGGTAGATAATCAAGTAAAATTAAAATATCGTTCATTTAGAGAAATACTAAAAAGTATTGCTTATCCCCTAAAAGATTTTATCAAAGAAATAGATTTATCTAAAGTAAATATAACTATGAATTATAAGAAAAAACTAAGTAGTGAAATAACTGAGTTTATTAATAATAAAAAAACTAGTACTATAACTATACCTGAACTATCTCTAAACCTAGAAGAAAAAATAACTAACCAATATTCTAAACATAATACTAAAATTCTAACTATGGAATCTAAGAAAAATATGACTTATGGTATTAAAGTACATGAAGCATTTGAAATGATAGACTTTAAAAATCCCAATTATGATGAATTAGAATTAGATGATTTCATAAAAAATAAAATAACTAAATTCTTAAATAATCCTGTATTAAAAAATAAAAATGCTGCAAAAATATATAAAGAGTTCCAATTTATCGATGATTCTGATACAATAGGTATCATTGACTGCATGTTAGTCTATCAAGATCATATTGATATAATTGATTATAAGTTAAAAGATATTACTGATAAAGCATATTTAAAGCAGTTACAGGGTTACCAGAAATATATATTTAGTAGAACTAAAAAGAAAACTAATATTTATCTATATTCAATTATTAATGAAGAAATGATCCAATTATAGAAGTGGGTGGAGATATGAAAGTAGGAATTTATACTTTAGGATGTAAAGTAAATACATATGAAAGTGAGTATGTAGCTGATTTATTAGAAAAAGCTGGATATGAAATATCATCATTCGACGATGAATGTGATATTTACATTATAAATACTTGTACCGTTACTAATCAAAGTGATTCTAAGTCTAAAAAAATAATACGTCAAGCTGTAAGAAAAAATCCTAATAGTTGTGTTATAGCGATGGGATGTTTTATAGAAGCTAATAAAGATATTCAAATAGATGGTGTAGATATTTTATTAGGTAATAAAGATAAAAGTAAGATAGTTGAATTAATAGAAGAATGGTTTAAAACTAGAACGGTAATAAGAAGATTATACTCTGATTTAGGTACTGAGTTTGAAGATATGGAAATAAGAAAAACCGAGGGACGTACTAGAGCCTTTGTTAAGATACAGGATGGATGTGAAAATTACTGTACATACTGTATAATTCCATATGTTCGTGGTAAATGTCGTAGTAAACCAATGGATAAAGTCCTAACAGAAGTAAAAGAATTACTAGATAACGGTTATCAAGAAATAGTATTAACAGGTATCCATACAGGTAATTATGGTGCTGATCTTGATTATAAATTCTCTGATTTATTAAAAGAATTAGTAGAACTAGATAAACTTAAACGTTTACGTATTTCATCTATTGAAGTAACAGAATTAAATGAGGAAGTATTAGATATAATAAAAAATTCTAATATAATATGTAATCACCTACATATACCACTACAGGCAGGTAGCAATCATGTATTAAAAATGATGAATCGTAAATATGATTTATCTTATTACGAAAATAAAATAGCTGAAATTCGTAATATAAGAAAAGATATATCTATATCTACTGATATTATTGTGGGTTTTCCTGGTGAAACTGAAGAAGACTTTCAAAGTACCCTAGATTTTGCTAAAAAAATGAAATTTAGTAAAATACATGCCTTCCCATACTCAGTACGTCAAAACACTGCCGCCAGTAAATTTCCTAATCAATTAGATAATAGTATCAAAAAAGAACGTAATCATAAACTTATAAAATTATCTGAATTAGAAGAAATAGAATATATGAATAATTTTATTAATAAAGATATAGAAGTATTAATTGAAAAAACAGTAGATGGTTATAGCTATGGTCATACTAGTAATTATCTTTTAGTAAAAGTAAGAGGAGAATATCAACATAATAGTTTTATAACTGTTACCATAGAAAGTGTTGACTACCCATACTGTATAGCTAAGGTAGTAGAAAAAATAGCCGTATAAAAGTGTAAAGTTATAATAAAGACAAGTATTTTAATTGTGTTATTAGATTAAATATTCTATAATTTTCTTATAAAGATAGAAAGGAAGATATATATGAAGAACTATCTTAATCAAATAGGAAGACTTGATGAAAGCTATGTTAAATTAGCCCAACAGAACTATGAGCAATCAAGAAAAAAATCAGTATGTAATGCTCGTCAAAAAGTAAATGGTAAAACTTATGCTGGTAAAACTAAAAAATGCCTAGACATGCAAAAGGTAGCTAAAGGAGCAATGATTACTGTCATGTTAGTTGGACTTGGCTATGGTGCATCTACTTATAACACTATAACTGATTACAATGTAGCATCGCATAAGGTTACAAGTGAGGAGTTATCATCTGCTGCAGATGAATTAAATTACCAGAACTATCAAAATCTTCAAAAACAGGATAAAACCATCTTTGATAAAATAGCTGATAGCAACTCGACATTAAATCAAATTAGTGACGAAAAGAAAGAATTAAAAGAAACCGGAGACTATGGCTTTTGGGATCAAAATAGGTTAAGAGATGATGCTATCGACAATGTAGCAAGAGAAAATACCATATCCTCTATAAAAGAAGCAGAAGAATATACTAATGGAGGAAGAAGTAAATGATAAATAATAGTATAATCAAATTAGAAGATGGTAATACTTATACCGTAGTTGATAAAATAGAAAAACTTGATAAATCATATATTTATCTAGCTAATATTGAAAACGTTCAAGATTTCTGTATTAGAAAAGAAATAATGGAAAATGGTGAAACTTTTATAGTAGGTCTAGATAACGATCAAGAATATGAAGAAGCCATGAATTTATTTATCAAGAAAAATAACCAAGAAGCTTAGTTAAACTAAGCTTTTATTAGTAAGGGATGATTAAATGGAAAATAGTATTAAAGGAATTTATAAAAAGAGTATCTTCAGATCACAAGCAGGTTATGTAGTTGGTTTATTTAGAGTAAAAGAAGCTGATGAAGAACTAGCAGAATACATTAATCATACCATTACTTTTACAGGATACTTTCACGAATTAAATGAAGAAGATACTTATATCTTACATGGTAGAATGGTAGAACATGAGAAATACGGTAATCAATTTCAAGTAGAAAGTTATGAACGCGTTTTACCAGAAGAAAAAGACGCTATAGTTGAATTTTTATCCAGTGGTTTGTTTAAAGGAATAGGTGAGAAAAAAGCCGAGAAAATAGTTGAATATTTAGGAAAAGATGCCTTAACTATAATTCTAGAAAATCCTAATAACTTATTACTAATTCCAACTATAACTAAGAAACAAATATCTACACTTCATGATACTCTAGTAAATTATGAAGCAAGTTATAAAACAGTCCTAAAACTAGGAGAAATAGGGTTTACTACTAAAGATAGTCTATTAATATATAACTTTTATAAAGAAAAAACTCTACCTACATTAGAAGAAAATCCATATTTATTTATGGAAGATATTGAAGAGATTACTTTTAAAAAAGTAGATACCATCTTTTTAAAGCAAGATATCAAACGTGATGATAAAAGAAGAATTATGGCAGCTATTATTTATGTATTAGAAGAAGTTGGTAATACTTATGGTAATACCTACTTAGAAAAAGATGAGCTATATAATTATACTATTAGAGCACTAGCTAACGATATCGGAAACAATGACTTTGAGGAAGCACTAGATACATTAATTACTGATATAAAAGTAATAAAAGAAAATAACCATTATTATTTAAAAATAATGTATGAAGCAGAAAAAATAATAGTAGATAGAATAGGGTATTTATCAAGAAAAACTGATCAAACTATTAAAAAGCTAGATTCAATATATAAAGATGTAGAAACAGTATCACTATGTGAGTATAATATAGACCAAGAACAGGCTATAAAAAATTCATTTATTAAAAACTTTTTAATAATTACAGGTGGACCTGGAACTGGTAAAACTACTATTATTAAAGCTATATGTGAATTATACCAACGATTATATAAGTTATCACATAAAGATCTGTGTGAAGAAATAGCTTTACTTGCACCAACTGGTAGAGCCAGTAAAAGAATAAGTGAATCGACAAATCTTCCAGCAACTACCATTCATCGCTTTCTAAAATGGAATAAAGAAGGAAATTACTTTGCTGTAAATGAATATCATAAAAGTAACGTTAAAATGGTTATAATAGATGAATTTAGTATGGTAGACACACTATTATTCTATCATTTATTAAACGGATTATACTTTGATACTAAAATTATTTTAGTAGGAGATTATCATCAATTACCTAGTGTTGGTCCAGGACAATTATTAAAAGATATGATTGAAAGTAATAGTCTAAATGTCATTAGATTAAAACAGTTATATCGCCAAAAAAATAATTCTAATATAATAACCCTAGCTTATCAAATTCAGGAAGATGATATTACTTCTACACTTTTTAATAAAGAAGAAGATTTATCATTTATATCTATACCACCAACTTCATTAAAAGATAAAGTGGTAGAAATAGCTAGTAATTATAGTAATGACATTCAATCATTTCAAGTATTAGCTCCTATGTATAAAGGAATTAATGGTATTGATATTTTAAATGAATCACTTCAAAAAATATTAAATCCAGCTAAAAAAAATAAAAAAGAAATAATTATCAATGGTATTTTATATCGTGAAAATGATAAAGTTATTCAACTTACAAATATGCCAGAAGATAATGTTTTTAATGGCGATATTGGCTATATTGAAAAAATTAATAGTGAAAGTTCTAAAAAAGAAATAATTATTAATTTTGATGGTAATATAGTTACCTATACCAGTAGCAACTTTAATAAATTTAAACATGCTTATGCAATAAGTATTCATAAAAGTCAAGGTAGTGAATTTGATACAGTAATTATTCCTATAGTTAAAAGCTATGGTAAAATGCTATATCGTAAATTAATATATACAGGTATAACTAGAGCTAAAAAGAAATTATATTTAATTGGAGACTATGATGCATTTTTATTTTCTGTACATAATAATAATACTGATATTAGAAAAACTTCCCTAAAAGAAAAAATAGAAGCAAATATAGGTATAACTAATAAATAATTGGATATTATAAAAATGGTATAGAAATATACTGGTCATATTTTTAATAAGAGGTGATGATATGAAAAAAGCTGGTATCGTTGGTGGAGTAATGTTAGGACTTGCTCTAAGTGGTTACGGAGCTTGGTGTGCTTATAAGAAATATTGCCCTGAGGGAGCAAATAACATGAAAAAAGACATCAAACATATGACTAAAAACATGGAAAAGAATATTGAAAATATGATGGAATAAGGGGAAAAAGAGATTTTTCTCCTTTACTATACTTAAAAAAAGTGTAAAAAACAGTAACTCCCTTTCTTTTTTTATAAAAATTAGTTATAATTAATACATAATCATAAGAGGTGTATATAATATGGCTAAACGTAAAAAAAAGAAAGATAACTCAAAGAAAAAATTTGAACATTGGAATGAATTAATAGGCTTAGTATTAATAATTGTTTCTATACTTGGAATAGTGCCAGAACCACTAGGATTTATTGGTCAAATAAGTGCTTCATTCTCAATGTTTTTAATTGGAACTGGTTATCAAATACTTCTATTATTTATATTTATATTAGGATGTTACATGGTTTATAAAAGAGATACTCCTAATTTTTTATCAGGACGTTTTATAGGATTATACTTTCTAGTAATAGGCTTAATGGTACTAGCTCATATCAATTATGTTAAAAGTAATAATGGTGATATAGCTAAAGTATTTAATGACACAATAAGTAATTTAGTAGAAAACTTTTCTAATAGTATTAATGGTAATAATATTACTATAGTTGGAACTGGCATAATAGGAGCAACACTAAGTACAATATTCTATAAACTATTTGACGTAATAGGTACTTACATAGTAGCAGCTATTATGATAGCTATTAGTATTGTGTTACTAACAGGAGTAGATTTATTAGAACTATTATTAAAACCATTTAAACGTAAGAAAAAGAAGAAAAAACCATCTTTAGAAGATACTGGAGTTATAGTAAATGATTCTTCAGTAATAAAAGAAGCTATGGTTCAAGCAGAAGCTAAAGAAGAAAATAAAATCAAAATCCATAGTATTGATGAATTGACTCATGTAAAAGATGAAACTAATAAACTAGATAACCAAAATAATCTTTCTAATACAAGTTCAATGAATGGATTAATACATGATATAGAGGTGGCATCTAATAACTCTAGTACCACTAATGAAGTAAGAATAAATGATAATACTAATCATAACTATAAACTACCTTCATTATCATTACTAACTCCTACAAAGAAGAATAAATCAGGTAATAATAATGAAGTAATAGAAAATAATATTATGAAATTAGAAAAAGTATTAAAAGATTTTAATATTATAGGTAAAGTAGTAGAAGTAAACGTAGGACCTAGTGTTACTCAATACGAACTTGAAATATCTTCTGGTACTAAAGTAAGTAAAATACTTAGTTTAAACCGTGAAATATCTCTAGCCCTAGCTAAAAAAGATGTACGTATTCAAGCTCCTATTCCTGGTAAAAGTACAGTAGGTATTGAATTAGCTAACGATACTATTATGCCAGTAGGATTACGTGAAATACTAGATTCAGTTCCAGCAAACAAAGAAAAAAGTAAGTTACTAGTTGCCTTAGGTAAAAATATTATGGGTAATAGTATCTTCTGTGAAATAGATAAGACACCGCACTTACTAGTAGCAGGAGCAACTGGTTCTGGTAAATCAGTATGTATTAACTGTATTATAGCATCTATCTTAATGAGAACTAAGCCAACAGAAGTTAAATTAGTATTAGTTGACCCTAAAAAAGTAGAATTAAGTATGTATAATGGTATTCCTCATTTATTAATTCCTGTAGTAACTGATCCTAAAAAAGCCAATGATGCCCTAAAAAGAATAGTAAGGGAAATGGAAGATCGTTATGATAGATTTAGTGAAAAGGGAGTAAAAAATATAACTACATATAATGAATGGGTAGATAAACAAAATGAAAACTTACCTGATGAAGAAAAATATGCTCATATGCATTATATAGTAGTAATTGTTGATGAACTTGCTGACTTGATGTTAGTTGCAAGTAAAGAAGTTGAAGACTCTATCATGAGAATTACTCAGATGGCACGTGCAGCTGGTATTCACTTAATTATAGCTACTCAAAGGCCTTCTACTGATGTAATTACTGGTGTAGTAAAGGCTAATATTCCATCACGTATATCATTTGCTGTATCAAGCAGTATTGACTCAAGAACTATATTGGATCAAACTGGTGCTGAAAAGTTATTAGGTAAAGGTGATATGTTATTTTTGCCTATGGGAGAAAATGCTCCAGTACGTGTACAAGGCGCATATGTATCAGATGAGGATTTACAAAAAATAGTAGATTACACTATATCGCAGCAAAAAGCTCAATATGATGAAAAATTCTTAAATTTAGGTGAATCTAATAATAATCCAGGTTTAGATGATGTAAAAGATGCACCAGAAGAATATGATGATCCACTTTATAATGAAATAGTAGAATTCGTAATAATGACTGGTAAAGCTAGTGCCTCTTTACTACAAAGAAAGTTTAGACTTGGTTATAATAGAGCAGCAAGATGCATTGATTTATTAGAAGAACGAGGAATTATAGGCCCAGCTAATGGATCTAAACCAAGGGAAGTATTAGTAAAATTAGAAGAGGATGAATAATTAAAAAATGTAAAAAGTTTGCAATCAGTAAAATTTCCCCAACCCCAGGCTTGACTTGGGGGGGGGTAATTATGATACAATCATAGTAGTAAAACTATAGAAAGTAGTGATCTATTATG
>CAKPSO010000027.1 GCA_934183185.1 uncultured Bacilli bacterium | reverse complement strand
TAGGAGAAGATAAGAATATTACTGCTGAACAAGTCGCTGATAAAGCAGATACTATTACAAATGAATTGCTATGCAGATTTGGAGATAGACTAGCAAGAATTATTGTCTGATTTTTGGAAAAAATTTATTAAAAATGAGATATAAATACGAATGTATAAATAAGATATTAACAAATGGAATTGAAATAAGAGATGTTGCAGATATACTTGGACATAGAAATGTAGAAACAACAGAAAATTATTATATTTCAAGTACAGAAAAATCTAAACGATTAGCAACTGATGTTTTTGATAAGATAACAAAATCTGAAATTATAGAAGAAATTATTAAATATAAATAATTAAATATAAATAATTGGATAGATCCATTGATAAAAATGAATATTTATAGTATAATAAATGTGCAAAAATACAAAACGCACATTGGTAAATATATGATATAGATAGTATAATGACCGTAGTAAATGAATGCAAACATTGTTTGCGATTTGTTTGCAAGAGAGAAATATTTATAATAACAAAAATACTATAAATATTATAAATATAATAGATTACCAAGACGCTAAAGCCTTGAAATATCAATAATATTATAAATATTATAAGTATTATAAATATGGGAGTTCCTACAACTTGTGGTTCGGGAAAAAAATATAAGAATTGTTGCGGAAAGTAGTTAAAAGCCTTGAAATAAAGGCTTTTTTATATACAAAAAATTAGGTGATTTTATTTAGATACGTTATTAAATACGCTGCAAGAAAGTATCTAAAACGTATCTAGGAAGAAAAGTAAATAAGAAAAACCTAGTATTTTCAATGCTTTTAGAGGTTTTGAACCATTGCCATAGTGATAAAAAAATGTGGTATAATAATATTGGAGTTGATCGATATGTTTAAATATAAAAAGATGAGAGAATATTCTCATGAAGAATTTGTAAAATTAATTATGTGTTTAAGTGAGGAAGAATTGTTAGAATTGAGTGCCCAATATGGTGGATATCCAGTTTTATTTAGAATGGCATTAGATGATAGAATTAATCATATTCCATTTATTCAAACTGGAGCAGCAATAATAATTAGAAATGAAAATGGGCAAATATTACTGCAGGAAAGAACTGATAGAAATAAATGGGGAGTACCAGGTGGATGCCAGGATCTTGGAGAAGATTTAAGAGTAACAGCAGTTAGGGAAGCATTCGAGGAAACAGGAATTAAATTAGATCCAACTTCAATTGAATTAATAGATACACTTTCTGGTGAATCAAGAAAAAATAGCTATCCAAATGGAGATATAGTATATAATAATACATCATTATATATTGCAGAAATTTCTAATGTGGATGCAAGTTGTCTAAAAGGGGATTCTGAAACGAAAAGATTACAATTTTTTAATCCTGATGAAGTTCCAGAAAATCTTATGGATGCTGATTTGATAAAATCATATCTAAGTTATATATCAAGAAAAAAGAGATAATTTAGATACGCTTTTAGATACGTTCTGCTAGTGAAGCGGAGTGTAACCAAGTGTATCTAAGTGCATAAAAGTGCGAATTTAAGGGATAAAATGCTCTAAAGTGGAGCAGAATGATACACAATAAAAAGCCATGTAGAAGTGGAAAGAAATACAAACAATGTTGTGGTAAATAATGGTTAAAATCGGCGTAAACCCAAGTAATATAAGGGTTTACGTTATTTTTATACAATACTTAAAAATTGTAATTTATTAAAATTCGTTATTTTTTAAATAAGTTTTTAGATAAATTATGCTAGGTTTGCCGGGTGCTCCCAAGTGCAACCAAGTGCCGAAT
Organism: uncultured Bacilli bacterium; assembly: GCA_934183185.1. GTDB lineage: Bacteria > Bacillota_I > Bacilli_A > RF39 > UBA660 > Alloscybalousia. Next base: position 12,861 of record CAKPSO010000027.1, on the reverse strand, counting down.
TAACGGGCCAAGTGCTCCCGAAAGCTTCCAAAATCCCGAATACAAAGAGCCCTGTAGCCTTAGATTAAGCTTGCTACGATGCAGTTAAAAACTCCAACGACCCAGGAAAGGCTGCACTAATTGAAAAAATGGATTCTAGAAATGACATTCATACTGTTGAGATAGCCCATAAGCATGGCCTAGGAACTAGAAAATATGAGATAATAAATATTGATTAAAAATGGAAACTAAGTAAAAATTATTGCTGTATTATATATAATCTAATAATAACTACCAATTCATATAATTATACGATCATCACATTTCATCTCCCAACCAACACTATCAACAAAAATTGTGGATAAACATAAAATCATTATAAGATATTAACATTAATTGTTGATATCTTTTATTATTTCAAATTATTTTACCAATATTGACATATTAATTATCTATCCCTATAATATAAGACGATAACGAAACAAAAATATAAATTTAGATTGGAGAAAATATATGATTTACCTAGATTATGCAGCTTCAACACCAGTAAATCCTGAAGTATTGGATATATTCAATAAAACTACTATAAAATATTATGCTAACCCTAATTCATCTCATAAACTCGGTTTAGAAGCAAAAAAAATAATAGATGATTCTACTAAGAATATTGCTAATAATCTAGGAGTTTTACCAGAAGAAATAATCTACACATCAGGAGCCAGTGAATCAAATAATCTAGTAATTAAGGGTATATGTGAAAGATATAAAAATAGAGGTAAACATATATTAATAAGTAGTCTAGAACACAATTCAATAACCTCAGCCGCAACTACCATGCAGGAATTAGGCTTTGAAGTAGAACTTATTCCAATTACTAAAGATGGTTATATTAATATTGATGCCCTAAAAAACATGTTGAGAGAAGATACAATTTTAGTAAGTATTTGTTCAGTAGACAGTGAATTAGGATTAAAACAACCAATTGAAGAAATCGGAAAAATATTAAAAGAATATCCTAACTGTTTTTTTCATACCGATAGTTCTCAATCTATAGGAAAAGTAAAGATAGATTATACTAATGTTGACCTAGTAACTATAACTCCTCATAAATTTTATGGCCTAAATAGTTCAGGAATTTTAATAAAAAAGAAAAACACTAGTTTAAAAGCTCAAATAGAGGGTGGAAAGTCAACCACAATTTATCGTAGTGGAACTCCATCAATTGCTAATATTGTTGCCTGCGATAAAGCACTAGATATTGCTATAAAATCATGTTCTAAAAACTATGACTATATATTAAATCTAAGTACCATAATCAAAAATAAGTTAAAAGAATATCCTAAAGTCAAGATTAATACTACAGATAATTCAATACCTCATACTATTAACTTTAGTATTATTGGTATAAAATCAATGGATATCCAAAATGACTTAGAAAAATATGATATATATGTATCAACTAAAACATCATGTTGCCCCATTGAAACCCCATCAAAACTAGTATATGCCTTAACTAAGGACAAGAAATTATCCTCATCATCAGTACGCTTAAGTATATCACATTTAACTACTATAGAAGAGATTAATAAATTTTTAGAAGCCTTTGCTTCTATATATAAGGAGTATGAAACTAATGGAAAAATATAAAGAAATAGAAAGAAGTATTATTAAAAAGTATCGTAAAGAAATATGGAGCAAATTTATTAAAGCTATTCAAGAATATGAACTAGTAAAAGAAAATGATAATATAATGGTTTGTATTAGTGGTGGCAAAGATTCATTTCTATTAGCTAAATGTTTTCAAGAATTGGAAAGACATGGAAAAATTCATTTTAAGGCTCACTATGTAGTAATGGATCCAGGTTATAATGATTATAATAAAGATTTTATAATTGATAATGCTAAAACATTAAATGTACCCATAGAAATGTTTCAAAGTGATATTTTTGATGTTGTTTCAACCGTTGATAAAAGTCCTTGTTATCTATGTGCCAGAATGAGAAGAGGATATTTATATAGTAAAGCCCAAGAACTTGGCTGCAATAAAATAGCTTTGGGACATCATTTTGACGACGTAATAGAAACAACCCTACTTTCAATGTTATATGGTTCTGAAATAAAAACAATGATGCCCAAACTACATAGTGATAATTTTAAAGGTATTGAATTAATAAGACCACTATATTTGGTAAAAGAAGAGTCTATTATTTCTTGGAAGAAAGCTAACGAATTAACTTTTATAAATTGTGCTTGTAGATTTACTGAAGGATGTTCATTAATTAATGATGGAACTAGTAAAAGAAAAGAAATGAAAGAGTTGATCAAAAATCTTAGAAAAATAAATAAAGATGTAGATTATAATATATTTAAAAGCCTAGATAATGTAAATTTAAACTGTATTCTAGGAACAAAGAAAGATGGAGTATACAAAAGCTTTTTAGAGGAGTATGACGAAAATTAATATGGAATTTATAGTAGATGATAAAGTTACCAACTTAGGCCTAAAAATAAAAGCAGTGGTAATAAATAATATAGAAAACATAACTACCACAGAAGACTATAAAAATTGGCATAGCCAAAAAGTAAGTGAATTATTAGAAAAGTAAAGAGATTATAACCTAAAAGATGATGAAATAATAGAAGGATTTTATACCTTACCTCAAAAGGTAGGTGTACCCAGAAGAAAAAATCTACCCGCTTCAGAAAACTTGATAAAATTATTAATTAAAAGAAAAGGTTTAACTAATATAAATAAAGCTGTTGATATTTATAATATTATATCAATGGAATCTAAATTATGTTTAGGTGCTCATGATATAGATAAAATTCCAGGAAATGTTACTTTAAAACTAACAGATGGTACAAAGACATTTATCCTCTATCTAGAACTGAACTAAAAAAAGTTGATAGTAAACAGTATTCATTGATTGATGATGATAATGATATTATTTGTTGGTTAGATATAAAACAGTAGATAAAACTAAAGTAACAGAAGATTCAACCAATATATTGTATTTAATAATTGATAATGAACAAACTCCAGATAAATATCTAGAAGATACGGCCCTAAAGATAATAGATTTAACTACTAAGTACTGCGATGAAAATGGTAGAATAATAAGATAAGAGAATTGGATATTGTTATCCAATTTTTATATGTCTAAAATAGTAAAAAGCTTTAATCAATACATATTTTATGTTATTATGATTATAGTAAATAAAAATAGGAGGCTTTGATATGAATAATAAAGTAGTTTTAATAGGTTGTGGTAATGTAGGAATGGCTTATGCTTATTCATTAATAAACCAAAAAACTTGTGTGTCAGAGTTAGTATTAATTGATATTAATAAAGAGAAAGCATCAGGAGAAGCTATGGATTTAAATCATTGTACTCAGTTTGCCTGTTCTAAGATTAAGGTTACTGTTGGTGATTATAATGATTGTAGTAATGCCAAAATAGTAGTGATAGCTGCTGGCTCTAATCAAGAAGTTGGTGAAACCAGAATGGATTTAATCCATAAAAATAGTAAAATATTTGCATCAATTATTGATAGTGTAATGGCAAGCGGTTTTACTGGAATATTTGTAGTTGCTACTAATCCATTAGATGTAATGACTTATATAACCTTAAAATATTCAAAATTACCAGTTAACAAGGTAATTGGGTCAGGTACCACTTTAGATACCGCCCGTTTAAGATATATTTTGAGTGAAAAAGTAGGAATAAGTACTGATAATATAGAGGCTTATGTAATAGGAGAACATGGAGATAGTGAGTTTATACCATGGAGTAATGCTAGTATTGCTCTTAAGAATATCAATGAATTTTTGACCCCAGTAGAAATGCACAATATAGAAGAAGAAGTAAGAAATTCAGCTTATGAAATCATAAAGAAAAAAGGAGCCACTGCCTATGGTATTGGTATCTGCCTAACTAGTATTACTAGTGCCATTTTAGAAAATAAAAATGTAGTTTTAACTGTTTCTTCATATGATAAAGAAAATGGTATTTGTATCTCAACTCCAGCTATAGTAAATAAAGAAGGAGTTAAAGAAAAATTATTTATTCCACTAAATAGTGAGGAAAAAAGTAAATTAATAAATTCAATAAATATAATAAAAGATGCAATAAATAACTTATAAACAGATTTGTGGAAAACATAAATCTGTTCTTTTAAATTATGAGAAATTCCTATATAATGTTAATAGGTGGTAATATGAAAGTTTTAACTATTAAACAACCTTTTGTTACTTTAATAGCAGAGGAATTAAAAGAATATGAATTTCGTACCTGGAAAACAAAATATCGTGGAGAAATTTTAATACATGCTGGTAAGTGAATAGATAAAAAAGCTATGGAAAAGTATAAATATTTGAATCCTACCTATCCAATTGGTTGCATAATAGCTAAAGCTACTGTTACTGACTGTATAAAAATAGATAAAGTAGCAAGAAAAATGTTATTATCTAAAAATAGTATTATATATTCTAGTATTATTAAACATACTGAATGGAATGCTATGGATTTAAACTAAAAAATATAGAGAAAATAAACTCAATTCCCGCTAGTGGAAAACTAAGTTTCTGGGAATTTGATTATCCACAAAACTGTGGAAAAGGAAATGGGGAATAATATGAAAAATTATGAAGTATTACTATTTGATTTAGATGATACACTAATAGACAATTTAGAAAATGTTCGTTATGCTTTTAAAAAAATGGTAGAATTTGTTGGTGAACCTTATACTGATGCTGGTTTTGATAGATGGTATAATTTAGATAAGCAATTTTGGATTGATTTTCATGATAATAAAATTATAGTTCCGAAAGAATACCAAGATACACAGGAACATTTTGTTCAATATGTAAGAAGTTTACGATATATGATGTATTTTAACGGTAGAATAAATATAGATAAAGCTTTTGAAATTAATGAACTTTTTTTAAGAAGTTTAAACGAAATGGTAGTTCCAGTTGATGGGGCTTATGAAACATTAAAATATTTACATAATAAATATAAAATAGTGATTGCTACTAACGGACCTACAGTAGCAGTAAAATCAAAACTAACGAAAATTGATTGTATAAATTATGTTAATGATGTATTTTCTGCTGATATGACTAAGCAAACTGTAACTAAGCCCAAAAAAGAATATTTTGATGAGTTAATGGAATATTTACAGTATTATGATAGAGAAAAAATGTTAATTATAGGAGATTCTTTGCATTCTGAAATTAAAGGGGGAATGAACTCTCAAATTGATTCCTGTTGGCTAAATCATTCCAATAAAGAACTTCCAAGTGGTTATAATCCAACATATACCATTTCTAAATTAAAACAATTAAAAAAGTTATTATGAAAGGAAGAATAATATGGATATTAATGAAATTAAAAAAAACTTAGAAGAAAATCAAAAAGAAATCTTGGATTTATGGAGGTCACTTTGACATAACTTCCAAGTTAAATGAATTAAAAGAAAAAGAAGATGAAATGTCTAAACCTGATTTTTGGGACAACAAAGAAAAAGCTGATTTGACATTAAAAGACATTTCAGAACTTAAAAACTTAACACAAGATATTAAAAAATTAAAAGAAGATACCGAAAACAGCCTAGAATTGGCTGAACTATTATTAGTTGAAAAAGATGATGAACTAATACATAATTTGGAAGAAGAAGTTAAAAATGAGAATAAGAAACTAGAAGAGCTATCAATATTATTACTTTTAAATGGTCCGTATGATAAAAATAACTGTACCATAGAAGTTCATTCTGGTGCTGGTGGTACAGAAGCTTGTGATTGGGCGGCAATGCTTTATAGAATGTATTTAAGGTATTGCGAAAAACATGGTTATAAAGTAGAAGTACTAGATTATCAAGAAGGTGAAGAAGTAGGAATAAAAAGTGCTACTCTTGAAATTAAAGGTACTAATGCCTATGGATATCTAAAATGTGAAAAAGGTGTTCACCGTTTAGTTAGACTATCCCCATTCGATGCAGCTAACAAAAGACATACTTCTTTTGCTTCCATTGATATTATTCCAGAATTTGATAATACTATAAATGTAGAAATCAATGAAAAAGATTTAAAGATTGATGTTTATCGTTCTAGTGGCAAGGGTGGTCAAGGAGTAAATACTACTGATTCAGCAGTAAGAATTACCCATCTTCCAACAAAAACAGTAGTAACATGCCAAAACGAAAGAAGCCAAATTCAAAATAAAGAAACAGCTATGAAAATGTTAAAGGCCAAACTATATCTAATAGAACAGGAAAAAAAGAACAATGAACTAAATGCTATTAAAGGCACTTATCAGAATATTGAATTTGGTTCCCAAATTAGAAGTTATGTAATGCATCCATATTCTATGGTAAAAGACAATCGTACTAATTATGAAACTAGTAATGTCGATAAAGTATTAGATGGAGATCTTGATCAATTCATTGAATCATATCTAAAGGAGGCAAAAAATGAAATGGTTTCATAAGAAAATAAATACTGATGATATTCTAAAAAAAATAGAATCAAAATATAAGATTCGTCGTTACCTACAACTAGTCATAGGAATATTCTTAATAGCAGTATCATTTAATCTATTTTTATACCCCAATGATTTAGTGTTTGGTGGAGTAAGTGGCTTATCAATAATAGTTAAAGAAATTACCCCAATAGATCCATCAGGTTTTATCATGATATGTTCTCTATTACTTTTAATAATTAGTTTTTTAGTCTTAGGTAAGGAGCAAACAAAAGGTTCAGTTATTGGCTCTATACTATTTCCAATATTCGTTAATCTAACTGCTAATATTGGAAACTACATTCAAATAGATACAAGTAACTTGTTACTATGCTCTATATTTAGTGGCGTAATATATGGTTTTGGTGCCGGGTTAGTATTTAAAGCTGGTTTTACCACTGGGGGAACAGATATTATTAATCAAATTGTATCTAAATACGCTCATGTAAGTATGGGTAATGCTATGTTAATGAGTGATGGTTTAATCGTACTCGGTGGAGCTTATTTCTTTGGCTTAACTAAATTTATGTATGCTATTATTGTTGTATATATCATTGGTATTATGACTGACAAGGTATTACTAGGTATATCTAATTCTAAGGCCTTCTATATAATTACTAATGAAGATAAAAAAATAAGAAATTATGTATTAAATGAACTTCACCACGGTGTTACTATATTTAACGTAAGAGGTGGCTATACTCTAGAAAAAGATGAAGTAATATTATGTGTGGTGCCAACAAGAGAATACTATCGCTTAAAAGAAGGTATAAAAGAAATAGATCCTAATGCTTTTTTCGTAGTAACAGATGCCTACGAAGTAATGGGTGGTGAATAATATGAATATTCTTGAAAAAATACGTACAAAGAAGCTGATAAGTAGATATTTAGTATTAATAATATCATTATTTATATCAGCATGTTATTTTAACTTACTTCAATTTCCAAGTAAAATAGTTACCGGAGGCTCAGCAGGTATATCAATTATAATAAGTTCATATTTTTCAGTAGATCCCTCAATTATAGTATTTATAGTATCATTACTACTATTAATAATAGGTTTTATCTTTTTAGGAATAGAAAAAACATCAGGAGCTGTAGTATCAACCATTGTATATCCACTATTTATAAAATTAACTGAGAATATTTCTACCTATCTATCAGTTGATTTATCAGATAAAGTACTTATAGCTATTTTTATAGGAGTATTATCAGGTATAACTACTGGTATGGTTTATAAAGTAGGATTTAGTAATGGTGGAGTTTCCATAATAAGTGAAATAATTTCTAAATATAAAAAGGTTTCTCTTTCTAATACCAGTTTTATTATAAATCTAATAATAGTTATTCTAGGTGGAGCAAGTTTTGGATGGACCATGGTAATGTATGCTATTATCGTTCTATATATTTATAGTATTATTATTGATAGAGTATTAATTGGTGTATCAAAAAATAAAGCATTATATATTATTACTACAGAAGAGGATATACTTAAAGATTATATTATGAATAGTCTAAAACATGGAGTAACTATATTTAATGTTAAAGGTGGATTCTTTGATAAAAAGAGAAAAGTATTAATGACAGTTATCCCAAATAGAGAATATTTCATGTTAAAAGAAGGTATAAAAGAAATAGATAAAAATGCTTTTTTTATAGTAACAGATTCTTATCAAGTGTATGGAGGAGAGTGATCTCCTCTTTTTCCATTAATTAACACTAAAAATAATCATAATAATTACCAAATTATCCAAAAATATGTTATACTATTAATACTAAGAAAATAGAAGTGGATGGTGGTAATTTGGAATTAATTAGAATAAAAGAAGTCACTAAACAATATAAAAATGGTGTAACTGCCATATATGATTTAAATTTGAAAATTAAGAAAGGGGATTTTGTCTTTATAATAGGTGGAACAGGTAGTGGTAAATCAACTCTTATAAAAATGCTATATAGAGAAGAAAAACCAAGCCATGGTGAAATTATAATAGGTGGTTTAAATGTAGCTAAACTAAGAAATAGTAAAGTTTATAAACTACGTAGAAAGCTAGGAATAGTATTTCAGGACTATCGTTTACTACCAAAATCAACTGTGTATGAAAATGTAGCTTTTGCTTTAGAAGTAATTGGGGCAAAGAAAGAAATCATTAATGCTAAGGTACTAAAAGCCTTAGAACTAGTTGGCTTAAAAGGAAAAATAAGAAATTATCCAGATCAATTATCTGGAGGAGAACAACAACGTGTGGCTATAGCTAGAGCCATAGTAAATGAACCAAAACTATTATTATGTGATGAACCTACAGGTAATCTAGATCCAGAAAAAAGTATGGAAATAATGAAAGTGTTGGAAGAAATAAATAAAACATTAGGTACTACTATTATAATGGCTACTCATGACAAAGATATAGTTAATAAGATGCATAAACGTGTAATAACATTAAAAGATGGAAGATTAGTAAGTGATCAAGAGAAAGGAAAGTATAATAATGAAGTTGTTTAGAATGTTTGGTAGAAGCATAAGAGATGCTTTTAAAAGTGTATTTAGAAATTTTTCATTATCCATTGCCTCAATCTCATGTATCACAATTACCTTAGTAGTAGTAGCCATAGCACTTCTAGCATCACTAAATGTAAATAATTTTACTAAAGAAATAAAAGAAGATGTAACCATTGTAGTATTTGTAGATAGAGATGTCCAAGAATCAGCTATTGGTGTGATAAAAGCTAAAATAGAACAGTTAGATAACATATCAAGCATTGAATATAAATCAAAGAAAGAATTACGCCAAGAAATGCAGTCATCATCAAGTCTATTAGAAAGCACTATGAGTGAATGGAGTGAGGATGAAAATCCCTTAAAGGATACATTTCAAGTAAAAGTAAAGGATCTAGAACAGATTTCTGATACCGCATCTACTATTGAAAAAATAGAAGGTGTAGATACAGTTAACTATGGGGAAACAATGGTAAGTCGCTTTTTAACAGCATTTAAAGCTATAGAAAAAGGTACAATCCTAGCAGTAGTACTACTAATACTAGTAACGGTATTTCTAATAGTAAACACTATAAAATTAACTATTTTCTCAAGGAAAAGAGAAATATCTATAATGAGATTAGTAGGAGCAAGTAACTTTACTATTAAAATGCCATTCGTAATCGAAGGAATGGTATTAGGATTAATTGGTTCTATAATACCAGTATTAATAGTAATATATGGGTATTATGGTATATATAATCACTTTAATGGACAATTATTTTCCCCATTAATCAAGTTGATAACCCCTGAACCATTTATATACATGTTATCTTTAATTATAGTTGGTATTGGTATAGTTGTAGGTATGTTAGGTAGCTATCAAGCTGTAAGGAAGTATTTAAAGATATGATGAAGAAGAGTCTAAGTATAACTTTAATTATTTGCATAATGCTATTAGTACCAACTAAAGTTTTAGCTGAGGAGGTAACATACGGTCAAATTCTAGATGATTTAGCTAAAGCTCAAAAACAATTAGATGCCAATAATAATTCAATAAATAATAGTCAAAATCAAATAGTAGAGAATAATTCTACTGTGAAATCACTAAAAAGTGAAATAGAATCAATGGGCCAAGAAAGTGTTAAATTACAGCAAGAAATAGCTGACTCTACTACTGAAATAGAAAATAAAAAGGAACAGACTAAAGAAGTAATTTCTTACTATCAAATGAGTCAAGGAGATAACATTTATCTTGACTATGTTTTTGGAGGGGATTCAATTACTGATTTAGTATATCGTTTATCAATAGTTGAACAGATAACAGAATATAATGAAAAAACTATTAAGGAATTAGAAGAATTAATTAAGAAAAATGAAAATAGAAAAATAGAGTTAAGTAATAAAGAAAAAGAATATCAAAATAAGATTACACAGTTGAATAATGAAATAAGTAGTTTAACTAATTCAGTGGCTAAACTCGGAGAATTATCACCAAGTTTGGAACAGGAAGTAAAAACCAAAAGAGAATTAGTTCAATATTATAAATCTGAAGGTTGTAGTAAACGTAGTGATATAATAGGTGTGGATTGTGCTAAAACATCTGCTAATGCCATTTTTACTAGACCAATCAAAACAGGATATATTACTAGCTTTGTTGGTTATAGATGGGGAAGTTTACATAGAGGATTAGATATGGGAAGTTCCCTAGGAAGAAATACCCCATTATATTCAATAGGTAATGGAGTAATTAAGTCAATATGGAATGATAAATCAGATGGTACTGGTGCTAAAAATATAAATGTGGAATATAGGACTACTAGTGGAAAATATTATACAGCTATATATGCCCATCTAAGTAGATACGCCAATGGAATTTATGTTGGAATGCCTGTTACTTCTAATACTATTTTAGGATATATGGGTGATACTGGATTTGCTTATGGAGTTCATCTTCACTTAGAAGTATGGCCATGTAGACTATATGCTGATAGTAATTGTAGAAGCTGGAATTCTTATGTTAATTTTACCAAAAGACAATACAATTCAGGATTCCATGGAGCAGAAAGTGTAATTAGTTTTCCAAATAGAACATATCAAACTTGGTATACAAAGTAATATGAGAAAAATATTTTTTAAATATTTTTCTTTTTTTCTATTGTAGGTATAAAAAAATAATATTATAATAAACACAAGTGGGGAGTACTATTATGGTTGAAAATTTAAAAAAGATTAATTTATTAGATAAAAAATTTGAGTTTGTCAGGAAAAATAATAATAGACTTGTCTATAAATTTGAAAACAAGGAGTTTGGCCAATTAGACATTTTAGAATTATTAATTTCAGAGGAAGAACAAAGAATCATGAAAATTGATATCTACTCTTTCTTTGAAGCAGAGCTTTCAGAAACTATGCATATCATAAGAGGAACAGATAATATGACAGAAGTAGATTATTATCCTGAAGGCTATGAAAATGTTAGTATAGATGGAGTCAAGGATATTTATAATATTAACATATATTTATTGTATAATGAAACACAAGAACATAAAGAGATTCAGTTAATAAAAAAGGGACATAAGAAACATAAAATTTTAGTAGAAATGCCACTTTCAGGTTACTATATAAATAAGAATAATAAAATTCATTATATTTCTTCAACTAGTATAAGCAAGTTAAAACAATCAACAGAATTTTTACTTCCATCGATTAATGAAATAGAACATAGATTATTTAATGAAGAAGAAGAGGAACAATTAGATCATATTGATGATAAAAATATACCTATTATCGAACTAGCTAATGGAACATACCCTAATGAAATATATGTTTATGATAGAATTTATCATTTGCTTGGTAAAAGGAATAAGGCAGTCATTTACCAAAATGATGAAGATGAAATAAAAGAGTTAGAAATTTATTTTACAGATGATAATAGTAAGATAAAGGAAGTAAGATTAATAGATTATTATTATTCCTTTATAGATGAAATTCAAGCAAAATCTAAGTCTAAAATAATTAGATTTTTACGCACTAATGATGGCAAAGTAAGTACTACATTGTGCAACAGGAAAAGAGAATCTATGATAATAAATACTCATACCATAGATAAAAATAATATATCTGCTAGAGCTATAACCACAGAAAAAGGAATACTTGAAGCATTAAATGTAAAAATTACTAACCAGTTAGGATTATTCAATTTAAAAAAGATACCAAATAAAAATGTTGAGTTATTTGATGATGATGGCAATTGTTACTTAGTTTCTTCTAACTCATTTGCTCAATTTAGCCACTTTATTATGTATTCGCCATTTATCTTAAATACTTTAGAAAAGAACTTAATAAAAGATGTCAACAATAAAGAATTAGTATTAACTAAAAAATAATCAAAAGCTATCAAAAATGATAGCTTTTACTAATATGATAAAATAAATATGACCATATATTGAAAATATTAAGACTAGTGCACATTTAATTCAAATAGATTTATATTTAAAACTAAAAATATAATAGAAAATGATAAAATACAAAATAATTAAAGAGGAGGTTTATTATGTTTAAATTAGAGTCAAAATATACACCTAGTGGAGATCAACCACAGGCAATTAAAGAATTAGTAGAAGGAATTAATGAAGGAAAAAGAGATCAGGTTTTACTTGGTGCAACGGGAACTGGAAAAACTTTTACGATTGCTAATGTTATTAAAGAAGTCAATAAACCAACCCTAGTTTTAGCCCACAATAAAACACTTGCAGGACAACTTTATTCAGAGCTTAAAGAATTGTTTCCAGAGAATCATGTATGTTACTTTGTATCTTATTATAGTAACACCCCAAAAACCCTTTTATTTCAACCCTTTTAGTTTTATTTAATCCCTTGAAAATA
>CAKPSO010000026.1 GCA_934183185.1 uncultured Bacilli bacterium | reverse complement strand
GGCAGTAGTTGATGTAGCACCATCATATCCAGTCTCAAACTTTCCTACCCAGAATCCATTACTATCAAAACTAGTAAATGCTGGATGGGTTAAATAACTTCCTTTAGTAGTTCCATTAGATGGGGCTTTATCTTTATTCTCAAATACTATATCGATAGTTTGAGTTTTATCTTGGAAACTAGTTAATCCTGTATAATTTCCTTCATCAAATATCTGATACTTGAATCTAGGTATCCATACAAAGTATGATTCAATATTTGATTCTGGTATTGTTTCTCCATTATTATAAGTAATAGATTCATCTTTTAGTATTACGGCATTGGCCCATTCTTTATTTTCATACTTGTACCATTCTTTACTTATATCTGCTTTACTTACTGTTCCATCACTAGCTATTTTGATTGGTACTAAATTATCTTTTAATACAGGATCTGTTCCATTTAATATTGTTTCTGTGTATTTCTTAATAGGTTTATCTGCTTTTACTAGAGTAACTCTAGCATAACCATTACCTTCTCTCACACCAGCTGTGATTTTATTCCCTTTACTAGTTCCTGTGTATCCAGCTTGTCCGCCATAATAGCCACCACCACCAGCACCATAATAATGTTTTGTTGGATACTGACCACCACTTATACCATCTTTATAGTAAACTCCACCAGTTGTACCCAATAATAATTCATTATTTGATAACTCAGTTGTATTCCCGTTACTTAATGCATATACATCAGCAAGTGTTTGATAAGCATTACCTCCAGCTCCTGCTCCTCCTCCTGCTACTATTAATCTGCTAGTTAAATCTGATTGTAATATTCTAATATCTGTAGAGCCTCCACCTCCACCACAATTAACATAGCCGGTTGATATTCCTTTAAATGTTCCACCATAACCACCACCATTGTAACCACCTTTTCCTGGTGCTGATTGTGTAGCATTTTCACCACTACCACCAACATTAATATATAACTTCTGTTGGTTTTTCATTGAATCCTCTAAAATAGCCATAGCTCCATTTGTTCCTATAGCTGTTTGTGTGTAAGTTGGTAAATAAGAGAATGAACTTCCACCCTGAGCTCCCCAAGTTTCTAGTTTATATTCACCATCACATGGTACAGTAAATGTCTGTTCACCTCCTGTATAATCAAAGTTCCAAGTAGTTCCATCTTCATAGCTACATGAAGAATATACTCCTGTTACTAATTTATTTTCTACTTTTCCTTTTTCTTCAAACGAAAAAAGAGCATATGATGATGTTAACACCAATGCTACTATAGATACTATTAATACTAATAACGTTATTATTTTATATTCTTTCTTCATAATAGATCACTACTTTCTATAGTTTTACTACTATGATTGTATCATAATTACCCCCACTCAAGTCAAGCCTGGGGTTGGGGAAATTTTACTAATTATGGATAATTCTAGGCTACTTATTTTCTGATAATTTTTCTATTTCTTCTACTGTTAAACCAGTATATTTAGAAATAAATTCATAATCTTGAATATCCTTTAACATAGCCTGAGCCATCTCTATTTCTTTTTGCTTAGAACCATCTTCTAGTCCATGTTGATAAGATTCTTTCTTGATAGAATTCTCTGTCTTTCTTTTGACCGCTTCAGCGTTATAATGTAATTTGAATTCTTCATCCATAGCTAATCTCTCCAATTCTTCTATAATCTTTATATCTCTTGGATTATTAGTTAGCTTCCTCATCTTATCAAAACTATCTGCACTAAATAAACTTAAGCTAACTTCTAATTCACTACTATCATAACATACTTTCTTATAATTAGGTAAATAAATCTCATAACTTTCTATATCTTCTATTCTTAATTTAGTTTTTGGATCTATAAATACATAACTTCCCATCTTTAATGATGGTATCTTCTTATTTCTATAGTTATTGAATGAAATTAGTTTAGTCTTTCTATCTTGATAATCTTCTCCTGTATCATATAAACTTCCAGCTTCACGGTACAAGTATTGGTAGTTCTTTGAATCTATAAATTCATAATACTCTTTATTCATTTCTATTATTATAGTATTCTTTCCATTTACTAGTTTTAAATCCATTCGATAATCTTTTACTTTATTACCAGTATTTGATTCATTATCTGTTAATTGATAATCTGTAATATCTAATAGAAATACTTCTTTAATAATAGTTTGTAACCAGCTTCTAGTATCTATGTTCTTATATAGATACTTAAATGTTGTATCAGATAATAGTGATACAAAGTTATCATTTACTAGAGTTTCTTTTTCAATAAGTTCTATCACTATATTTTCCCCCTTTCCTTAAATATTTAAGTGTATCAATGATACACCCTAATATAATTATTATAAGAAAGTTGGAAGATGACTGCATAAAGTTTTAAAAAAGTTAAAAAAAATAACCTAAAGTACTACTTTAAGCTATTAATTTTAAAAACTATCAATATTAATTTTAACTTTTTTATTATCTTTAGTATAACTACTAGCCTGAACTAAAGTTCTAATAGCATTAGCCGTTTTACCAGCTCTACCAATTAATCTAGCCATATCTTCTTCATCAACTAATACCTGTATTAAAACTGTATTATCTTCATCACTTTCAAACTCTTTTACTGATACATTATCAGAGTTTACTACTAATGATTTAACGATGAATTCCGTTAATTCAACTAAAGTCATAATTACTTACCTTGTTTTTGTTCAGAAAACTTTTTCATAATTCCAAACTTACTAAATAAATTCTTAACTGTATCAGAAGGTTGAGCACCATTAGTTAACCATTTAAGTGCTATTTCCTCATTAAGCTTAGTTTCCTTAGTAATTGGATTATAAGTTCCAACAAGTTCTAGATATTTACCATCTCTTTTAACACGAGAATCACTAGCTACAATACGATAAGTAGGTCTCTTTTTAGATCCCATTCTTGTAAGTCTTAATTTAACTGCCATATAAAATCCCTCCATTTCTAATTCATGTCTATATTATATACCGTATATTTAATAACTGTCAAGGCTTTTTTATTAACAGGCTTTTTATTAATAGATAACACACAACAAAACTTCTAGAATAAACTAGAAGTTTCGTTAATCAAGATATTCTTCAGTTACTGAATCGTCAATTTCTTTTTCAGCTTTCTCGACATCCTCTTCTGCTACATCATCTGTAATAACATCCCAAGGATCCTCTTCTTCATCATAAGCTATTTTTACCTTAGTATCCCCTACTAATTCTATACCTAATTCCTTTTCAATAGTATACTCTATTTTTCCATCTACAATCTCAGCTCGTGTACAAGAAGGCTGTTTTAAACTTTTAATAATAACTTCTTCATTTTGTAAATCTTCATAATTCTTCTTAGGAAGCGTTACACTTTCTGAATAAGTTGTACTCTTCTTAACAACCTCCGTCTTTGTATCATCTTGACAAGAATACCAGATATTAACATCATAACTACCATCAATATTAATTCTACTACCATTTTTATATCCTTTAAAATTATGATTGATAACCCAGCATCCTAAAATAGTAGTAGGAGTAACCTCAGGAGTAACTGATTCTGTTGTAGTAAATGTTTTCTTACCTTTACCAATAACAGCTTTAGTAACAATTTCTCTATAATTAGCCATAATATCCCTCCTCTAATTTAATGTATGCCAAGAGGAGAAAATGTTTCCAAAAGAAACTTCAAAATATGACTATTTAAATAAATTTTTAATACGATCTAAGAAAGTTACTTTTTTAGTAGTTTTAACTACTTCTTTATCTTTCTTTGGAGTTTTAACTCCATCAACAACTAACACAAATTTAGTACTAGCATCTTGATTATTTTGTTTAACTGAAATAGTCTGATAATCATTACCTAATTTTACTAACTCTTCAGTAATATTAGTAACCTGATTAGCTTTATTAGCTAATCCACTAATAGTCTTAATACCCTGATTATTAAAAGTAATAATACCATTATTTAGTGTATTCATACCATTTTTAAGTAAACTAGTACCAGTAGCTAATTCTCCTACTTTACTATTTAATAATTTAACTCCATTATATAATTCACTTGTACCACTACTTAAATCACTTGTACCAGCTTTTATTTGAGTTAAATAACTATATAGTGTATTAATCTGTGTCTCCATATTATTTAAAGTACTTAAAGTTTGATTTAAAGCTTCATTATTCTTCTGTAATAATCCAATTAACTGTAAATTATTATTATAACTATTTTCATAAGTATATTTAGCATTAAATAAATCTTTATTATTTATTAAACTACTATAATCAGTATTACCTAAACTATAAGTCTCATAAGCACCTTTAGCAGCATTATTAGCACTAATTAGGTTATTAATAGTACTTTCATTAGTACTAATTAAAGTTTTAATACCAGCAATCTTAGTTTTATTCTCATCACTATTAAAAGTATTAATTACTCCTTCTACTTGCGTTAACATTTCTCCTATTCCACTATCTACTGTAATAGAACCATTTTTTATCTTTTCAATATTAGTTAATACTAAATTTATTTTTTCAGCAATTTGACTACTACCACTATCTATTAATGATAAATTATCTAATACAGACTTTGATCCTTCTTCTATTTGATTCATAGATTCCTGTAATTTATTAGTACTACTCATTACTGAATCTAACTTAGTAAATACATCTAAATCACTATTATCCATTAATTTAGGAGTAATAATAGAATAAATACTAGCTAATTCAAATTTCTCTGTATTATAACTAATACTAACTGTATCAAAGTTCTTTAATTCATCCATTTTCATACTTTCATATAATCCTGGAGCAGATAATCCAACTACTACATAATTATTACCATTACTTACTACTTTACCATTAGTAACTTCTATATCTGTATTACCATCAGTAGAAATCATAGTAGCTGTAGTTACTACAAATGGTGTATATAGTGTTTGACTAGATCCATTAACACTAACTATATGTTTATCAGAATTATTATATTTTAAAGTAATTTCTACTTTACCACTCTTACCAATTAAATCTTTTAATTCTATATCTTTACCATTTAATTTATAAGTAATAACTTCACTAATAGGCATACTTTTACTAGTAGTACCTTGATAAAAGATATCACTACCCTTACTATCCCAAGTTAACATATTATCTTTCTTAGTAAAAGTACTATCACTATTAATATTTAAAATATTTTCTAAGTCTGAGTAATCTTCTATTGAATCTAATTTATCTGTATTTATTAAATGTTCATTTACTAAAACGGTTTTAACACTACCATCTGTATTTAATTTAGCATAAACAGTTTCTTCTTTAGTTAAAGCAAATGTAGAAATAGGCATAGCCAAAGTAGATAGTACTAAACTAGTAGCTACGACTTTCTTAGCTATTTTCTTTTTATTTTTCATTTTCATCATTCCTTTCATACCAGAAGTAGTTTTAAGTATTACTGAATCAAATATTAATAATATAGAAGGTAATACTGTAATAACTACAATCATACTAATAATTGCTCCTCTAGATATTAATGTACATAGTGAACCAACCATTTCTAGTTCTGAATATACACCAACACCAAAGGTTGCAGCAAAGAAACACATACCACTAACGAATATAGAATTACTACAGTAGTTAGTAGTTTTTAACATAGCCTCTTTCTTTTCTATTCCTTCTTCTCTTAATTTTAAGTAATTAGTAGTCATTAATATTGCATAGTCAATAGTAGCCCCTAACTGAATAGTACCTAATACTATGGGTGCCACAAATGGTAATACTACTCCACCAAAATATGATACTGACATATTCATAAAAATTGCAAATTCAATAGCTAGTATTAGAAGTATAGGTAATGATACTGATTTTAATACAATTACCATAATTAATAGAATACATATAATAGATGAATAATTAACATTCTTAAAGTCTTGATCACTAGTAACTACTAAGTCTTTCATTAATGGACCTTCACCAGCCAATATACCATTACTATCATATTCTTTAATAATCTTATTAACTTCTGTTACTTGATTATTTAATTCATCAGTAGCTATATCATATGTAGAATTTAAAAATAACATCTGATAGTTTTCACTTTCAAATACTTTAACTAAATCACTAGGTAACATATTCTCAGTAAATCCTAAGTCTTTTAATTTAGAAAATGATAATACAAAGTCAATACCATCTACCTGTTCAATACGATTAACCATTTCTTGTTGCTTATCTGTTTTCATATTTTTATTAATAAGTATTACTTCAGGTGATACTATATTAAATTTATTTTTTAAATCTGTATTAGCTACAATACTATCTAAAGTATCAGGTAAACTTTGATCTATTTTATAGTAAACATCTACTTTAGAATTAGCTAAATAAGCAGGTATTAATAGTAATAAAAATACTGCAAATATTATTTTATGATACTTAATAACTAACTTATTTAACTTTTCAAAATGTATAGTAATTGGTTTATGACTAGTTTTATCTATCCATTTATCAAATATAAGTAATAAACTAGGAAATACTGTTAATACACAAACTACTCCTAAGAATACTCCTTTAGCCATAACTAATCCTAAGTCTTTACCAAGTGTTAAGTTCATAGTACATAATACTAAAAATCCCGCAATAGTAGTTAAACTACTACCTGTAACTGAAGTAAATGTCTCTACAATAGCTTCTTCCATAGCTTTTTGTTTTTCCATACCACTACGTTTTTTATTTTCATACGCATGATATAAGAATATTGAGAAGTCTGTTGTTACTCCAAGTTGTAGTACTGCTACTAATGCTTTAGTAATATAAGATATTTTTCCAAATATAATATTACTTCCTAAGTTAAATAGAATGGCTATACCTATATTACCAAGTAATAATACTGGTACTAAGTAAGAATCAAGTGATAATTCAAGTACTAATAAACATAATACTACAGCAATCACAACATAAATAGCTATTTCTTTATCTGATAGATTCATGGTATCTAATACCATAGCACTCATACCACTGATTTTTACTTTATCATTAGCTATTTCTTTAATATTACGAATAGCATCAATAGTTGATTCTGATGATGTTGATTCTTTAAATGTAATAAACATCAAATCGGTATTTTCCTGATGAAACTTTTCTGTAATTTCGCTAGGTAACATTTCAATAGGAATAGTAGTACCTATAACGTCATAAGCACTAATAACTTGATTAACTCCTTCTACGTTACCAATTTCTTCTTCAAGTTTTAATAATTGCTTACTATTCATTCCCTCAGCAATTACTACTGAATAAGCACCCATTCCAAAATCATCAGTTAAAATATTTTGTCCCTGTACTGTTTCAATATCATTTGGTAAGTAAACTAAAATATCATAATTAATATTAGTGAGTTTCATACCAACAAAAGATAATACAAATAAAACAGCCGTGATAATTAGAATTAAGTTTTTATGCTCACATATCACGTTAGCAATCTTTTTCATATATATTCCCTCCATCGACATAACATTCTATTCTTTTTTCTGAAAAAAAGCACCAACAAAAACCAAATTTTATTAGGATAACCAACATTTATTCCAAAACGTATGTACAAATAAACAACATACTGTATTTTATCTTTACAAATATTAAAAAAGAACTATAATTATAAATGGTGATGAAAATGAATAAAAAGGATTTACGAGTAGTTAAAACTCAAAATACTCTATACAATACTCTATTAGAATTAATGAAGGAAAAATCTTTTGAAGAAATAAAGGTATCCGACATATGTAATCATGCCCTAATAAACCGTTCAACATTCTATTCACATTACACTGATAAATATGAACTTCTAGCTGATGCCATAAATGACTTAAAAAACTCTTTAACTGATGAACTAAAAGCAAATAAAAACATTTCTAATACTAAAGAGTATTATTTAGAGATGATAAAAATATTTTTAAATCATATTGAAGAAAAAAGAGATATCTATTTAGCAGTAATGATAAATAACCGTAATAGTATTATGGTAGATATTATATATGATGTGTTAGATCACGATATAACCACTCATTTAAATGAATATCAAAGTATTGAAAAAAATATAATACCACCTAATATAGTAGCAAAATTTTATATAGGAGCTGTATTTAATGTAGGAATAGAATGGTTAAAGAATAGTAATCAATATTCAAAAGAACAATTATTAGAATACATAGATATATTAATACCAAATAACTTAAACGAAATATATTAGTTTATTTTTTTATAAAAGATATGAAAATTATGATACAATACTAACTATAAGAGGTGTTACCATGTTAGATAGAATATTTGATTTAGCTAAAATTCAAAATAAAATTTCAGGATTTAATGAGCCATTAAAGAAAGCGTACTATAATTATCTAATTAATGAATTTGGAATCCTATTCACCTATCATTCAAATCGTATCGAAGGTACTAATACTACATTAACTTTAAATGAAACTAAAGAAATAATAAATAATACATATAACTTCAAAAATATAGTTGATAAAAATAGGCAAAGAGAAATAAATGAAACCATTAATCATCAAAATGCCTTTAAATATATTTTCAAAATTATAGATAAAAATGAAGATATTATTACCATTATCAAAAACTTACATAAAATTATCGGAAATGGAATTATAGAAGGTGCTGGTAATTATAAAGAAAAAGAAAATTATTTAATGAATAGTAATGGCGATGAAATTAATTTCACTAAACCAAATGCTGTATCAACAAAAATGGAAGAAGTAAAACAAAAGTATGAAAATGAGTGGCAAGAATTAACAGTATTTGAAAGAGCTGTTAGATTACACATGGCAATTACCAATATTCATCCATTTATTGACGGAAATGGTAGAATAGCTAGACTAATTATGAACTATGAACTAATCAAAAATAACTATCCTCCTGTATTAATTAATGAAAGCCAAAAGCTATCATACTATTCCATGATAGAGGAAATTAACATAAATACCAACTATGAAGAAAAGCCTTTGAAAATTGGCAATATTGATTTATTCATTCAAACAATACAGCAGTTATCAATAGTAACATTCAAAAATATGCAAAAGTATTTCGAAGAAAAATAAAATAGCTAAAAAATATACCAATAAAAGGTATATTTTTTTATAACAAAAAGAACGATTATCCCACGTTCTTATCAATACAATCCTGTAATTGACTAGCAATACCATCATACACAAGATTTAATTTTCCTTGTTTTTCAATAAAATCACAGTATAGAGGATATTCATTTAAAGATTTATTTAAATCATCTAATTTCTTTTCAAGTTCCTCAACTGGTTCATTATTATGTTCTCTTTTAACAAGCAATTTTTGACAGTCCTTAACCTCTGCTATCAAATTAACTATTTCTTTATTATTAAGTACTTTTTCTCTTAATAATAAATATTCCTTATAATCTTCATTATTACCAAGCATATTAATAAGTTCATCTAACTTATTTAAAATAGGATCATTCATCTATCTCACCATCCAAACTCCAAGTTTTAGCATTTACTACCTTAACTGAAATTATTTTACCAGTTAAAGAAACATCACCTTTAAAATTAATTAACTTATTAGTATCTGTATACCCAAATAAGCCATCCTTACCATTAGTATTTACTCCTTCTACTAAAACTGGAACAACCTTTCCTATTAATTTTTTATTATTTTCCAAGAAATACTCATTTACTACTTCATTTAAACGATATAGGCGTTTTTCTTTCTCCTCCAATGATACATTATCAGCTAACTTACTAGCTGGTGTATTTTCACGAGGTGAATAAATAAATGTAAAAGCATTATCATACTTACACTCTTCTGCTAAAGATAAAGTTTCTAAGAAATCTTCCTCTGTCTCACCAGGAAATCCCACAATAATATCTGTAGAAATACTAACATTAGGAATCGTATTCTTTATCTTATGAAATAATTCTAAATAGCTTTCTTTAGTATAACGTCTACCCATTAGTTTTAAAATACGATTAGCACCAGCCTGAACAGGTAAATGCACACTAGGCATAATATTAGGATACTTAGCTATTACTTCAATCATTTTATCAGTAAAATCCCAAGGATGACTAGTCATAAATCTAACTCTAGGAATATTAGTCTTAGCTACATCCTCTAATAAATCCTCCATGCGGTACTGATAATCAAAATCTTTACCATAAGCATTTACATTCTGTCCAAGTAAAGTAACTTCCTGATACCCATCACGTACTAAATCATTTACTTCCTTAAGAATATCATCTTTATTTCTACTACGTTGCTTACCACGTGTATAAGGAACTATACAGTAAGTACAGAATTTATCACATCCATATATAATATTAACATACGCTTTATATGAATTAGCTCTCTTAACAGGAATTCCTTCAATCAAATTACCCTCTTTACTATAAACTTCTATTTCCTGTTTATTACTATTTAAATTTTCACTTAACAGAATAGGTAATCTGTGTAGATTATGAGTCCCAAACACAAAATTAACATATTTATACTTATGTAGTATTTCATCAACTACTCCCTCTTCTTGAGCCATACAACCACATAAGCCGATTATTAAATCCTTCTTTTCTTCCTTTAAATGCTTAAGTCTACCTAGCATACCAAAAGCTTTATTATGAGCATTTTCCCTAATACTACATGTATTTAGAAGTACTAAATCAGCATGTTCATAATCATCTACCTCAGTAAATCCTAACTCTTCTAATATAGCCTTTATATTCTCACTATCATGTTCATTCATCTGACATCCATAAGTTTTAACATGATAAGTTTTACCATTCCCAATATTAGCTAAACTATCATCGAAAATATATTCCTCACGACTAACTATATTCTTACTTCTTAACTTTGCATCTTTATAATTAGGTAAATTCATAATACCACTTCCTATTCCATAGATTATACTAAATTTTTTATTTTCATGCTAGCTATTTATGAAATTTATTTTGAGAATATATATCCCCATAATAAGTATCACTACAATACTTTAAAAAATACATATTAGCTAAATACATCTTAGTATATTCATTACTACTACCCTTTCTAAAAGCAGAAAACTCTATTAAACCAATAAAGAAACGATTAATAATATCCATATTCTTTTTATAGAATCTATTCTTAAGAAACTCTTCATTAGTATTTATATAAGTATAACTAGTCATATCATTAAAGTAAAAACCATTACTAGTAAAAATATAATTATAATAAATATCATCTAAGCAAAACCCATTTTGACTTAAAGTATATATATCATCTTTAATACCAGAAAAATTAATCTTACTAAAATCAATCTTATCTTCTTCTAAATATTTCTCAGTATACCCAATAATAGTACCATCTAATATTATTAAATCAATCGGAGTATTAAAGTTATCCAAATCTAAAGTAGTTAATTTTTCTAATCCAATATCACTAATTCTTTTAATAGGTGATTTCCTATCTTTATGAAATATCTTAATAACTTTTGAATCATATCTATAAACATCTGCTTCTTTACCAGAACCAATCTTATTATTATCAATAATAAAAGTATCTATATCAGAATAATTAATATAATTAATCATATAACCACCAATATTATTATATAAAAGTAACAGAAAAAATAAAAGTATAAATTAAAAGCCTAGTAAAAATCAATTTACTAGGTTCTATCATATTATTTAAGCATTTTCTAATAAAACGTCTTTAATCATAGCATCTATTTGAGTAGATTTCTGACTACTTAGAACTTCTTGTTTAATAAGTTCAAAGTTTGTTTTAATAAATTCTATTATTCTTTCCATTCTAGGTAATAATTCTTTTTCTGTTAAATTATTAACGATTATTTCTAGATTTGTTAGTTTTGAATATTTCCCGTATTTATTACTTTTAATGTATGTATCATATAAATGTTTAAATGATACAACATCGATATTATTAAATCTAGAATCTTCTAATATTTTAACTGTTGTATAAATATAATTATCATTAATTGATTTATCAAGAATAGTCTCACCATTATTATTTTTAATATTTGGCAAGAATTTTTTATTTTTCTTCAATTTAGCTATAATGGAAGCAACATTAACATAATTAATTGATACTAAAATATGAGCGAATGTATTACCATCTAAGTTTTGATGATTAACTTTCCATTCTTTATTACCCATATGATGTAATACTACATCGTAGGCACCACATTTTAATAATCTAACTAATATATTATTACCTGCTTCATCACAAGTATTAATATCAACAATTTTCTTTTTCAAAAGCATATCAACAAACTCAATATGACCCT
This sequence comes from uncultured Bacilli bacterium, assembly GCA_934183185.1. Taxonomy (GTDB): domain Bacteria; phylum Bacillota_I; class Bacilli_A; order RF39; family UBA660; genus Alloscybalousia. The sequence continues at coordinate 2,969 of CAKPSO010000026.1, read as the reverse complement.
CTTTAATTAGTTCAAATACCAGGGATGGATCTTCACTAACTAATTCTATTGTCTTTGTCTCATTGTAAAACATCTTAAACACCTCTTATACACGGGACAAGTCACTATGATAGCAAAAATTAATGATTTTGTCAAATTTAACAGAGTAAACAATATATAAGCAAAGACATAATACTATATAAGTAAACAGAAAAAAGCATATTATTTTCTTAAGATTTTAACATTTTCAATAGTAGTTCTATGAAATATACCTGGTCTATTTATAATATCATTAACTGTTATCTTATAACTATTATACTTAGATACCACAAGATTAAAATGAATATCTATAAGCATTTCAAAGTAAGACAAAATTTTCTTTGTAGCAGAATCACACAGTAATATATTAAAATTTTTATTAGATAATATTTTTTCTAAATAGTTCCTATAGTAAACAAGTAAATCTACATTATAGTTAGTATCAAAGCTAGTAATACTAATACCATTAGCTTCCATGTATTTAATTCTATCAGTACTAGAAAATAAATGAAATTTTGGATTATCATCTACCAATTTAAAATTATCTCCTACATACAACACATCTGCTATTTTAGTAGTATTAATAATAAAATCTCTAGTTTTTAAATTATCGGTATTATAAAAATCAGGTAAAATAATATGTGTAGGCTTAATATCAGTAAATACTTTTAAAATGTTATTGAAATTTTTATTTGCCACATATTTACTTATATCAGAACATACTACTATATTTTTATTATCAGTTTTAGAAGTTTTCATTTCATATTCAATTAGTTTCATTTAATCATCTCCCAAAAAAATACACCTATAAGGTGTACTACTATTATATAAGTTCTAAGTTTCTATTATCTAATATATGAAATAATTTTTCATGTTCTTCAGTATATGGTACGTAAGATGTATCCCCATTTTTAAATATAGATTCTAAATATTCATAATAAACATATTTAATATCAGTTAACTCTTCTACCTGTAACTTAGTCTTTCTAACATCAAGATCACGTCTTAATAAGTAAACATCATCAAATACACGAATATAAGAATTACGATATGGTTGAACTCTTTTAACTGTAAATAAATACTCTAGTTCTTCCTCTTTAGCATCTATATCTAATTCCTCTTTTAATTCACGTAATCCAGATTGAACACTAGTTTCTCCAGCAATAACATGACCTGCTGCTGAAATAGCCCATAAGTTAGGAAAAGTTTTTTTCATAGGATTCCTTTTTTGAACTAGAAGTTCTTGATCGTCATTCATTATCCAAATATGAACAGAACGATGCCAATAACCATTTTCATAAATTTCTTCTTTAGTTTTCTTTTCACCAGTAGGATTGCCATCTTCATCAAGTACATCTAATAATTCTGACATAACATCACTCATGTTACCACCTCGACCATATCATAGTAACATAGAAAAGACACAAATATACAACTAAATTGTAGTACTTTACATTTTTAAACAGAAAAGATAGTCAAAAAGACTATCAAATTTTATTCTAAACAACTTCTAATAAATATCTTACTAAGTTCCCTTTCAGATAATACTTTACCTTCACTAACTAAAGTATTATTAATTACTAAAGCAGGAACATTCTGTATATGATATTTTTTACGAAATTCAATATCATTAAGTTCTTCTACATATATTTCTAAATCACTGTTATCAATGGCACGTCTTAACTCTTTTTTTAGCTTAATACCATTACTACAGTTAGAACCAATTACTTTAATTTCTATATTATTCCCTCCTTTCATATAAAAGTATATAAAAGAATTTTGGGATAAGTATGTGAAAATTATAGAAGTTTACTGTACTAACTGTTTTACTTGATTATTTTCATTATTAAATTTATCATTTATTAAAAATACGTTATAATCATCTTCTCTAAGAAATACTGGAATATTATTAAAATCACTTTTAATTAGACCATCTACCTGTGATAATACTTCCTGTATAAAACCATAATATTTAGCTTCTACTAGTAAATTAGGATTTAATAATGAATTAGGATTTTCCGCTAATAGTTTATTTTTTTCATCAAGTGGTAGTCCAATCACAACATCTAAATAAAAATAGTCTGGATAACAAGCAAGAAATTCCTGTAATGAGTTATAGTAATCTTCTATGATATTAGTATCTATATAATTAGATAATTTTACCAATACTTCATCAACTTGCTTTAAAAAACTATTATTAGATAGACAGGTTTTAAGTCTTTCTTTTATAAGATTAACATCAATATCTCCAGTATAGTTATTATCTAATATTTCTAAGATTTTATTATAAGCACAGTGATACAAGCCATGTACCCTATGCTCATTAGAAAATAAAACATAGCCAATCCATTCACCGCTATCACCGGTTAATAAATATGTATAAAATGTATTTTCTAAGTGTTCAAACCCCATATCCAAAAATTTACGATTAATGCAATCATAAAAATCTTTTTCATACGAAAAACATGAAATAGAATTAAATATATCTTCTTGAAATGGGTTATCAATGTAAGTTAAATGGACCATATACTATCACCCCTATTATCTTACAATTACACTATATCAATTCTCGAACCAAAAAACAAGTACATTTTATCTTTCTATTATATTTTATGTAGCTAAAAGAAAATAAGCTGTGTCAAAATACATAGCTTATTTAAATGTTTAATCATTGGATAATTTTTCTATTTCATCAATTGATAATCCAGTGATTCTAGATACTTTATCAATACTATCACCATCACTTAACATAGCTTTAGCTATTTCTAACTCTTTTTGTCTAGAGCCTTGTTCTAAACCAGTATCATAACTAGCTTCTATGTCTTGCTTATGTGCTTCTTCATAATCATAGTATCTCACAAAATCTGGATCTTTTCTCAATTCTTCTACTCTTCTCACACACGCCATTATTTCTTCATTCCCTTCATACTTATTCTTTAATTCTTCTAAGT
>CAKPSO010000025.1 GCA_934183185.1 uncultured Bacilli bacterium | reverse complement strand
CAACTGCAAAGGAGATTGAAGCTTTTGTAGAGAATAAACATGAGAAGAACTTTGTTTCTATGATTGCACCTGTTAATTCAGATGCTAAGACAATGTTCAAATGGAACAATGGATTATCTTGGGCTTATTCAGGTAACATTACTGACTCTGATATGAAGCAGAATGTAAAAGCTGCTGGCGGTAATGTCGATGGTGTACTCAGATTTTCAATCATGTGGAATGAGGGACAAAATGATAACAGTGATCTTGATGCACATTGTAAAGAGCCTGATGGTAATGAGATTTATTTCGGTAATTGTAGAAAACCTAGTGTGTCAAGATGTGGAGGTCAGTTAGATATTGATATTACACGCCCTATGACGCAGATGGTAGAAAAGCCTTCTGTAGAAAATATTACATGGGCAGATATGTCTCGCATGAAGCCAGGTGTTTATAAGTTCTTTGTAAATCAGTATGCAGCAAGAGGAAGTAAAGGATTTAAGGCAGAAATTGAATTTAATGGTGAGATTTTTGCGTTTGAATACAATAACCCTGTTTCTGGTAATGTTCAGGTGGCAGAAGTTACGCTTGATGAGAATGGCAACTTCTCAATTAAGGAAAAGCTGTCTGGAAGCTCAACTATTTCAAGTCGTGAGATTTGGGGTGTAAATACTAATCAGTTTATTCCTGTATCGGTAATCAGTTATAGTCCAAATTATTTTGACGAGCAGGATGGAATTGGTCATAGACATTTATTCTTCTTCCTGAAGGATTGTGTAAATAACGAAGAGCCTAATGGATACTATAATGAGTTCTTAAAGAGTGACCTTGAAAAGCATAAGAGAGTATTTGAGGCTTTAGGTGCTAAGTGCCATGTAGAAGATACTGATGATCAGCTTTCAGGAATTGGATTCTCGATGACAAAGAGAGCAGATTTAGTAGTTAAGGTTAAGGGCGCAACAGAGCGTGTAATGAAGATTAAGTTTTAATTAGAAAAGGACTAATTGTTAAGTAATCAAAAACATAGAAATATGCACATAAACATAGACAAGAGTGGACACATTAAGTCTCTTGTCTATGGCTTAACAATAGGTTTCGAGCCTAAGTAATTGCTACTATCGAAAGATATGTTGCAGATATGAACTACATTAAGTAGTAAGGTAAAGACGCACCTTTAGATGTAATTTTCAGTCTGAAGCTCTGTGAGTGCAAACCAAGAAACAATGCTAATGTCCTGCATTGATAACAGGGAAACACATGTCCTCTACTCGATATTGGCACGAAGAAAAATTCTCCGAAAGGAAGGTGTCAGAAATGACAAATTATGCTTTTGTATTGGATGCTAATAATAAACAATTAGCACCAACAAAAGAACAGAAAGCTTGGTTTCTTATTCGTAAGAAACGAGCAACATTGGTCAGCAAATATCCTATGGTAATACAACTTAAAAAGAAAATTCCAGACAAAGAAATTTGTAAAGATGAATTTCGTTGTGGAATAGATGATGGCGGTCTCCATGTTGGTATTGCATTAGTACAGAAATGTCAAACACGAAATAAAGTAGTTTTTAAAGGAATCATTGAACAGCGTAATAATGTGAAACATCTTATAGATGTTAGACGTGGATATAGACGTTATCACCGTTATCACAAAAGATATAGGCAAGCAAGATTTAATAACAGAAAATCTTCTAAACGAAAAGGAAGAATTGCACCAAGTATTTTACAGAAACGTCAAGCAACAATAAGAGTTATCAATCAACTTAAAAAGTGGATAAATATAACGAATTATTGGCTAGAAGATGTTGCTATTGACATACGAGTATTGACTGATGGTTATAAACCATATCGGTGGCAATATCAAAAATCCAATAGGTTGGATGAGAATATTCGTAAAGCGGTAATTTTACGAGACGACTGTAAATGTATGGAATGTGGAAAATCTAATTGTAGATTAGAAGTTCATCACATTAAACCAAAAAGATTAAAAGGTTCAAATACACTTGGCAATCTTATCACGTTATGTACAAAATGTCACCAAAAAACAGAAGGTATAGAAGAATTATATATGGACAGATACTTTGCTTTGTTAAATTCTTGTGATAACAAGAACCTCAACTACGCACAACACGTAATGATAGGTAAGAAATGGCTGAGAGAACAGTTATCAAATTTAGAAATACTATATTTGACTAACGGAGGTGATACAGCTAATAAACGTATTGACTGGGATATTGCAAAATCACATTCTAATGATGCCATATGTATTACAGACTTGAGACCAGATACATGTGAAATTAAAGAATGGGTAATAAAACCTATGCGAAGGCAAAGCAAAGCTAAGACAGATAATGTTCTGGGAATTAAGCATAGGGATTTGGTTGAGTACACTTTTAGAAATGGAGAAACTCATAGAGGATATGTAACAGCTTTATATCCAGAACAAAATGCTATTAATTTCCAAAGTTCAACAAAACATTGTAAGAAAGTTAATGCGAAAAAATGTAAATTGCTTTGGAAATATTCCAAAATATATTGGTTAGACAATGTATCTTGAACACATTTATCTATATTTATACACAATTGATTATATTTTTTAAAAGGAGATTATTATTATGACAAACAACGAATTATTTATTAATGCAACAAGAGCAAACTATCAGTTCCCATTCAGAGGAATGATTAACGTAATTGATTTGTGGGATTTGTCTCTCACAAATCTGGACTCAGTATTTAAGACACTCAATGCAGAAGCAAAGAAGTCTGAGGAAGAAAGTCTTCTGAATACTAAGTCAAAGGAAGACGAGGAGATTTCTAACAAGATTGAAATTGTCAAGTATATTGTTAGTGTGAAGTTGGATGAGAAGCAGAAGAGAGAAGATGCTAAGAAGAATGCTGAGATGAGACAGAGATTGCTTGAAATCAAGGCTAAGAGACAGGATGCAGCACTTGAAAACATGTCTGATGAGGATCTGGATAAAGCACTTGCAGAATTAAGCGAGTAATTGTTATAAATATACCATATATAGTATTGAAAATAAGTAGTATATACTATATATGGTATATATTTTGCATTCACAGTAAACGCACATTTCTTGAGAAATTTTTGGAGGTGATCTTTTTGAAAGTTGTAGGAAATAAAGAAAATGTCAATCAAATAACATTGACACATAAAGGTTTGAATGTCAGATTTAATTGTTATATGAAACCATTGCCCTATGATGACAATATTGATATATCTAAGCCTGAAATAATCGGGATAACATTTAAGGATTCTTATGAAATAGATAACTTAATACATATATTGGAAAAATTCAAAAAAGAATGTTGTGAGTATATTGGAGAGTGGAGATAGTATTATGACGAATAAAGAGCAAAATGATTTAAGCAAATACATAGCCTTAATTCTTAGACATAGACCTGATGTTATTGGTATCACATTAGACGAACATGGTTGGGCTAATGTGTCAGATCTATTAAAAGGAATCAATAAAACTCAGACGATTACAATGAAAATGCTTGAAAAAATTGTAGAAGAAGATTCTAAACAGAGATATTCATTTAATCGAGAGAAGACGCTTATAAGAGCAAATCAAGGTCACTCTATAAAAGTTGATGTGGAATTAAAAGAGTGTATTCCACCAGATATGTTATATCATGGAACAGGTGTCAAATATTGTTCTTCAATCAATAGGCAAGGATTAATCTCTAAGAGCCGTTTATATGTCCATCTATCAAAAGATATTGAAACAGCAAAAAATGTTGGTAGCAGACATGGAGAACCGTTTATTTATAAGGTTAGAGCAAAAGATATGTATAATGACGGATATAAATTCTTTTTATCTCAAAATGGTGTATGGCTTACAAAAGAAGTACCAATCTGTTATTTAGAAGGAGAATAATACAATGTCAAATTTATATGTATATTTGATTCGTTCTCGTAACAAGGATAATAAGGACATTCCGAATTTTAAGGAACGAGTCAAAACAATCCTTGAATACAAAGAGAATGAAGATAAAGTGATTGAAGAATTTAAGAACTTTGCAACTAAAGGACTTCCTGGTAAGCAGATAAGATTATATAGATCCGTCAATTCAAGAAACGAAGAAAAAATCAGAGAAGAGTTTATTATCCGTCTGTTGAGAGACAAGCCGAGTATGACACAACTAAATCGTACATTAGCATCCGTTGCACGGCAGGTACGAAATCGAGATGAGAGTAAATGGCTGTTTGATTTTGATGTGGATGATGATAAATTGCTTGGTCAATTTAGAACAGATTTGGGATTATTAGGTATCCACAATGACTGTCATAAGACTCCACATGGTTATGCTGTGATTGCAGAGCATGGATTTGACACAAGAGAACTGATGGAAAAGTGGAAAGATTATGACATTACATTGAAAAAAGACGAGTTGTTGTTTTTGGATATGATAACGAATGGAGAATAACTATGTATAAATCTAAAATAAGATTTTTAATATGGCTTATGACATTAAATTTATTAATGAATTTTATTTTTCCTGAACCAGTTGAATTATGGAAAATTTTATTAATAGAGATATGTTTGGGCTTTTTATCATTTATTATGGTTGATTGGAAAGAAGATAAGTGAGGTGAAATATGAAATTAAAGGATAAAATACGAGATAAATTGAGACATTGGTTATTAGAGGATGATTTGTTTCAAGTGGAAGCAGCTAAAAAATCATATAAAGATGCAATAGAAAAATGCAAAGACGCAGAGGGTAGATATAGATATGCTAATATTCAATTATCTGACGCAACTATTACATATAAAAATTCTCACAAATTGGTTGATGATTGTCACAAGATGATGAACTCGATGGTAGATGTCGGAACTGATGTTGGTTTTTGTTCTGACGACCATTCTTGGGCGGTTGTATGTATAAAAGGTCGCCCTGAATATGTGAAGTTTATTCCATTATCACATAAAGATGCATATGCTGTACTTGATTTTTTAAAGCGTTTCAGATATTCAAACAGAGTGATTGATTCACCTTTTGCATTTAAAGATATGGTTGACCATTGTATTATGGAGAATCCATTTGGGAAGTAGAGCAAGGTAAGAAAAGTGTTAGACTATAGTAATGCAAATTTTCCACAAGAAACTTATTACATAAGACATCCCAATCGCATATATTTTTCTACAGACTTTGAGGATGGTGAAAAAATATTCTATTACGGTAAACATGTTAAACCAAGTAGTAATACAAAAGGGTATAGATGGTATCGTAATGTACATGGTTCAATGAAACTTATTCATTGGACTGATATACAACATGAAAAATTGTTCTAAAAATAATTAGTATAAAGTAGAGAATAATCTAATATAGAAGTAAATCTATTCAAAGGCTGATCAGCCAAATTTTCCAAATAAAAAGTAACAAGAAATATTTTTTTCATTCGATTAGGCAGACGTGCCTATTTTCGAGTGATTTTACAACAAAATAATATTAAAATGAAAGGATTTAACAGTAACTCCTAGGTAAAAATGATTGCGCAATCTCTGTAGATTAAAGGATTTTGACAGAGAATAAAGAAAAAAATAATTATTGTGAGAAGAACTGGAAGTTAGTGAACTTCTGTGAGTTCGATAAATATGCAACAAGTTCTTATTGTGCTATCCACAATGAGGATGGAAGTAAAAATCTTGGTGATATTACTAAGGTTGATGAAACAAAACTTAAACCATTTAACATGATTTGCGGAGGATCACCATGTCAGGATTTTTCGGTCGCTGGTAAGCAGAAAGGTTCTGTATGGACTTGTAAAGATTGTGGACATGAGTATAATCCACTGACAGTTCATTGGTCAGAAAGAGATAAATGTCCATGCTGCGGAAGTAATAACATTGAGAAGACTCGTTCATCTCTTTTGGTAGAGTATTTAAGAGTCATCAGAGCTAATAAACCGAATTTTGGTATGTACGAGAATGTAAAGAATATTGTAAGAAAGCAGTTTAAAGATACGTTTAAGATGTTCACAGATGAGTTGGATGAGTATGGATACAATGTGTACTGGAAAGTCCTTAACGCAAAAGACTATGGTATTCCTCAAAATAGAGAGCGTGTATATCTGATTTTTATTAAGAAAGAATTGGATAACGGTAAGTTTACATATCCTGAACCATTCGATAATGGAATGAGATTAAAAGATATTCTTGAAGAGAATGTTGATGAGAAGTTCTATATCTCAGAAGATAAGGTTCAGAAGTTTATTCAGACATTACATATTGATAAATCAGATGAGGGAACTAATACACCTAAGTTTGTCGGAAATGTAAATAGACCTGATTTCGGGACTGGTTATGCAGGTGGTGTGTGGGATGCTAATAATATTTCACCGACATTGACTACTATGCAAGGTGGTGGCAGACAACCCCATATTATGCAGGGTATTGACAAATCATATAACAATACAAAACAGATTGAAATCGCAAATTGTCTTACTGCGAGAGAAGACAGAGGAATTTCAAACAGAAAGTCTGAAGGAGCCGCTGTTCTTGAAGTTGGAAGAACAGATAATCATCAAAAGGGTGGTGTATATTCTACAGATGGCATAAGTCCAACATTATTAGCAACATCATATAAGCAGCCAGTACAAATTAAAGTAGATAATATTGGAAACATAAATCCATCTGGTAAAGGTATGAATGGTAATGTGTTTGATGAGAATGGATTAGCACCGACTCTTACAACAAATAAGGGTGAGGGTAATAAGATTGCAATTCGTCAGGCAACTAAGAAAGGATATATCGAATGTGAACTTGGTGGCGTAGCTGATTTATCATATCCAGAATCTAAAACAAGAAGAGGTAGAGTTCAGGAAAATGGTCAGATTTGTCCAACAATTACTGCAACTGAGACAGGGGTTTGTAGAATTGAATCGCCTATTAGAATCAGAAAGCTTACTCCGAAGGAGTGTTTTAGACTTATGGGGTTCTCAGATGAGAATTTTGAGGCTGCTGAGAAGATGGTAAGCAACAGTCAGTTGTATAAGCAAGCAGGAAATTCCATCGTAGTAGATGTTTTATATTACATATTGGTTGAATTGTATAAGGCTATGCCTTATCTGTTCGATGATTTGAGATTAAGTAGTTTCTTCTCTGGGATCGGTGCATTTGAGTGCAGTTTGAATCGTTTATATGAAAGTATTAATAGAGGTGATTTAGATTAGAAAATGTGAAATTTGTGGAAGTAATTTGAGAGTCAAGCATAATAAAGCAACAGACATGGATTTATGTGAAAAACACTGTAAACAAATATACAAATATGGAAAAATTACGGATCCATCTTCTTATAATCAAAACGATAAAAATGAAGTAAAAATTTGTGAAAGTTATGCATTATTGTTTTTGAAAAATAAAAGTGGTGAAGTAGTAGCTGAATCACTAATAGATTTAGAAGATGTCGATGTGGTTTTACAACATAAATGGACATTGGGAAGTCATGGATATATCACAAGTGGAGCAGGGAAGAATCAAATTTTATTACATAGATTATTGTCAAATGCTCCTCAAAATGTATACGTTGATCATATAAATCGAAACAAATTAGACAATAGAAAATTAAATTATAGATTCTGTACAAACCAAGAAAACAATCGAAATAAAGATTTATATTCTCATAATTCTAGTGGAATAACAGGTGTTACGTGGAATAAGGAAAGAAACAAATGGCAAGCACAAATTGTTGTTAATAATAAAAATATAAGTCTTGGTAGATTTGATGATTTTGAAAATGCAGTAAAGGTTAGGTTAGATGCAGAAAAAATCTACTTTAAAGATTTTATACCACTTAACAGAGTTGGCGTATATAAACAATTTGACATAAACAGAGAATAATACAATAAGTAGTTGAAAACAAAATGATACATACAATATATAGTATTAAACAATTACAATAAATACTATATATTGTATAAAAATCAAGACCGAAAGAAAGCGGAATTTCTTGGTAGTAGGAGGTGGATAAATGCCAATAAAAGAGATCACAGGAGGCTTATTTCTATCTGACGGAACAAAAATTATGGACATACAAGGAATTGAATCCATGGATGTTAAATATGAATTTTCAGATAAAGAAGAATTAAAGGTTGTTAATACATTCCATAATAATTTAAGTGGAGAAATCACATTAGAAAATTGTGAAATAAACGAAAGTTTATTCAATCGGTATTTTCGTTCATCATATCAAAATCCATTATTCTCATCTGAATTTTCATATGCAATACCAATGAGATCACATAAGAAAAAGAGAATTTTTAAAAAGTGGTTAAAACGTTATGGTGTTAAAGTTGACCATATAACTTTAGAGTTTCAAGTAATAACATATGACACTCAAACAAGTGAAGCTGAATGTGAAATGACAAATGAATCAGTAAAAACATATGTTAAATTTTATAAGGCAATTCAGTTATATAAATATGCTTGTAAACATGGAATTAATATGTGGTAAAAGGAGAGAGAGTATGGAGATAAAGAATGCAAAAATTGACTATGTAAAGTTATATATTGAAGACCACAATATTTTAACATTTAGTATTGGTCTTGACCTTGGTGGAGGATGTTGTGCGTTAGGAGGTTATGCATTAGATCAGTCATTCAGAATTAATGAAAGTGATGATGGATGGGATTACGAAAGAAAATCTTCACCTGCTGGATTAGATTGTATGAGAAAAATCATGGAAGTTGTAGGTGTAAGAAGTTGGGAAGATTTAAAGGGTAAGTATGTTAGATATGAGGATAATGGATGGGGTTCTCGTATTACTAAAATTGGAAACATTATGAAAGATAATTGGATTGATGTTGACGATTTTATGAAGAACTACGACTATGAAGATTGGATTAAAAAGTTTAGACGATAGGAGAATAAGACAATGAGCATATGGGTAAGTACAAAAGATCGAATGCCACCAATGAATGAACAGGTTCTAATTTTATTTAAAGATAAAAAAGATGAACTAAAAGAAGAAAATTTATTCTATGGTATTGCAAGTTGGATTAAAGATTTTAATTTTAGTTTTGAAAGATGGACATATTTTACGGAATATTCAGGATATTACGAGGTGGTATATTGGACACCACTTATGGATATGCCAAGAATAAAGTCGCAAGAATCATAGATTTCTTTTGGAGAATAAAATGACAGGAGGTGCAGCTTATGAAGAATATTCAGATAAATGATAAAGTGATAATAAAAAGTTCCTGTAATAGTAAGGGACAAACTGGATTTGTTATAGATACATATAATATAGGTACACAGAAATATGTTATGGTTCAATTAAAAAATAGAAAACAAGGATATAACGTTTTATCAGTAGAAAAAGTTGAAAGTGAGGACAATAAAATGACAGGATTTAGTAAAGTTGCAATTGTAAATTTAGTAGATGGTTATAATCAGAAGGATTATGGATTTGCTTTATATGATGAAGATATTAATGAAATTGTTAAGTATGATACCAATCATCCATTATATCTGATTGTAAATGCGAGAGGAAAAGGATAATAGAGTTCTTGGAATTTTAAAAGAAATTAAAACAGTTGAGGAGTATGGTAAAGGTGTTACAGCTCAGGTTGTCGGTGTAGTTAATATGAACGCATATAATGCAAGAATTGATGAGGAAAATCGTCAGAAAGAAATCGCAAAGCAGAAAGCTTCTATTGAAAAAGAGTTAAAGTCTGAGATTGATAAAATGAATAATATTGCTTTATATGAAAAGATGGCAAAGGAGCATCCTGAGAATCTAAGACTTACTGAACTTGTTAATGCACTGAAAGAGTTAGGAGAATAATATGGCAGGATTTGTATCAAAGCAGCCTAATGGATTATATTGTAGATTTTCAACTGTTACAGATTGCCCTACAGCGTGGAATATGACACGAGAAGATTATATCAATATGAAAATGCAGGAAGCAAAGGAAGATGCTGAAGATGTATTGGATAATTATTTGAAGCCATTTGATATGGTGGTGGACATGTATTATCCAAACAATATGACAAAAGAGGAATTTGATGAGTTTCTTGAAGAGACTGGATATAGCAAAGGAGAATAATCAATATGAAGAAATGTGTAATTTTAGAAATGGAAATAGCAAGGATTTTGAGAAAGCTATGAATGATTATTTGGATGATGGATATAAAGTAGAGTCTAGCTCATGTAATAGTAGATACTATAAAGCAATTCTTGTATTGAAGGAGGATGAGTAAATCGTATGAAGAAGAAAATTTTAGCAGTTGTATTAGGATTAACATTATGTTTTGGAATGACTGGATGTGCATCATGGGACAGAATGGTAATAGACATGAAAAGTAATGTAAATGGCGGTATGCAGAGAACAATTACTGTATATACGGCAGATGGTAAAGAACTTGCAACATATGAAGGAAAGATTGATATTGAAACTAATGATGGTGGATATGTCAAGTTTGACTTCAACGGTAAGAGATATATTTATTACAACTGCTTTGTAGAAAGTATTGCGGATATTGATTAGCAAGGACTATGAATCCGAAGTTTCTTGGTGATTTAGGAGGTGGAAGATGTTATTTTCAGAAGCAAGAGAAAAACTTGGTACTTGGACAGATATTCAATGTGTGCCAACTGGAAAAATTGAAACAAGAGAACAATATGATTATTTGAAATATTATGCTGAAAATACCCCAATAGATGATAGATATATTAAATCTTTTGAAGAGAGTGTCGGTAAATACATTCACCTCGGTAATTGGTTTGGCGGTGCTGCATTTTATTTTACTTTACAAGATTACCCACAAGGTATATTTGAAACAGCAATAAAGAAAAAAGATGGATTAGGTGTCGAGTATACTGAATGGTATGAAGATTTTTCATATGGTAAATTAGGAAAAATTGAGTTCGATTAAGAGAATAATACATTGAAAGGAGCAAGAGATTTGCTGCAGCATTAAATCTGGATTTGCTCTGAGTAAGAAATGTTAGAGATTAACAAAATATACAATGAAGACTGTTTTGAAGGTATGAAGAAGATTGATGATAAGTCGATAGATTTTATCCTTGCGGATCTGCCTTACAATTCGACTAATAATTCTTGGGAGTGCGAAATACCTTTGAATGATTATGTTGAATTATCAGGATATTATTTTTATGAATCAGATTTATTAAAATTGGTTCAAATAATTGGCGACAGTTTTGAGAGTGTACAATTATGGTTTTATGAAAATAAGAAAGATGGGTTATGGACTCATTATAATCGAATTATTAAAGATAATGGATGTATTGCATTATGGGCGCAGTCACCGTTTGACAAGAGACTCGCTTGTAGTAATGCGAAATTATATCGCTATGAATGGATTATCGAAAAGACCAAAGCAACTGGTCATCTAAATGCTAAAAAGATGCCTATGAAGGCACACGAAAATGTCTTGATTTTCTATAAGAAACTCCCTACTTACAATCCACAAATGACAGAAGGACATACGCCTGTTCATTCTTATACAAAGCATACAACAGATGGCAACTGTTATGGTGCTACAAAGACTGGTATCTCAGGCGGTGGTAGTACACAAAGATATCCAAGAGATATTCTGCAGTTCAAGTGGGATACTCAGAAAAGTAGCTTACATCAGTGTCAAAAGCCTGTTGAAGCGTGTGAGTATTTTATTAAGACTTACACCAATCCAGGAGATTTAGTTCTTGATTCATGTGCAGGAAGTTGTACAACTGCAGTTGCAGCATTGAACACAGGTAGGAATTACATATGTTTTGAAAAGGACAAGGATATTTTTGAAGTTGGAAGTGAGAGAGTGAGAGAATACATAAATGAGTAAATGTGGTAACAATGACTGCCAGTGGCACAAATTCTGTGAAGGCGGTTTAATGTGGTATGACGAAGATATTACAGAATGTCGTCATTGGATTAAACCTAAAACGACAAAAATGAAAAGCATTAAAGTAGCTGAAACTGATTATGATAAGGCGGTTAAGGTATTAAAAAGAAACAAAATAGAGTTCAAATAAAATGAAAGGAGACGAGGTTCGTGTACACAAGAAGGAATTCCTTACTCCAAGTAATTAAATGCAGGTTGACATTTACAACACAGATAATAAATATGATTTGATTTACACAGATCCTGCATGGAAACAGACAAAGGGTAATAAACGTAAGTGTAGACCAAACCAAGGAAAAGAACTTGATTATCAGACATGTACTATGGACGAAATTAAGGAAATACATAGACAAGCATTGAGTTTGTGCAATGAAAAACACAATGTATTCATGTGGACGATAGACAAATATCTTCACGAAACAGAGCAGATGATGAAGGAATTGGGATATGAGCTTCATGCAAGATTTATTTGGGATAAAGAGAATGGTATCGCACCTGCTTTTACCGTGAGATTTTCACATGAATATCTTTTATGGTTCTATAAGAAGGGCAATATTTTAATGCCATGTGAAGATATGAGAGGAAAATATACGACAGTTCTGAGAGAACCATCTACTAAGCATAGTAAAAAGCCAGTCTGTGCTTATGAAATGTTAGAAAATATGTTTCCAAATGCTAAGAAGTTGGAAATGTTTGCTCGTATTGAGCGAGATGGATGGGATACTTGGGGAAATCAAGTAGGTATTTTGGATAAAAACTAACAAGAAATTTTGGTTTCTTGGCTTGTCACGAAAACTATATAATGTTCAGGACAAAGGTGATTAATTATGAGAATTGAAGAAAGAGAGTATATTGAACCAGAATCCATAAATGAAGAAATTATAAATGCTATAAATACAGTTAAAGAGTATTGTAGTACACATGAAGAATATGAAGATTGTAGAAGATGTGTTCTTGGTGATGGTATTCATAATTGTGGATGTAGCAGTCCTTATTTATGGGATATTAGAAAGAAGTAACAGAGAATATAACAATATAAGTACAATTTAAGAAAGGAAAAACGTTCACATGTGAGTAAAGCTGCGCAGCTACTATTGGTGAACAAATTTGAGTAGTACAAATAGAAGTAACGCAAGAGATGAACATATTGCAGATTATTATGTCACTCCTATTAGTGATATTGAATTATTTTTAAAATCATTTCAAAAAGTTGTTCCGTTAGACTGGAACAATTCTATTATCGTTGATCCAACTTCAGGAGGTAATCCCAAAACAGATAAAGATGCATATCATCCTATGAGTTATCCAACAGCCATTAAGAATATTTACGGGGATTGTGAAATACATACATATGATTTAAGAGAAGATAGTTTTGCTGAAAATAAGTGTGATTATTTAAAGGAAAAGCTACCATATAAACCTAACATCATTATTACAAATCCACCGTTTGCTATTGCAACAGATATTATAGAAAAAGCGTTGCAGGATGTAGATGATGATGGATATGTAATTATGTTACTTCGACTTAATTTTTTTGGTAGTCAATCAAGAGAATGGTTCTTTAAAAAATATATGCCTGAATGGGCTTTTGTACATCATATCAGAATTGGTTTTACAGATAAGAAAGATAAGGATGGATATACAATTTTTGATAAAGATGGAGTACCTAAACGTGGCAGTACAGATTCTATCGAATATATGCACGCTGTTTGGCACAAGAGTAATCTAAAACCTGATTATACAAAGCTTGTATTGATTTAGGAGGTTGTATATGAAATACAAAGTTAATATAGAAGAATTATTAAGTAGAATTGTAGAGATAGAAGCTGACAACGAGGAAGATGCAGAGAATAAAGTAAGAGCAATGTACAACAAAGAAGAGATTGTGCTTAATGCTGATGATTTATCGAGTGTTGAGCTATTTGTACAGTAAATTGAAAAGGCAAGTAAAACCACGTTTCTTTTTGGTCATGAAAGTAGGTGAGAAATTGAGTGAAAAAGTAAAATTAAATATAAAAGCAACTATTGATGCGAGATGGGTAAATGATTTTTGTTCTATGTTGAAATGGATGGAATCTTGTGGAAACTTAGGACATTCTTCGGTAGTTGGATTTTATTCGGATGGTGATGGAGATTTTAGACCAAAATTTGAATTCGACAGAGAGTATGAACAAACTAAAGGATATTGGGATAAAGAAAAATTACCTAATATAGAGGTTATGTTTGATGCAGGATAATCCAATTAATGAAGCATTTTTTTAGAAAAGGAGAACAATAAGTGGAAAAATTTTCGTTAGTAGAAAAGATAAATGTGGATAAGTTGAATACGAAAGTTGCAGAGTTTTTATATAAAGAAGGACATGAACCGTACATATTTGCAAATAAAGAGACACTTGATGCGTTGGTTAAACCGATTGAGCAGGAATTAAAATTTGTATCGACAGCAACTGGTATTGTAAGTTCATTTAAGGGTTGTTTAGTTGGTAAGTATCAGGGCAATAAAATGTTTGAAGATGACACGTTAAAATTCGGAGAGATTGAGTTGAGATAAGAGAATATATACATAGAAAAATAGAAAGAGAGGGTACATATGAGAGTATTACTTTTATTAAGAGGCTCTGCTGGTTGCGGAAAAACAACTTGGATTGAGCAGAACGGATTAAAACCATATGCATTATCGACTGATGACATTAGATTATTATGTCAGAGTCCAATATTACAACCTGATGGAACAGTAGAAATTAGTGTAGATAATGATAAAACAGTATGGAAAACATTGTTTAATTTACTCGAAATTCGTATGAAAAAAGGTGAATTTACGGTAATTGATGCTACAAATTCAAAAACATCTGAGATGAACAGATATAAACAGATGTGTGATCTATATAGATATAGAATGTATTGCGTTGATTTTACAGATATTCCAATTGAAGAAGTAAAGCGAAGAAATGCTAATAGAGAGGAATTAAAGAGAGTTCCAAATGAAGCAATTGACAAAATGTATTCCCGTTTTAAGACTCAGAAAATTCCATCTGGTATTAAAGTAATTAAACCAAATGAGTTAGATTCAATTTGGATGAAGTTATTTGATTTATCTGAATATAAGAAAATTCATCATATCGGAGATGTTCACGGATGTTATACAGCATTAAAGAAATATATTAATAATAATGGTGGCATCAAAGATGACGAATTTTATATTTTTTGTGGCGATTATATAGACAGAGGTATTGAAAATGCTGATGTTGTTAAATATCTGATTTCTATTAAGGATAAGAAAAATGTACTTATGCTTGAAGGAAACCACGAAAGGTGGCTTTGGTTATGGGCTAACGATTGTATAGGTAAGTCTAAAGAATTTGAACTTGTAACAAAACCACAGTTAGAAGAAGCAAAGATTGACAAAAAGGATGTACGTCAGCTTTATAGAAAATTTGGGCAGTGTGCTTATTATAAGTATGGAAAGAATATTTATTTAGTAACTCATGCAGGTTTAAGTGTGTTACCAGATAATCTTACATTTGTTGCAACAGATCAGATGATTCATGGAGTTGGTAATTATAATGATTTTGAAAAAATTGCAGAGACATTTGCTAAAAAAATGCCATCAAATTACTATCAGATTCATGGACATAGAAATACTAAACAAGTTCCAATTCGTGTGAATGATAGAGTATTTAATCTTGAAGGAAGAGTTGAATTTGGTGGAGATTTAAGGTGCGTCCAACTTGATAAAGATGGTATGCATGAAGTAGAAGTTCATAATGAAGTATTCAAAACACCTGAAATGAGAGAAGAACAGAGTGTAACAAATAGTTCTGTTGCTGATGTAATTATTTCATTAAGAGCAAATAGATACATTCAGGAAAAGAAATTTGGCAATATTTCTTCCTTCAATTTTACGAACAAGGCTTTTTACGACAAGGTGTGGGACGAGCAGACCACAAAAGCAAGAGGTTTGTATCTTGATACATTTAAGGGTAAAGTCGCAGCAAGGGCATATGATAAGTTTTTCAACATCAATGAACGACCAGAAACAAAATTTGATATGTTGCAGAATAAACTTCAGTTCCCTGTTACGGCATATGTAAAAGAAAATGGTTATTTGGGAATCGTAAGCTATGACGAATACAATGATGATTTATTTATTGCAAGTAAATCTACTATTGATAGTCAGTTTGCAGAATGGCTTAAAGAAGCTATTTACAATCAGATTACAGAAGAAAATAGAGAAAAAATGAAACAGTATGCAAAAGATAATAATGTATCATTCGTATTTGAAAATGTTGATATGAAAAATGATCCACATATTATTGAGTATCCTGAAAGCAAGTTATATCTATTAGATATTGTTTATAATCAGATGGATTTTGCTAAATATGATTATGAAACTATGTGTGATATTGCTCATCAGTTTGAATTAACTCCAAAAGAAAAAGCATTTGAGATTGCTAACTGGCAGGATTTTTACGATTGGTATTACGACATTCTTGAAGAGGATTATGAATATAACGGTAGAAAAATTGAAGGCTTTGTAATCGAAGATAGTGTTGGATATATGACAAAGTTGAAACTTACATATTATAACTTTTGGAAGTTTATGAGAGCAATTTCACACGAAGCTATTAGAAATGGATATATTAAGAAGACTTCTGCTCTTACAACTCCTATTGCTAATGAGTATTATGCATGGGTAAGAAAATTACATGATGTCGATGATATTGATTCTGTCCCAAAAGATATTTGTACATTGAGAAGATTATTCTTTAAAGATAAGTTAGGAGAATAATTATGTGTAATCGTTGTGATTATGCCTCACCTGACAATCAGATATATATTGAGCCATTGACGAATGAATACTACTTAGATATTGAAACTTCTGAATGGGATGAGTATGATGATGGATTTGTTCATCAGAGAGAATATATTGCGTATTGTCCTTGGTGTGGCAGAAAATTAGGAGAATAAAAAAATGAAGATAGAGTTAATCAAATTAAAATTTAATGATACTTGTACATATAAGTATAAGCCATTTAAACATTGTTGCGAGGCAATCCATGATGACAAGGCTATTATTTTTACGAATGAAGACTTGTTTTCTAAATATGATTGTGATGATTACGATGTATATGTGCCTCAATTTTGTACTTCATATAGTGAAACATTTACTTCCTATGAAGATGAATTTGAGAATACTGAAAATTATCCAATCAAGTTTTGTCCTCATTGTGGTGAAAGGATACAGGTTTCGATTGTAGACGAGATTAATATGTTTGATAAATATAAAGAATTAACTAAGCAGCGTTATGATTTACTTCAAAAAAGTATGAGAACAGATAGTAAAAAAGAAGAATTCAGACTTAAAGAACGAATAAAAGAAATAGATAACCAAATTAATGATTTCTATGAATTGGGTGAGTGGAAAGGAGAATATTAAGATGGTACAGAAACAGAAACGAGTTGAACTATTCGAGAATGAGGATGTTGTATTAGAACAGCGTGGCAATAGATATTATTTATCTCTTTATGATAAAAAAGGAATTTTTCAGCGAGAAGTCACTATTGATGTGAAAGATGATTATAAGGTTGGACTTGGAAATTGTAAGTAAGGTCAAGTTTCTTTGGTTAAAAAGAGAAAATATTAAAGCGAGGTGAACGATTAATGTCTTTAGTATATAAAAATGACACATACAGCTATAATGGTGGATGTGAAATGGGTTCATTAAATAAATTTGCACAAGCAGAAAGAAGATTGTCAGCAAAAAAACAAGCATTGGATGACATGAAGAATGAATATGACCTTATTGAACAACAGGCATTTCGAACTTATAAAGAGAACATTCAGTATATGCTGCTTGATCAGCCATCTACGATTAAAATGTGTAGAGAATGGTTAAATATGTTATCAAAGAATCAGGATACTGATGGTAATAAGCTTGATAAAAGAAAGAAGTATAAAGAAAAGGAAGTATATGATTGGTATGTTGATTATATTAAAAAGCTTCTTGATATTAAGTATATGAACAATGTTAAATTCATTGATTTTAATTTTGGTCAAGCTACTAATATTCGGTTTGAATATAAAGAGCATAATTGGTATTTAGAAATTCCTCATATTAAAGCTATCAAATTAGATGCATATAAGAATTATGGTGACGTTATATTTAAACTTGCGTTAGTACACAATGATATAGAATGTAGTTGTAGTTGGTCGCAGTTTGGCTCTACATATGAGGAAGATGAATTAAAAGATATTATGACACAAGGTATTGAGAAATATTGTAATTAGTTGAAGAAAATTCACAGAAATGCAATATATCCTTGGATTTTAGAGGTAATATATGAAACGAGAAAATTTAGAAAAAGCAACAAAAATTAATCAAGAAATTCAAAGACTTGAACAGGAGATAGAATTTCTTGACGATGCAAATATGAGAAGAACACATTCAATAGTTAAGGCGTTGATGCCAAGAAAATATACATATAAGGGATATTTCTGTTCAGAAAGAGATATTGATTCTATTGGTTCATGTATATATTTAGACCATAAAGAATGTGTAGCTCTTGCAGATTTTAAACGAAATGAAATTGAAGAATTGCAGAAGCAATATGAATTATTGGATTCTGAATAAAAATATATTTCGGAAGAATTCAAATCCTTGGATTATAGAAAAGAGGTATTAAATGGATGATTATAAAAAGCTAATTGATTCAACTGAATTCCAGAAAACAGTATTGAATTTCATTGGTTCTGAAGATTTTAACAAGATGGTCAATTGTTCAATATTTAAGGATAATCAAGAGTGCAAATCTGCCATTATTTATGGAATGTCAATCGCATCAATGTTGGTCTGTGATTGTACTCCATTTTATATTAAATTTAATGAAGAAACTGATGAAGATGATAACAGACCACAATGCTGTAAAGACCACGATAAGTATTTTTCAACGTGCGATAATTGTGAGTTTGGAGAATAATACATTGGAGGTGAAAAATATGTATCAGAATTGTTGTAAGAAATGTGGAAGCATTTCGATACATACAGAAGTAAAAGGTAATAATACAGGACTTTATTGTGATGATTGTGGCGCATGGATCAAGTGGCTCGGAAAAGATGAGTTGAGAGCTTTTGAATATGCAAATAAATCATCTGAAAACAGTAAAAAAGAAGGTATTGCAAAGATAATTTATGACAATTTGAGTTATATGTATTGTGATAATTGTAGATTCAATAGTGAAATCAATGAGGAAGATAGCGATGAATGGGGCTGTGATGATTGTCATAGAAAATATAATGGTTGGGGAATTTCTATGCAAAAAAGTAGACGTATTGCAAAAGATATTCTTGAAAGTATTAGAGAATAATACATTGGATGATAAATAAACTCAAGAATCTAATCTTTCTTTGGAAAATTTTTATTATTTAAGCCATTCGGCTATGGGAATCCCAGTAAATAAGAGAATAAAATATCAGAAAGGTGGTGAAAAGTAGTGCATCCGAGTGAATTTTTTGAAAATTGCTCATTGAGGACTGGAATTGACACATTTGAAATTTTTGATGAAGATTTGAAACAAAAATTAAAAAATATTCATCCTAAAAATTTCTTAAAAACAAAAATTACCTTACCTGTTTATAAGATAAATCTATCTTATGTGACAGAAAAAGGAAATTACAAGACAGTTGATAGATATGCTGTAATGGATTCGGAGTCAGATGATGAGTATGTAGATTTTTGGATAGATATGTTTATTCGTGATTACAACAAAGATAATCCAAATCATAAAATGACAAAATGTGAAGTCAACAATATTGAACGAATCTGCGAGGCTGTGCTACCACTTGGTTAGCTTTTCACCATATGTATTTAATACCTTTGATTAGCAAAGGTTGTCACAATGATTCATAAAACGGATCATTGGTTTATATGAATCGAAAAAGTAATGTGATAGTGGCGTAAAAAGACACTCACTAAGTATGGCTTTACCTCA
>CAKPSO010000024.1 GCA_934183185.1 uncultured Bacilli bacterium | reverse complement strand
AATTTACTATATAGTGTTGGTGTTAGTAATTCTGTTTGATCTATCCCATCTTGAAGATATACTTTTATATTATCTTCTCCCATAGTAGAAGTAGCTTTCTTTCTTAGTGTTACTTCATATGGTATTACTTCACTTCCAGTATTTGTTCCCTCTACTTTGAAATCAAATACATTCTTATCTCCTACTAATTCTTTACCATTAGTATCTGATATTGGTTCTGCTTCAGTTATACTTATTCCATTACCATTAGTATTATTTTCTGTATACAAGAACTTTAATGTTCCAGATGTAACTACATTATCTGTAGTTCCTTCCTTTGTATAAGTAAATACTGCATATGTTACTCCTATAGTTATTGTAAATATGCTTAGTACTCCTAATACTGAAAATAATATCTGTTTACTTTTACTTTTCATTATGATTCCTCCATCTATTATCTAAAAATATTTTAACCTATTTTAGATTACAAGTCAATAACCCGTTTTAGATTATGAGAAAATTGGCCTGAGGTGATAAAATGTACAGGTTAAAAGATTTACGTGAAGATAAAGACTTACTTCAAAAAGACATAGCTAAAATATTAAACATGTCGCAAACAGGTTATTCAAAATACGAAGTTGGTACCAATGATATTCCAACTCAAATTCTAATAAAGTTAGCGTTATACTATAACACATCCATAGACTACATATTAGGACTGACAAATATAAAAGAACCATATCCAAGGCATAAATAAATAACTGTACCTCACAAGTACAGTTATTTCTATTTATTAGGTAAATTTAAGATAAAGTTTTCAGCATCAATAACCCTATCATTATCATCCAGTATTCTAATAAGTAAATTATTTTTTTTACCAGGTTTAAATCCCTTTAACACATAAAAATGTCTATTACTTAAAATATCCTCACCATTAATATTTTTCATTCTAGTATATATTACATTCTCTTCTAACCCAATAGATTCAGTAGTAACATAGTACTCAAATTTATAACTATTACCAGTATGAAAATATAAATTAATTGTAGTAGGATCAATATTATAAGGATTATATATAATAAGAGGACTATCTATCTTATAATTATGAATCAATAATTTATCTATTTCCTCATCTATTACTTCCTTATAAAGACTATCAGATATTTCTAAATTATTAGGCATATCGGGTCTTAAAACCTCAGAACCTATTTTATTATCCTCTACTAAATTAATATGATCTCTTATCCACTTCTCATCATCTTTATTATTCTCTAAATAAGATTTATAATCAGCTATACCTTTATCATATACCATCATAGTAGCAAACACTAAAATAACTCCTAGTATACTAAATTTTATTATTTGTTTAATTAAATAACGATTCATTAAAACCACCTATCTCATTATACACTATTTTTAATATTTTTTAATGATTAATTTCATTATAATAACGATATTCATCAATTTGACGTGAAACTTCTTCTAATTCATAGTCATCTTCACCATAACTATTATTTAATATATCTTCTATTTTATAAGATAATTCCGTCATAGTAGAACATGTATTATAATCTATATTATTTCTCTCTAATACCTTTATCTGATAATCTGATAAATATAAATCTCCATACTTTTTTCTAAAATTATCATGTGAAGTATTATCATCTAATAATTCATTAATTATCTTTTCTTCATCCATTACTTATCACTCATCAATCTATCTACAGCTTTCATAACCCCAATCTTACCATAATCATAAGTTAATCCCCCCTGTTGATAAGCAATATATGGTTCACGAATTGGTCCATCACATGATAACTCAATAGAAGATCCTTGAGTAAAACATCCAGCAGCCATAATTACTTGATCAGTATATCCTGGCATATCCCAAGGATATGGAATAGCATTAGAATCTATGGGTGAAGCCATTTGAATACCTTGACAGTATTTAATCAAATCATCTTTATTCCTAAAAATAATATTCTGAACAATATCCACCCTATCTTCATTATATTTAGGTTCAACTTCATAACCTAATTCTTCTAAAACTTTACTAGTTAAAATAGCCGTTTTCAAACTAGATTTAACCACACTAGGAGCAAAAAATAATCCCTGTAATATCTGTTTATTTATCCCAAGAGTAGGTCCAACCTCTCTACCTTCACCAGGGCATGTTAACCTTTCACCAGCTAAATCAACTAACTTCTTATTACCAGCAATATAAGCACCATTTGGAGCTATACCACCACCTAAATTTTTAATCAAAGAACCAACCATAATATCACAGCCTACCTCTATAGGTGTAACTTCTTCCACAAATTCACAGTAACAGTTATCTACCATGACTATTACATCTTTAGAAACACTTCTGATTACTTCTACTACTTTTCTTATTTTTTCAATAGATATACTTTTTCTAGTAGAATACCCTTTAGACCTTTGAATTTCTATTAATTTAACTTTATGTTCCTGTAAATATTCTCTAATCTTATCATAATCAAAATCATTATCTACTAAATCTATTTGCTCATATTTAACTCCAAATGAAGCTAAACTACTTGGATTATCAATTATACCTATAACTTCATGTAACGTATCATATGGAGTACCAGATATACTTAGCATAATATCAGTAGGTCTTAAATAAGCAAATAAAGCTACTGTTAAAGCATGAGTACCGGATATAAATTGACTTCTAACTAACGCATCTTCTGCTCCAAGTACATCAGCAAAAATCTTCTCAATAGTATCTCTTCCAATATCACTATATCCATAACCAGTAGTACTAGTAAAATGAACCTCAGATACTTGATACTTATGAAATGCACTTAGTACTTTTAAACTATTCTTCTCACATATTTCATCAATTTTTTTATAAATATTTTCTAATTTAGCTTCTTCTTTATGTATTAAAGAAACAGTTTCATCAGATATTTTTAATTCTTGATACATCTTCTATGCCTCTTTCTCTTTTATATTTTAATTCTTCATATAATACTTCAACAGAATCTTCTTCTTGAAATTCATTTAATCTATTTTCTACTAATTTATTATCTTTTACTTGATATGAATACATATATAAAGAATTTCTTTTCTTCTTAAAATTTAACTTTAATTCTTTCATCTTTTTATATTGATGAACAGTTACTACTGGTGGAATATATACTATAGTATTTAATTCATCTTCATGAATAGATAAATATCCAAGTACTGCTAACATCATGCACCATTTATAGCCATTATAATTAGTAATTCCAAACTTATCACTATCTATATTTAAATTTATCTTCCGACAAAAGTTTTCTACACATTTACCATGTCGATCATTTTCTTTAGTAAGAGCTTCATAATAATCATGAACTTCTAATGTTTCTTCAGGTACTAATATATAGATAAATTCATTTCTATTCATGCTTACATCCACCATCTACACGGATAATTTCTCCATTTATATAACTAGCATCTTCACTAGCTAAGAAGTAAATTACTTTAGCTATTTCTTCTGCACCTGCAAATCTTCCTAATAGTATTTTACTTTCTTCTTTTTTTATAAAATCTCTATCTAATTCTTCATTCATATCGGTCAAAACCCATCCTGGAGCTACAGAATTAACTCTAATATATGGTGCATATTCTAATGCCAAATTTTTAGTAAGTGATATTACTCCTGCTTTAGACGAATCATAATCTAGACTTTCTGGATAAATAGTATCAATACCATTAGTAGATGATATATTAATAATAGTTCCCTTTTGATTACTTAACATATACTTCCCAACATACTTACTAACTAAAAAAGTCCCAACTAAATTAACTCCTAAAATTTTCATAAAATTATCTTTAGTCTTATCTTCAAATGTAGTATCAATAGCTATTCCTGCATTATTAACTAAACAATCAATATGCCCATATTTATTAATAACTTCTTCTACCATTTTACGTACATCTTCTTCTACAGAAACATCAGCTTTTATTATCATACAATCTACATGATAATTATCGCGTATATCCTTAGCTGTTAATAGAGCTTCTTCTTCATGAGCAACATAATTTATTACTACTATATATCCTCTTCTTGCAAATTCTAAAGCCGTAGCTTTCCCAATTCCTCTACTACCACCAGTTATTAATACTACTTTTTCATTATCGTTCATAGAATCACACCCTTTAAACATTTCAATTATACCATAATTTTATAAAATGATATATAATAGTAGTGGTGATTTTATGGAAGATATTAAAATACTACAGAAATTAATTGATGAAAGTGAGAATATTGTGTTTTTTGGTGGAGCTGGTGTATCTACTGCTAGTGGTATACCAGATTTTAGAAGTAAAGATGGCCTATATAATTTAAACTATAAATATCCTCCTGAAGAAATACTAGAGCACAATTTCTTTATGAATAATCCTAAAGAATTCTATGAATTTTATATCAATAAATTAAATTGTTTAGATAAAGAACCAAATATATGTCATAAGTATTTAACTAATCTAGAAAAATGTGGCAAATTAAAAGCCATAATAACTCAAAACATTGATTCACTTCACACAAAAGCTGGTAGTAAAAATGTAATAGAACTACATGGTAATATTTATAGAAATCATTGTTTAAAATGTGGTAAAAGCTATGAACCAGAGTATATTTTTAATAGTAATAATGTTCCAACATGTAGTTGTGGTGGCATTATTAAACCCGATGTAACTTTGTATGGAGAAAGATTGGATGACAACGTAGTTAATGAAACTATCCTAGCTCTAAGTAAAGCAGATCTACTAATAATAGCTGGTACTAGTTTAAATGTTTATCCTGCCAGAAACTTTATAAACTATTTTAACGGTAATAAGATAGTTATAATTAATTTAGATACTACTCCTTATGATAATATAGCTACTTTAGTAATCCATAAACCAATAACTGATGTTTTTAAAAAATTAAAGAACTGAGTAACAACCCAGTTCTAATTTTTTTCTAAATATGAAGCCATATTTTTAGCCCAAAGCGAATAATAAAATCCTTTAGGATGTACACCATCAGTTGAAAACGGATTTTCCCTTTCGTATAAGAATGAGCTATTTTCTAAAAATGAAATATTTTCTTCTTCAGCCAATTTTTTTAATTCGTTATTAAATAACTCTTGATATGAATAAGCATTATTTTTACTAAGTGCTTCTTCACTAACTGGTAATATTGAATTAATAATAATTTTAGTATTAGGAAGAGTATTTTTAATATAAGATAAAGTATTACGATAACTATTAATAAAAGAACTTACATTTCCTACCCAAAGTTCTAAATCATTTGATCCATATGTTAAGAATAGATAATTAGGTTGATAACTAACTATTTTATCCATATCTTTATTCATATTATCAATTCTTCTACCTCTATACCATACTACATTTTCATCATCTAATACTTCATATGCAGTTAACCCCTCAGCCATAGAATCTCCTGCCACCATTGCCCTTTTTTCTCTAAACATATTCCTACAATCAGATAAAGATAGATTAGTATTAATAACTGGTTTTGAAGTTGGAGTAACATGAGGTTCTAAGGTTACAGTTGGAGTTGGAGGTGGAGTTTCAACTGGTTCTAATGGTACATCTTCCACTGGAGTAATTGTTGGACTTGGTGTAGGAATAACCTCCTCAACATCATTTTTATTTTCTTTATTATTATTATTCTTATCTAAATTAGATGTTAGATGTATTAAAACCATCAATAGTAAAATAACTATTATCAAAATTCCAATAATGACTATTAAAAATTTCTCTTTTTTCCTATTTGACTGAAAATTCATAATACGTACTACCTACCTTCTTAATCTATAATTAAGTATAACTATTTTTAGAAAAAAAAGAAGAGAAAAAAATTATTTTACTCTTCACTTGACATCACTTTACTATTATTTTAAATTTAAAAAATTATCTCTTATAACAGTAGCGTACTCATTATCCATTATTAGAATAATTAAATTTCCTTTACTTTCTACTATTACATTATTATCTTCCACTCCAACACATACCCATTTTCTAGGATCAATCTTTTCTTTAATTTCTTTTTTTATCTTTTCCACATCATTAATACTATTAACTCTAACTAACACAACAGAATGAGCAATAGAAGACATTAATGGCTCTGAAGCAAGTGCTTCTTTATAAGAAAAATCACTACTACCCAAATAATATTCTTGATTATCTTTAGTTACTTTGATATTTTCTAAAGCTGGTAAATCATCACTAGGAATATTAGCATAAACTTTCTCCATTATACTAGCAAGTGAGTCATCAATATTATTACTCTTTTTTTGGCATCCCAAAGTCAAAGTAAACAAACACAATATAACTATTATAAATCTAATTTTTTTCATAAAACACCTCTATCTATTATTTTAAAGTAAAACTATTATTAATTATAGGAATACTATATAAGAATAACACATCTGTAGCTGTATTAAAAGTAACATTCGAAATATTAGACAAAAGTTTACTGTTAATATAGCGTAAATCAATTATCGTAATTTTACTATAATTGTCGATTAGTAATGGTGATAAACTACTACCAAAAGAATCTCTAAATAATATTAACTCTCTACCAGTATTATTACTATTATTATTAATTATTAATAATGGTGTAGCACCAGATAAAAAGATATCATAGCTATCAACGTTATTTAAATAGTTTTTATTATATACGGGTTGAATTTCTTTCTTTTCATAATTATATACTACTGCATCACTAATACTAGAATTAGTTAAGTAAGTAATAGTATCAGCATTTATACTACTAGCTACTCTACTATATAATGCCCCATAAAATGGATAATATTCATTTTTAACAGTAGGAAAATTAGTACTAGTAAGATTCATCATATTCTGTAATCTTCTAACTACTGGTTCTAGTTTTTCTTGTTTCCAGTGTATATCAGTATAATAATATGAGTCTAAAGATAATGTATCTTTTAAATCAATCCAATCTATATTACTAGGTAAATTATTTTTAAGTAAGGATTCTAGCCTATTATAATCTAATTTAGGTACTTGTTCATCTAAATAATAATTCTTATCTGGTATCATACTAAAATAAACATTTTGATTAGTTAAATAAGTATCATCTATATATTTAATTTTATCTAATAAATGAGTAACTGACTTATCATTAATACTAGAATCTAATTGAAATAAGTAATTACCACTAGTAAATACATTATGACTTAATTTTTGCCTGAATACTATATTTGAAGTATATCCTTTTATCTTACGAAAAGAATCTCTAAAAGGAAATTGATCTGATAAATAACTGTCAAGATTAGTAAAGAAACTACTATTAGCTTCTGGAAAAGTAGATAGTTTTCTACGTTCCTGATAAGATATTTCTTTATCTTTAAAACCAATACCCAAAATCATGAATAATAGTAAGAAGGAAATAAAACTATAAGTAATTATTTTATTTTTCATAATAACCTCCTAAAAACGAAAGTATAAGAATGGATTAAATGATTCATCTATTATAAAAGCTGTACACATTATTAAAAGTATTATATAAGTTATCGGTTCTAAAATAGATATGATATTATCCATTATTTTATAGCTTCTTAATTTGGATATTAAATTTTTAATAATTGGGGTTGATGCGATTATTCCAATTATTAAAACTAATAGATAATTTTTTAAATAATAGTTAGTTTCAATATTAGTAAATGATAAGTTATTTAACCCAAACATTGAACTAATAAAAGTACAAGTACCAGTTAAAGTAGTCTGATTAAATATAACGAATCCAATAATAACTAAAATATTAGTAGTAATTAAACCAAAAACTCGGTATTTTTTTAAGAATGAGTATAGAAACTTCTTTTCAATAACTAATAATACAGCATAATAAAGTCCCCACAACACAAAGTTCCAACTAGCTCCATGCCACAAACCAGTACAGAACCAAACTATAAATATATTAAAATATCTTCTAATTTGTCCTACTCTACTACCACCAAGAGGAATGTAAATATAGTCTTTAAACCAAGAAGATAGTGATATATGCCAGCGATGCCAAAATTCAGTTATACTAGTAGAAATAAACGGATAATTAAAGTTTTCTAAGAAGTGAAAACCAAATATTAAACCAAGTCCAATAGCCATATCACTATAACCAGAAAAATCTAAATATAGCCGTAAAGTATCAGCTATAGCCCTTAACCAATATGATAGAATTGATTGACTAGTACTAACTAAACTAGTAGATAACTCCCCAATTACATTAGCAAGTAACACTTTCTTAGATAATCCCAAAATAAATCTACTAATCCCATGAGCAAAATTATCATAACTAGTATTTCTAGTTTTTAATTCTCCACATACAGTATCATATCTTACTATTGGTCCAGAAACTAACTGTGGAAACAAAGATAAATAAACCGCAAAATCAATAATATTATTACTAGCTTCTACCTTTTTCTTATAAACATCTATTACGTAACTAGTAGCCTGAAAAGTAAAGAAACTTATACCAAGAGGCATAACTATATTCAAGAAATTAAAATTAGTAGTAAATATTTTATTAATATTATCTATAAAAAAGTTAAAGTATTTAAAATAAAATAAAATTCCAAAATTAATAACCAAACTACTTACAAATATTAATTTATTATACTTATTATTACTTATAATTTTACCAATATAGTAATTAAATACTATAGAAAATATTAATACTAAAATATACTTAGGTTCTCCATAAAAATAAAAAATTAAGCTACCAATAAGTAAAGTAATATTTCTTAATTTAAGAGGAACTATAAAATATAATAGAATAATTAATGGTAAAAAATAAAATAAAAAACTTATACTAGAAAATACCATTGTGTTAACTCCTATCTAAATATTATATAAACATTATATCAAATTTCTCTAAATATTTCTATAAAAAAAGACCCATCAGGATCTTATATTAAATCTTTAGTATTAATAGTTTTTTTCCATTCCCAATTCTTAATATCAGGCATATCATCACCATATTCTTGAATATATTGTTTATGTTCTACTAATTTATCTTTACACCATTGATTTAAGATAGCACTACGATTACCTAGTTGTGGTAAATATTTAAGAGCATCCATTACTAAGTGATAACGATCTATTTCATTTTGAACACGCATATCAAAAGGTGTAGTTATAGTACCTTCTTCTTTATAACCATGAACATGTAATTCTTTATTATGGCGTTTATATGTTAATTGATGAATTAAAGATGGATAGCCATGGAAAGCAAATATTATTGGTTTATCTTTAGTAAATAATAAATCATAATCTTCATCTTTCAAACCATGTGGGTGTTCTAAATTAGACTGTAATCTCATCAAATCAACTATGTTAACTACACGTATTTTCAATTCAGGAAAGTGATTTCTTAATATAGATACAGCAGCAAGTGTCTCTAGTGTTGGTGTATCCCCACAACATGCCATTACGATATCAGTTTCACTATCTTGATCATTACTTGCCCAATTCCATATACCAATACCTTGTGTACAATGTTTAATAGCTTGTTCCATTGTTAACCATTGAGGTCTAGGATGTTTACTAGCAACAATAACGTTTATATAATTTTTAGTTTTAATACAATGATCAAAACATGATAATAAACAATTAGCATCAGGTGGCAAATACATTCTAACTATATCAGCTTTCTTTGTAACTAAATGTGATAAGAAACCTGGATCTTGATGAGTATAGCCATTATGATCCTGCTGCCAAATATGACTAGACAAAATATAATTTAATGAAGCTATAGGTCTACGCCAAGATAAATCTTTAGTAACCTTTAACCATTTAGCATGTTGACTAGCCATAGAATCAATAATTCTAGAGAAAGCTTCATACGTATGAAAGAATCCATGTCTACCAGTTAGTAAATACCCTTCTAGCCATCCCTCACATGCATGTTCTGATAAATAAGAATCAAGTACTCTACCAGTTGGAGCTAAAAATTCATCAGTATCCAAAGTAGTAGCATTAAACTGACGATTAGTTTTTTCAAACATATAATTTAAACGATTGGATAAAGCTTCATCTGGTCCAAAAACACGGAAATTTCTCTTATCCTCATTTAAACTTATAACGTCTCTAATATAACGTCCAAGTTCTTTCATATCCTGAGCCATAGTATCACCAGGAACATCAACTTTTACTTCATAATCCCTAAAATCAGGGGTACGTAATTCCTCAAGTAATATTCCACCATTAGCATGAGGATTAGAACCCATTCTCCTATTCCCAGTTGGTGTTAAAGCCTTTAATTCAGGGAAAAGTCTACCATTTTCATCAAATAATTCTTCTGGGTGATAACTTCTTAACCATTTATCCAAAAGTGCTACATTTTCAGGAGAATTTTCTGAAATAATGATTGGCACTTGATGTGCTCTAAAAGAATTTTCTACTGGTTTTCCATCAACTTCTTTAGGTCCAGTCCATCCCTTAGGAGTTTTTAAAATAATCATTGGCCAAATAGGTCTAGTAGTAACACCATTTTCCCTAGCATCAGCTTGAATCTTCTTAATTTTATCAACTACCATGTCTAATGTATAGGCCATTTTTTGATGCATTATTTTTGGATCACTTCCACTAACTATTATAGGTTCGTATCCACATCCTTTAAAGAAATCCATTAACTCTTTTTCACTAATTCTAGCAAATACAGTAGGATTAGCTATTTTATAACCATTCAAATGAAGTATTGGGATAATAGCCCCATCAGTCTTAGGATTTAAAAACTTATTATAATGCCAACTAGTAGCAAGTGGCCCTGTTTCCGCTTCACCATCACCTACTACACATGTAGCTATTAAATCGGGATTATCTAAAACCGCCCCAAAAGCATGAGCTAAACTATAACCAAGTTCCCCTCCTTCATGAATTGAACCTGGTGTCTCAGGTGCTACATGACTAGACACTCCTCCTGGAAAAGAAAATTGTTTAAATAATTTCCTCATTCCTTCAATATCTTCAGTAATATTAGGATATACTTCACTATAACTACCTTCAAGATAAGTATTAGCTATCATAAAGTTACCACCATGACCTGGTCCAGATAAATATATCATATCCAAATCATACTTCTTAATAATACGATTCAAATGAGTATAAATAAAGTTCTGTCCTGGTACTGTACCCCAATGTCCAACTATATTTCTCTTAATATCACTAAACTTTAATGGTTCCCTTAATAAAGGATTATTTAATAAATATAATTGTCCTGCTGATAAATAATTAGCTGCTCTAAAATATCTATCAATATTTTCTAATTCCTCATTTGATAATACATTTTTATACTCTTCCATTTTTATTCTCCTTTACTATAAACATTATATAATAATTATAAGAGAATCACAACAAAGAAAAAAGAAAGATTACTCTTTCTCCTAAATTAACGTTTCTTAGTATACACCATTATTTTACCATTACATGATCTAGGTGTATAATCTCTTTCAAGAATAAAACCTGCATTACTAGCACATTTTCTACTATTTTGATTAATTTCTTTAATATATAATTCTATTGTATTAATATCTGTAAAACTTTTAAATAAATAATCAGGAACTTCCCTTAATATTTTAGTTCCGTAATGTTCTCTCCTATATGATGGATGTACTGCATAATGTAAGTTAAGTATTCCATTACTATCCATAAAAGCTAGTCTAATAAGTCCAACTAACTTTCTATCATCAGCTATAATATATGCTGGGCCAATTTTTAATTCTTGACTACCTTCAGATTCTTCTATATATTGATCAATACTATATGACACAAATTGATTAATTAATGGATCACAAGAAACTGTCTCTAAAAAACGATATTTTCTTTTATCATTAACACAGTACTCAGTAATTACTAAACTATCCATCTTAATTTTCATCATTATCCCTACTTTTTCTATAAATATAATAATATTCTTCTTCACAACTACCAATACACTTATATTTAGCCTTCTTAGCACATCCAATACTAGCTTCATTATCTTTACGTATATGTAAATCAATAGCTTTAATATCAGGAAAACTAAATAAATAATCACTGCATTCTCTTAATATCTGTTCTCCATAACCATGCCTATTTATATCAGAATATCCTATAAAATTTAATCTTCTATATAGAGGATGTACAGCATACCTAAGTTCAACCAAACCATGTTCTAAATCCTTAGTATAAATATATCCTACTGGTTTATCATCATTTTCAACAATATAAGAATGTTCAAATTTAATAGCATCATCATTTTTATCTTCTAATTCGTATTTTACTAAATCATTACCAATATCTATAGAAACAAAGTCATAAACTTTATCATCCTGAGATAAATCCCACTTAAATTTAACATGTTCAGCTATATCAGAACAAAAACTAGTAATAACCAAATTTCCTATTGACTTATGCATACTATTCCTCTTTCAACGTTGCCTATTATAACACATTTATTGGTATTTAGCTAGTTTTAATTGAGATATACTTTTTATGAGTTTTTAATATTTCTTCAATAAACTGAGACTTATTCTTATCTGGAACTAATAAATAAGTATAATTTTTAGTACGAGTAATAGCTACATAAAATAATCTTCTTTCCTCACTAAAAGGATATTTTTCAAATGATTTATTCACAACTCTAATAATACGATCATCTTTTATTTGATTAGGAAAACCTAAAAAACTATTATCCATATTAATTATAATAACATTTTCTTCCTCTAAACCCTTAGACTTATGAGAAGTCATATAATATAAAATAATATTTCTATTTTTTGAATAACTGATCTTTCCATCTTTATCCATAGTAATTTCACTATCTAAAATTCTATTAATATCATGATTATTTCTACCCAGTATCATAATTGGTTTACTAGTATTATGATATATTTCTTCAATTAATTTTTTAAAAGTACTTCTAATATTATTTTTATAATAAACTATCTGTATTGGTTTATTAAGTCTCTTATGTGATTTAAGATTTTTCTTTATCTGTTTTCTATTCTTCATCACAAAATCTCCAGCAACTCTTATTAATTCTTGACTATTTCGATAAGTATTTTCAATTTTTTTAATCTTAGCTCCAGGAAAATACTTATTAAAATCTAAAAACAAAGATAAATCACATCCAGTAAATCTATAAATAGATTGAAAATCATCTCCCACTACCATTAACTTAGAACCAGTTTTATTTATTATTTCTTTTACTAAGCAAAACCTAACATAAGATGTATCTTGATATTCATCTATAATGATGTACTTATAATTATGTATAATACCATTTTCTCTAACATAATTAGTAGCATAACTAATCATATCATCAAAATCTATTTCATTATTTTCCTTTAAGTAATCTTGATACTGAATATAAAAATTAAGTGCTAATATTAAAAAGCATTTTTCTTTTTTATATGTCTTATAAGAAAGAGTATGTTTTATCTTCTTTAAAAACTTAGTAAAATCATTCAACTTATAATCATTACATTTTAATAAATGTAAAAATGTTGATATTAATCTTTCTAAGAGCTCCACTTTCTGATAATTATTATTATAAAATAATTGGTATTTCTCTTTTATATTCTTATTACTCTTTATATTAAAATATCTTAATACTATCTTCATATAATCAGGATAATCTAAAATACTTATAGTAAAAAATTCATGTATTATACTCTCCAGACCATTACTATCAGCAATCTTATATTTATTATTACTGTTTTTTAATATTTCTAATGATAATTTATGAAAAGTATAAACCGGCATCGTATAGTTAAATTCTTTTTCTATTTTTTCTTTTAAACTATTAGCACTAGCTCTAGTAAATGAAATAGCTAAGATATCTTTAGGATCTATTTTTTTTACTGCCACTAAATAATAGATTTTTCCCAATATAGTAAGTGTTTTACCGCTTCCTGCTCCCGCTACTACTAATAAGTATTTATTATCATCTAAAACTATATCTTGTTGCTGATTATCTAATTGATAACCACATATTTTTTGATTCATTTAATCACCAGAATCAGTATAAGATAATAACACTTAAAAAGCAAAGTCAGAATTTTTAACTTTGCCCATATAAATATAACATAAATTTCTATTTTCACTAATACTTTCTAAATTTTCTAGTTAGTAAATTCTCAAATCTTAAAAATTTAAATAATTAACGTAATTTATCAATACTAGCTTGATAATCATCACTATTAGTAATATAAGAGCCAGCTACTATAATATTAACTGGTATCTTCTTTAGTATAAGAGCTTGTTCCATTTTAATACCACCATCAACTACTAACTGAATCCTCTTCTTACCAATCATTTTTTTAATTTGTTTTATTCTATCAACAGATGAAGAGATAAATTCTTGTCCCCCAAGTCCAGGATTAACACTCATTACTAATATTGTATCTATTTTATCTAAATATGGCTTTAATAATGAAATATCAGTATCAGGATTAATAGCTAGTCCATTTTTCATAGCATAACTATGTATTAAATTTAAATTTTCTTCTAGATTTTCTTTTACTTCTACATGAATAATAATTGTATCCGTATTAAGTAATGCAAATTTCTTAATATAATTTTTAGGTTTATCTACCATTAAATGTACCTGTAAACGTTTAGAAGTATATTTATATATTTTCTTTAATTTTCTTAGTGGAATCTGTGTACCAGATACGAATTTACCATCAATAACGTCAACATGTATATAATCAATATCAGTTATATCTAATTTTTTTATGGCATTCTTAATATTACTACATGATAGAAATGAGGCTGCAATTTTCATACTAGTACCTCCCCTTATTCTGAATAAATTTCTGATAATTAATATAACGAGATTCCATTATATTTCCATTATTAACATTCTTTTTTACTTCACATTCATGCTCATTAATATGCATACAGTCTTTATATAAACAAGGATAATTTTTAAATTCAATAAAAGTATCTCTAATATCCTCTTTATCTAAATCATCAAAACTAAGTGAAGAAAATCCAGGAGTATCTAAAACCTTACCACCATACATTTCAATCAACTCAACATGACGCGTAGTATGTTTTCCTCTTCCTAATGCTTCTGATATTTCATCTGTTTCTAAGTTAAGTGTAGGATCAAGCAAATTCATCAAAGTAGATTTACCAGCACCAGTCTGTCCAGTAAAAACACTAGTATTTCCAGTTAACATACTTTTTATTTTATCTAACTCAGTATTAATAACTGTAGTATAACCAATACTATTATAATAATTAACTATTTTTTCCATGTTTTTACTTTCATCTTGATCCAGTAAATCCCACTTTGAAAAACATAGTATTGGTTTTATATTATGATACTCTAACATCGATATTAATTTATCAAGCAAATTACTTGAAAAATCAGGATGTTTAACACTAGTAACTATTATTCCCTGACTAATATTAGCTACCGGTGGCCTTACTAATATATTCTTTCTAGGTAAAATTTCTAAAATATATTTATCCTCACAATCAAAGATAACATTATCACCAACCACTGGAGTTATCTTATCTTTTCTAAATTTCCCACGAGAATGGCATTCATATACTTCGTTATTAGCATTCACGAAATATAGATTACTTAATATTTTTATAATTTGACCTTTCATACATAGTCTCCTTTACTCTTCAGTAGACGAACTTGGTGTAGCAGTTGGACTAGGTGTAGGACTAACATTATCATTAGGTGCCTGTGCAACTACTATTTTTAAATTTGATCCAGAAACAATAGGTGTTTTAGGTGATCTAGACTGACTAATTAAAGTACCTTCACTATAATCAGTAGTGGTTTGATAATCAATCTTTAAAGTAATATTATACTTTTCACAGAAAGCTTCTACATCCGCAACTGCCCAACCATCTTCTACCATATTTGGATACCCATCTTCAATAATATTAGGAATATATAAAGTTATTTTGTCTCCTTTAGCTACTGTAGTACCCTTTTCTATACTCTGTCCTATTATATTTTCTTCTTTATAGTCATTAACATTATCTACATCTTTTTTCTCAATAGTTACTTCTAATCCATATACTTCCTTTAATCTAGTTTCTATTTGAATATAATTTTCTCCTGTATAATCTTCAATAACGTATGTTTCTTTTCCTAAAGATTCATAAATAGTAATAGTAGAACCTTTCTTAACACTTCTACCAGCTCTAGGTGAAGTCTTAATAACGTTACCTTTATCTACCTTTTCATTTTCTTCTTTCTTAGTCTCGAGTGCTACTTCAAAACCAGCTTTCTTAAGAGTAGCTTCTGCATCAATAACGCTACTATTACTAACATCAGGTATTTTAATATCAGGTACTTTAGTAAGTGCTGGAATAACTAAAACTACTGATAAAACTACTAAAACAGTAAGCACAAATATACCAGATAATATCCATATAACTACATTAGTTTTCTTAACAGTATTATCTTCCTCCAGTAATTCCTCTTGATTTTTATTTTTATCCTCTTCATCACTAGTTTTACCATCATTTACTTTAGCATCAGTCTTCTTCTTAATTACACTAATACTCTTAGTACTATCATCTATTTCATGTTCTGGATACTTAAATTGTATCTTCTTTTCATTCATTCTATCATCATTTAAAACTGTTAATAAATCTGCATGCATCTCTTTAGCATCTGCGTAACGATTCTTAGGATTTT
This sequence comes from uncultured Bacilli bacterium, assembly GCA_934183185.1. Lineage (GTDB taxonomy): Bacteria > Bacillota_I > Bacilli_A > RF39 > UBA660 > Alloscybalousia. The sequence continues at coordinate 3,855 of CAKPSO010000024.1, read as the reverse complement.
TAGCAGTAGCTTTTATAATAACGTTTTCTACGCTCTGAGGAATAGAAGGATTCTTCTTACGAACACTAGGAATTTCATCACGCAATTGTTTCAAGGCTATCTCAACAGCATTATCTCCTTTAAATGGTAAACTACCAGTTAATAATTCATAGAATAGTATTCCCATTGAATAAATATCACTACGAATGGTTGCTCCTTTACCACTAGCTTGTTCAGGAGGTAAATAATGTACACTACCCATAACACTATTAGTCTGTGTAAGTTGAGTAGAATTTAATGCCATTGCAATACCAAAATCAGTAATTTTAATAGTACCATCTTCACATATCATAATATTTTGTGGTTTTAAATCACGATGAATAATATAGCTATCATGAGCATGAGAGATACCATCAGTTAACTGTAACATAATATCAATAGCTTCACTTAAAGTTAAACTACCACGTTTCTTAATTAATTGTTTTAAAGTTTTACCCTCAATATATTCCATTACGATATAGTATAAACCATTATCTTCTCCCACATCATACATCTCAACTATATTAGGATGTGAAAGACTTGATGCTGATAAAGCTTCTCTCTGAAAACGTCTAACGAACTTCTCATCATTAGATAAATCTCCTCTTAAAACCTTAACAGCTACTCTTCTATCTAAAATAGTATCATAGGCTAAATAAACATTAGCCATACCACCTTCACCAATACTTTTAATGACCTCATAACGATCATTAATCATTTGCCCCTTTTCTATCATTCTTCTTCACCTTCACTTCTAATTAAATAACTAACTGAAATATTATCTGGTCCCCCACGATTATTAGCTTTATTTATAAGTTTAGTTAGTTTATCTTCAATAGTTAAATCACTTAATAATACTCTCTGTATTTGTTCTACTTCTAACATATTAGTTAAACCATCACTACATAATAAAATACCTTCTATTTGTGGATCACAATCAAATATATCCATATCTATATTTTTATTAGCTCCTAAAGCTTTCATCAAAACATTCCTCTTAGGATGATCTTTAGCTTCCTCTTTAGTTAATTCTCCAGCTGTTACTAATAAGTTTACTAATGTATGATCATAAGTAACTTTATGTAATTCTCCATTCTTTAACGCAAAACCACTAGAATCTCCAATATTACCAAATAAAACATAGTTATCTGTACTAACAGCTACTACTAGTGTTGATCCCATTCCTTTACTTTCAGGATGATTATCAGCATAATCAAAAATTAATTCATTTATTTTAGTAGCACTATTTTGTAACCAATCTATAGCTTGATCCTTAGTTAAATTAATAAAACTTTCTTGAAAGTGTTTTCCTAAATAACTAATCGCAATAGATGAAGCAACTTCTCCAGCTCTATGTCCACCCATACCATCAGCTACAGCTAGTAGGTAATCATTATTTTGATTTCTAACTATTAAAACACTATCTTCATTATGATCTCTTACTCTACCAGTATCTGTCATACAAAAAGCCTTCATATTAGTCCTCCTTCTTACTTCTTAGTTGTCCACAAGCCGCACTAATTTTAGAACCAAACTCTCTACGTATAGTAGCATTAATTCTATTTTTCTTTAGTATATCATAAAACTTAGTAATAGTATCATAATTACTTCTTTTAAATGAAATATTATTAGTTTCATTATATGGAATTAAATTAATATAACAGTTCATTCCTCTTACTAGATTAACTAATTCTAAGGCATGTTCTTCTTGATCATTAACTCCCTGTAACATAATATATTCAAACGTTACACGACGATTAGTTTTATTAATGTATTCTTTTAGTGTATTAATTAAATCTTTTAATGGATAAGCTCTATTAATAGGCATAATCTCACTTCTTAATTTATCATTAGGTGCATGTAAACTAATAGCTAGATTAACTTGATATGGTAATTTAGTAAATTCTTTTATTTTAGGTATTACTCCACAGGTAGATACTGTAATATGTCTACTACCCAAGGCTATTCCTTTTGGATGATTAATTATTTCAATAAATTTTACTAGGTTATCATAGTTATCAAATGGTTCTCCAATACCCATTACTACTACATGACTTATTCTTTTTCCACATTCTTTTTCAACTGTTAGGATTTGTTCTACCATTTCATGTGTTTCAAGGTTACGTACTTTTTTTAGTCTACCACTTTCACAGAACTTACATCCCATATTACACCCAACTTGAGTTGAGATACACAAACTAGTACCATAATCATGATTCATTAATACTGCTTCTACTTTTTCATCATCAGATAAATAAAATAGGTATTTATTAACATCGATATCACGTTCTACTTTTTTAATAGTTATAGTTCTTAAAGTAAAGTCATTTTTAAGCATCGCTATAGTTTCTTTTTTTAGATTAGTCATTTCATCAAATGATTCTACTTTTTTCTGATACAACCATTCAAATAGTTGTTGTGCTTTAAACTTCTTTTCCCCTTTATTTATAAAATAGTCTTCTAAATCAGGTAAAGAAAGATTATATATATTATTATTCACGTTTTCACCCACTTATACATAATAAATTATATCATGAAAAGTTACATAACATGGATAATTTTACAAATAGAAAGTTATAAGTGTAAATAAATGTAAAAAGATTGCAGATATCCGCAATCTCTGTGTTAATATTTTAATTTATAACAAAAGGATTTTCACTAGTACCATTTCCATCTGAAATTTGAGTATCAGCATTCAGGATAATAACTGGACGGACGGTGCGAGTAAGGCTGACAAAGGTGGCGAAGATGCCACCTGATATATCGCCGCCCCATACATAGGCATAAGAACCCGAGAATCCGGCGGGGCTCATTGTCCTCCATTGGATAGCTGAATTATATAAATAATAATTATTATTTTTTGAATATGGATATCCACCAGCATAAACTACTTCATCATAAGTAAGTAACCCTACGCTTGCATTAACTACACCTTTACCATTACCATCACTACTACATTTAAAGTCTGGTATATAACTAGAATATACGGTCATATTTGCACTTCCTGATGTCCAACTATCAGAGTCTTTTGTTTTTGCTTGCTCACAATAATAAGCTCCACTAGCTACATTTTTAGATAAATCAGGTTTACTTCCGATATTTGTTTTATACCAGCTTTCTAATTGAGTCTTATCTTGACTATTTGTATAATACATATATGTATAATTATTAGTGTTAGAATTAAATACATATTCAGTATTATTATTGATTCCATCTTGCATTACGATTCGGATTGTTCCATCTTCATTTACTCTTACTATTCTCCATGTTTGACCAGCAAACTTTACATAGTTATTAGTAACATTCCCTCTAAAGTAATATGTTGGCTCTCCTGTATTAGTAGCAGTTGATTTATATAATCCACTTGCATCACTTGTGTTATTACTTGATGTAGTTAGTGTTGGAGTAGCTGTAACTAATGTATTTTTCATTATTTCATCTTTTAATGGTACTGCCTGTTTTACTTTAATATTAATTTTGTATTCTTTAGTTGCTGTTTGATCCGTACTAGTAATTGTTACTTTATAGATGTTATTTCCACCTACTAGACTTACTTCACTATTATTTGATATTACTTGATTATCTTTTTCTATCTTTACATTAGCTAATGAATACTTAGGTACTATATTTAACTTAGTAGTAGTTTCACTATCTAACTCTACTTCATAGTTCCAGTCTTTTCCTTCTACTTTAGTTAAACTAGTATCTCCTATAGTTATATCTTTTATATCAGTATTACTTCTTAATGCTTGTTCTTCTTCTGATATTACTTTAGCATTTGAATATACATTTACTGTTGCTGTAAATGTTTGTCCTCCTATAACGCTTAAATCTGCA
>CAKPSO010000023.1 GCA_934183185.1 uncultured Bacilli bacterium | reverse complement strand
AATACTGAAAATAATATCTGTTTACTTTTATTATTATTTTTACCTTTCATTATAAAGAACCTCCTACTACCTATTCTTTACTAAATTATACAAATAATACTATCTCTAGTATCTATTTTATTACTACTTAATCTTATCATACTTTTGCTTCCCATGGAAGCACTTTTAAATTAAAATTAAATTTACATTTAGTTAACACACACTAAAAAAGACAAGTTTTTCTTTAACCTTGCCTCTTTCTACTTATTTGATACTTTTTAACATCATCATCAAATAAACTATCAATTCTAGTATTAATCTTATCAAGTATTTTACCAATACATTCTAACGCATTATCTCGTCTAAGACTAAATAAAGCCTCCCCTGATAGAAACATATTTCCATCAGTCATCAATGAAAGTACTTCATCATCCTTTATCATAAATCTATATTTCTTTTGATAATAACTACTTGGATCAAAACTATCACTATCTAATATCAAAACATTAGTATTTTCAATATCATCACTCTTTAACGAAGAAATATTAATCTTACTCTTTATACGACTAGTATTATGATGATAAATAATATAACTATCTTCTACATAACTAACATCCTTTAATTCTTTAGAATTATGTTCCAAACTAACTAATGGTAAATTACTTCTACATATAAGTATATTATCTAACTGTTTATTTGTCTCAGTATTAACACTTTCAAACTTATATATTAATAAATCATTAGCTTCCATAACTTCTAAATTATTAACTCTATTTTTTAAATACTTATCTTTTCCAATCATTGGTACCATAATATTACCAATCTTCTCTTGATCATCTAACCTTTCTATACTAACACTATTATCTAGTATTCTATCTTTAAGATCATTATAATTTACTACCATATATTCATACTCCCCTTACATATTTTTATTATAATTGATTTATTATTTTTCGTCTACCAATTTTTCACTAACTAATTGATTAAGTGTAACTAAATCATACCCTTTCTGCGTAATATAACTAATTATAGAAGGTAATTCTTTTACTGTTTTATCATTCAAATTAAAACTAATTATACTACCACTCTCTAAATTCTTTTTAACAGTTAAAAAAGGATAATTAGAAGTATTAATAGTTGGTTTAATTGTATACATTTTATTTTTACTACATATATCTAATATACTAGCATCTTTATACTCAGTATAACAGTAATTAGCATTCTTTCCTGTAAGAGAATAAATCATATTATTAGTCCAGTCAATTTTCTTACTACTATAAACACCATCATAACCAAAATTTTCTATCTCACTACCATCATTAACCATTTCTATAATTAAATTCATATTATCTGAGATAAATATACCATCCATAAAAAATGTACCAGCAACATTCTTCTCATTTAAAATATTATTTACTTTATCTAGATTTCTACTATCATTTACTTTAAATACTAAAGCTACTTGATTCTTACTTTCATTACCTTTAACTACATACTTATCATATTCTAAACCTATATCAGGTACAATTTCATCATAAACTATCATTGATTCTAAATAACGATTAACTTTTTTCATATTTTGATAACTTTTATCAATATTTACTTGTTTACCATTTAACCCTGATATAATTTCATCTGAATTAACTGTAGCATTTACTGCATCTACTTTTAATGCTTCAGAATTAGCTAAAATAGTTTGCATAACTGGATCATTTCTTTTAACTATATCAACAGCTCTATCAGTATAAAAAAAACTAAAACATATAAGTATAAATACTCCAAAATAAGAAATAATTTTTTTTAACATACCATCACCTAATTAAATATATGAAATAAGTAATTAGAAAATTAAATAATTTAAAAGCAATCTCAGTATAACCAAGATTGCTTCTATTTATTATATTAATTTATTTATCCTATCTTCTATACGTTTCTTTCCTAATAGTCTAAGTATTTCATATAGATCAGGTGTCATAGTACTAGTAGTCATTGCTACACGAATAACTGTTGAGATATCAGCAACACTTCCTTTATAGTTATCTGGGTTATTACGATATTCTTTCATATTACTACAGTAACCAAGTTCATCAGTTAATTCTTTTATTTTATTAAACCATGTATCTTTATCATCATTTTCATCATAGTATTTACTGATATATGTTTTTAATATAGTAGCTATTTCATTTTTATCTTTAATTTTATCAAAGTTATATACTAAATTCCCAGTAAAGTATTCATCAAACATATACCATATTTGATTTTTAATAGTTGAGAATGATTCATAATCTTTTCTAGGTTTTTTCTGTTCACGTTCAATATTAAATATAGCCATAGCATAGTCTTTATATTTTTCTAATATTGAAGCAAATTCATGATCAAATTCTAAAGCCCAGTTCAAAGTATTTTCATATACAGCTTCTTTAGATAATCTACTAATATAATTTCTAGATATATTTAATAATTTTTCTAAATCAAATAATGTACCACTAACACTCATTTTCTTAAAATCAAACTTAAAGTCATCTATTCCAAGGGTTGGATTTTGATCCCACCATCCTTCAAAGTTAGAGTTAGCTATAGTCATTAAATATAGTTTAACTGCTTCTACTGGTATACCTTGTTCATGATAATAACTAACTGCTGCTTCAGGATCTTTTCTTTTAGAAAGTTTTCTTCTAGTACCATCTTCATCTATTTTCATTACTACACCAAGATGAGCATATTTAGGAATATCAAACCCTAAAACTTGGAATAATTGTAAGTGTACAGGAGTAGAAGAAATCCATTCTTCACCTCTTAATATATGAGTAGTTCTCATTAAGTGATCATCAATAACGTGTGCAAAATGATATAAAGGTAATCCATCGCTCTTAATTAATACTACATCCATATCATTTTCTGGAAATTCTATTCTTCCACGAACTAAATCGTTAAATGATATTTTTTTATTAAAGTCTCCAGGAGATTTTAATCTAACTATATATGGTTCTCCATTTTTAATTTTAAGGGCACGTTCTTCATTAGTTAAAAAACGACACTTAGCATAACTACCATATATTCCTATTCTTTCTTTGTTTAATCCCTGCATCTTACGTGTTTCATCTAATTCTTCCTGAGTACAGAAACATGGATAAGCAAGACCTTCTTCTACTAAATGTTTAGCATAAGTATGATAAATTTCTCTTCTTTCGCTTTGAATATAAGGCCCATATTTACCTATCTGTTCGGTTTCTGATACAACACCTTCATCTATTTTTATATCAAAGTTTTTTAAATCATCAATAATACCCTGTACCCCATTTTCAACACTACGTTTACCATCTGTATCTTCTATTCTTAAATAAAATACTCCATTAGTATCTTTAGGTACTTTACTTGCAATAAAAGCTGTAAGCAAACTTCCCATATGAACAAATCCAGTAGGGCTTGGTGCAAATCTAGATACTACAGCTCCCTCAGGTAAATTTCTTTTAGGATATAAATTTTCATAATAATCTACATCATGATGTACATCTGGAAACATCAAATCAGCAAGTTCTTTATTAGTCATGATATCACACCTCTCATTTATATATTTTATAATAGTTTTCTATATAAAACAATATTTAAAAAAAATAAAATTCCTAACACTAGGAATTTACTATCACGTGGCTGCCCCAGCTAGATTCGAACTAGCGCATAATAGATTCAGAGTCTACTGCCTTACCGCTTGGCTATGGGGCAATAATTAATAATGTATAGAAAAAGAAATCGCTAGGACTTCTTTAATCACAATATGGTGGAGAATAGGAGGATCGAACTCCTGACCTCCACGGTGCAAACGTGGCGCTCTCCCAGCTGAGCTAATTCCCCAATATATTTACTTATACAGTTATTGGCACTAACAACTGCATCAGTGTCTTAATGATATCATTACTACTACTTAAAAGTCAATAGTTATTTTAAATTTTTTTAAATTAAAATTTTTCAAAAAGAAAAGATAGAGATTACCTCTACCCAAATTATATATTTATTTCTTATTTTTATAATCAATAGCTGCCTTTACAAAAGATGAAAATAATGGATGTGCTTTAGTTGGTCTACTCTTAAATTCTGGATGGAATTGACTAGCAATAAAATGAGGATGACTTGGTAATTCAATTATCTCTACTAAATTACTCTCTGGATTTATTCCTGAAAATACCATACCATTTTTTTCTAATAATTCACGGTACTGATTATTAAATTCATAACGATGTCTATGCCTTTCATATATAATATCTTCGTTATAATCTTTATAGGCTAAAGTTCCAGGAGTTAACTTACAGCTATAATTACCTAGTCTCAAAGTCCCTCCTTTATTAATAATTGCCTTTTGATCAGCCATTAAATCTATAATTGGTTCAGGACAAAGTTCATTAAACTCCTTTGATGAAGCATTCTTTAATCCACAAACATGTCTTGCAAATTCAATAACCGCAATTTGCATACCTAAGCATATACCTAAATATGGAACATTATTTTTTCTTGCATACTCACAAGCTATTATTTTACCCTCTATACCACGACTACCAAATCCACCAGGTACAAGAATACCTTGACTATTTTTAAATACTTTATTTAAATCAACATCTTCTTTTTCTAAAGATTCACTATCAACCCAATTTATTTTAACCTTACATTTATATTTATATCCAGCTGCCTTCAAAGCTTCTTTAACAGATAAATAAGCATCCTCTAACTCTATATATTTTCCAACTAATGAAATCTCTACTTCATCATTTAAATTTTCAACAGTATTAAGTAAATCCTCCCAATATTTCAAATTACTCTTAGTTACTTTTAAATTAAACTGTTTAAGAATAATCTCCTCAATATTTTGTTTATGGAAATTAATTGGTATTTGGTAAATATTAGGTACATCTTTAGCTTCAATTATATTTTCTACTGGGATACTACCAAATAAGGCTATTTTCTTTCTAACTGCTTCCCCTAAATCAAGTGGTGCACGTGTAACCACAATATCAGGTTGTATTCCTAATCTTCTAAGTTCAATAATACTATTTTGAGTTGGTTTAGTTTTTAATTCATTTGAGCCATACAAATATGGTACTAGTGTTGTATGAACAAATAAAGTATTCTCTCTACCCTGTTCTAATCTAAATTGTCTTAACGACTCCATCATAACAGCAGATTCTATATCTCCAACTGTACCACCTATTTCGGTAATTACTATATCAGCATTACTTGTAGTACCAGCTTCATATATTTTATTTTTAATCTCATTAGAAATATGAGGAACAATCTGTATAGTTGCCCCAAGAAAATCTCCTCTACGTTCTTTTTCTATAACACTAGAATATATCTTACCATTGGTAATGTTAGATGTATAATTTAATTCTTCATCTATAAACCTTTCATAATGTCCTAAATCAAGATCAGTTTCACATCCATCAGCAGTAACGAAAACTTCCCCATGTTGAATAGGTGACATTGTTCCTGGATCAACATTCATATAAGGATCAAACTTCTGCATAAATACCTTATATCCTTTTGCTTTTAATAGTAAGGCTATACTTGATGCCGTAATACCTTTACCAAGTCCTGAACATACTCCTCCAGTCACAAACACAAATTTAGTCATAAAATCACTCCCCTCAATAAACAAAAAAAGCACTAAGAGAACTTCTTAGGCTCTTTTAAATTATATCACATAATTTAGTAGTGTAACATAATATTTATAATTTTTTTAATCAAGAGGTAATTGAATATTTCTAGGATCAGTTTTTACTCTCTTTCTAGTAAATTTAAATAAATAGTTTCTAATATCTTGAAATCTATCTACTAGAATAAATCTAATATCATTTTTTATATTATCTGGAATTTCCTCTAAATCTTTTTCATTTTCTCTAGGTATAAAGATAGTAGTAATACAATTTCTATGAGCACCAATTACTTTTTCTTTTAATCCACCTATTGGTAATACCTTACCTCTTAATGTCATTTCTCCCGTCATAGCAACATTAGTATGAATTAAAGTATTAGTAAATAGTGATAATAATGTTGTCGTTATGGTTACCCCAGCACTAGGTCCATCTTTAGGTACAGCTCCCTCTGGTACATGAATATGAACATCATAATTTTCAAATAAATCATAATTAATTTGATAATTTTTATAGTTAGACTTTAAATAGTCATAAGCAAGTTGTGCTGATTCCTTCATAACATCTCCTAAACTACCAGTTAGTATAATGTTACCCTTTCCTGGAAATAAAACTGCTTCTATTTGTAGAATATCTCCTCCATATATAGTATAAGCCATTCCATTTACTACTCCAATTCTATCTAAAACATCATTAGTATTAGACAAATATTTCTTTTTACCTAAATACTTTTCTAAGTTATATTGAGTTATCTGATATTCACCATCATTATTACCCAAAACTATTTCCTTAACTATTTTTCTAAGTATACTAGCAAGCTTTCTTTCTAATTCTCTCACACCTGCTTCTTTAGTATAATTACGTATAATAGTAAGTATCGCATCATCAGAAAAACTAATATTAATATTTTTAAGTCCATTATTTTCAATCTCTCTAGGAAGTAAATAACTCTTAGCTATATCTAATTTCTCATACTCTGTATATGAAGATAATTCTATTATTTCTAGGCGATCTAGTAATTCTACTGGTATTTGTTCATAATAATTAGCTGTAGTTATAAACATAACTTTACTTAAATCCACTTCTTCTTCTATATAATGATCACAAAATTTTTGATTCTGCTCTGGATCAAGCACTTCTAGTAAAGCTGATGCCGGATCCCCCTTAATATCTTTAGTCATTTTATCAATTTCATCTATGATAAATACTGGATTACTACTACCAGCTTTTTTTAATCCTTGAATTATTAATCCTGGACAAGCCCCAATATAAGTTCTACGATGTCCAACTATTTCAGCTTCATCATTTATTCCACCTACTGATATCTTAGTCCATTTACGATTCAAACTATCAGCAATACTTTTAGCAAGTGAAGTCTTACCAACTCCAGGAGGGCCAACTAAACATAGAATAGGACTTTTAGAATCTTTAGCATACTGTTTAACTGCCAAATACTCTAAGATTCTATCTTTAACATCATCTAGCCCATAATGAGATTTATCTAATTTATCTTTTACGGTATTTAAATTATAAGTATCATCAGTATAAATATTCCAAGGTAATTCAAGTAACCAATCAATATAGTCACGGATAATCCCTACTTCTGGAGAATTAGTATTACTAGCTTCATATCTATGTAATTCTACATTTAATCTATTCTTAATCTTATCATTACAATCTAAATTATTAATCTTCTCTCGTATCTTTTCAATATCATTATCTTTATCGTTAATATCCCCAAGTTCCTCTTTAATAATTCTAATTTTTTCTCTTAATACATATTCTTTCTGATTTTTATCTATTTCAGTAGATAACTGTTCATCAAGTTTCTTCTCTAACTCTAATATAGCTAAATCATTATTGATATCTTCCATAATCATTTTACTTCTAGATACTGGATCAATCTCTTCAATATAACTAGCTTTACGAAAATAATCAACTGGTAAAGTAGGAGCTACTAAATCAGTAATTCTATCTAAGCTATTAACTCCAATTAGATTATTTAATAAATTATTATTATAGGAATAATCATCAATATAAGTTTCTAATAAATTTAATATTTTCCTAGTACATGCTATCTCCTCTTTAGGATTAGAAATAGTATTTTCCACTTCTTTATAGTTAGCACTAAGTCCAACGTTTTCTTCTTTATAATCTATTATTTGAACTCTACGTAGTCCATATAGGGCCAATCTAGTTTTACCATTAGGCATATCCATTCTCATTTTAATCTGAGCAATAATACCTACTATTGGTAAATCTTTTAAATTTGGTATTTCCTGATTAATAAAAGGAAAAACCACTAAAATATTGCTATCAAAATATCCCTCTGCTAAGGAAATTATTTGTTTTTCTTCTAACGAAGAAAGTTCAAGGCGAATTTCTCCAGCTGGAAAAAAAACTACATCATTAAGTAATAAAACAGGTAGGCTTTTATTATTTAAATCTTGCATGGCGCTACCTCCTTTTAAATCATGTTTTTTATTATAACATCGAAACAAAAAAAAGCAATAAAATATACATGATTTGACAAAGATATTTTAGTGGTTATTTTTGGAAATAAACAATCATAGCTGAAAAACAGTATATCTGTTCTTCACTATATACACTAGCAGAAACCTGATACTTAATATCAACTATTTCCATATCATCATCTATAAAGTCATTAATAGCTGCCTCTAAGTCTTTTTCATCTTCCATATCGAATATTTTAACTTTCATCATATCACCAATAGTAGTATAAAAAATTTATTTTAAAAATAAGCACGAAAAAAGGTACCATCAGATACCTTTTACTATTATTTATTCTCTTCTTTTAATAAATCAAATACTTTTCTCATTTCAAGATCATAGCGGATCATTTCTTTTCCACCAATAGAGTTTAGTAATTCTTCTTCTTTTACGTTATACTTCTTAGCCATTTCTTCAATTTCTTTATCAACATCTTTATCTTCTACTTTAATGCTTTCAAGTTTCATAATTTCTTCTAGCATTAAACGATAAAGTACATGTTGGTATGCATCTTTTTCTAATTGGCTACGTAATTGATTTAAATCAGTATGAGTAAATTGTAAGTACATATCTAATGAAATACCTTGCATTTTCATTTGTTCTTCTAAACGTTCAATCATAGAATCAATTTCTTCTTCTACCATTTCTTCTGGTATTTCAACATCTACATTCTTACCAATTTCTTCTAACAATTTATCTAAATGCTTATTCTCAGCATCCATATCTTTCTGAGCTTTAATATTAGCTTTAATCTCTTCTTCAAGTTTTTCCTTAGTATCAATACCTTCCATACCTAAGTCATCAAAGAAATCTTTATCTAATTCTCTATTTTTCTTTTCTTTAATTTCATTTACCTTTACTTTAAACACTACTGGTTGCCCTTTTAATTCTTCACTAGCATAATCTTCTGGGAAAGTAACATTAATATCTTTTTCTTCACCAGTTTTCATACCAACAACAGCTTCTTCAAATCCAGGTATAAAAGTATGACTTCCAATTTCTAATGAATAGTTTTCACCTTTTCCACCATCAAAAGCTACACCATCTTTAAATCCTTCAAAATCGATAACTGCAATATTTCCTTCTTCTACTTTACCTTTTTCTTTAGTTACTAATTCTGTATATCTTTCAAGTAAATGACCTAATTCATGTTCTATTTCTTCTTTGGTTACTTCTACTTCTTCTTTTTTAACTTTTAATCCTTTATATTTCTTAACTTTTACTTCAGGTCTAGTCACAATAGTAAAACCAAATTCAACACCATTATCATCCATTGATTTAATATCTACACTTGGTCTAGCTACTGGAACTACTTCTTTATTATCTTCCATTACCCTATTATAAGCATCAGTTAATAAAACTTCTGCTGCATCAACATATAAAGATTCTTTTCCATATTTCTTTTCAAAAATATCACGAGGACATTTACCTTTCCTAAAACCATCTACAGTAACTGTTTTCACTTTATCTTTAAAAGCATTATCTACTGCTGTAGTCCATTCTTTTCCTTCAATTTTTATAGTCAATTCTATTCTGTTTTTATTTTCTTTTTTTGCCATTATATTCCCTCCAATACGACTTATATTATAACTTAATTATTTCACTTATACAAGAAAAAATAAAATAAGTTAGACACTAACTTACTTTATATCTGTAATTTCTATTTGATAACTTCCATTTGGGCTTTCAACTGTAACTATATCTCCAACTTTCTTATTCATTAAAGCTTGAGCTATTGGACTTTCATTAGATATCTTACTTGCAAATGGATCAGCTTCTTGACTACCAACTATTTTATACTCATCGCCATCATCTTCGTCATCATCTACATATTTAATTGCTACTGTTGATCCTAACCCTACTGTATCTTTATCAGTTTTCTCTATTATTACATAGTTTTCTAGCATTTGTTCTAGTTTCTTAATTCTACCTTCTAATTGAGCTTGCTCATTTCTAGCAGCATCATAATCAGCATTTTCAGATAAATCCCCTAATGATCTAGCCTCTTTTATTGCTTGAATATTAGCAGGTCTTTTAACATTTATTAAATCATCTAATTCTTGCTTAATTTCATCTAGACCCTCTTGTGTTAGATAAAATGGTTTCTTTTCACCCATGTTTGTCACCTCTTTTAAAATTCTTCTAAAATGATACTACACAAAGTACTATTTGTCAAGTAATTTTTCTTAACAGTTAATAATTTTATCTACTTGTTTCATAAAATAGTCATCAGTCATCCCCGCAATAAAATCAATTACTATTCGCTTATTACTATTATTCTCTTTATACTTAGAATTCATATCATCAAGAAAGATACGATATATCTCACTCTCATAATTATTATTCTCTAAATCAGATAAATATTTAGAAAATAGTAAATTCATTCCCTTTTTATAGTATTCAAGTTGTTCTTTAGTATTAGCTTTACTATAAATATATTTATAATTGAATGCTTTTAAATCAAATATTGCTTTAAATACCTGATCACTTAATTTAATATATGGTTTATTAATACTATTTGACACAATATCTAAAATAATAGTATTAACTATTTCTTTATTAGTAGTACCAAGTACTTTCTTTATATTATCTGGTACATCTTCTCTTTTTAATATTCCAATACTTATAGCATCTTCAATATCTCTGCCAATATACCCAATAATATCACTAATTCTTACTACACATCCTTCTAATGTCATGGGTCTTATTTTCTTTAAAGTTTCTTTATTAGTATAGCATTCCTCATATTCTTTAATAAATTCTTCTTTTGTTTTAGTACTTGGTTCATATATATTTAATGGCATTTCTCCATTATGGCACATTATACCATCAAGTGTTTGAATAGTTAAATTACTACCATTACCATTTCTCTCAATAGTTAAATAGTTTCTAACGCTTTGAATATTATGATTAAACATACATCCTAATTCACGCATAGAAATTTCATTTAGGATAGCTTCTCCCGTATGTCCAATAGGTGTATGACCAATATCATGTCCTAAAGCTATTGCTTCTATCAAATCTTCATTTAGGTTAAGTGCTCTACCAATAGTACGGGCTATTTTACTAACTAATTGAACATGAATAATTCTTTTACTAATATGATCATTAGTATTAAAAGAAAATACCTGTGTCTTATTCATATATCTTGTATATGATAAAGAATGAATAATACGATCAATATCATGATAAAAATTGGGTCTTATATCATCATCAAGATTTTCTTTCATCAAACGAATACCACTACTACTTTTAGTAGCATACATACTTAAATTAGCTTCTTTTTTTAAGAAATTAGCTTTAACTTCATTTAATAATCCTTTATCCATAAACATCTCCAAAAAATACTATTTATTTTTAGTATACATTTCTTCACGTATCTTATTAACTTCTTTATTTTCTAAATACTCATCATATGGAAGTCTTCTATCTATAATACCATGTGGCAATATTTCTATAATACGATTAGCTACAGTACTAACAAACTGATGATCATGAGAAGCAAATAATACTTCTGAATCATATTTAATAAGTCCATTATTTAAAGAAGTAATACTTTCAAGATCTAAGTGTGCTGTTGGTTCATCTAAAATTAACATATTACTAGCTTCTAACATACATTTAGATAGCATACAACGAGCTTTTTCACCACCAGATAATACTGGTACTCTCTTAAACACATCTTCTCCAGAAAATAACATTCTACCTAAGAAACTTCTAAGTACAGTCTCATCATCTATATGATAGTATTGTCCAATCCAATCCATTATACTAATATCTTTAGTAAAGTAAGAAGAATTATCTTGAGGAAAATATGATTTAGTAATAGTTTTACCCCATAATACTTCACCAGAATCAAATTTTTCTTCTCCCATTAATATTTTAAATAGTGTTGTTTTAGCTATATCATTAACTCCCACAAAAGCTATTTTATCTCCCTTTAATACAGTAAATGATACTTTATCTAATACTTTTTTACCATCTACAGTCTTACATAAATTCTTAACCGTAAGTATTTCTTTTCCACTAGCTTTCTCTGGTTTAAAATCAATATAAGGATATTTTCTAGATGATGGTACTATTTCTTCTAATTCTATTTTTTCAAGCATCTTTTTACGAGATGTAGCCTGTTTACTTTTAGAAGCATTAGCTGAAAATCTAGCTATAAAGTCCTGCAATTCTTTTATTTTTTCTTCTTTTTTCTTATTAGCTTCTTTCATTTGTTTTAAAGCTAATTGACTAGATTCATACCAAAAGTCATAATTACCAATATAAAGTTTAATTTTACCATAGTCTATATCTGCTATATGAGTACATACTTTATTTAAAAAATGACGGTCATGACTAACTACTATAACGGTATTATGGTAATTAATAAGAAATTCTTCTAGCCAATTAATTGCTTCTATATCAAGGTTATTAGTAGGTTCATCTAATAATAGGATATCTGGGTTACCAAATAAGGCTTGAGCAAGTAATACTTTTACTTTCATCTTAGTAGGAATTTCTTTCATAAAGCTATAGTGATTTAATACTGGAATACCAAGATTAGATAGTAATTCTCCTGCTTCACTTTCTGCTTCCCATCCATTTAATTCCATAAATTCAGCTTCTAATTCAGCAAGTTTCATCCCATCTGCATCTGTAAAATCAGTATGAGAATATAATTCTTCTTTTTCTTTCATAATAGAATATAATTTCTTATTACCCATAATTACTGTATTCATAACAGTTTCTTCTTCATAGGCATAATGATCTTGTTTTAATACTGATATTCTTTCTCCTTTACTAATAATAATTTCTCCACTAGATGTTTCTAATTCACCACTTAGTAATTTAAGAAAAGTTGATTTACCTGCACCATTAGCCCCAATTAAGCCGTAACAGTTACCAGCTGTAAATTTAATATTAACATCTTCAAATAAAGTTCTTTTACCAAAACGAAGTGTTACATCTTTTGCTTGTATCATAATAATAACCTCCAAAACTATAACCAATTCTACTATATTTTACTAGTTAAAGCAATATAATAAATTTTAAAGACAAAATATAGTATCAAATATACATATAATATTATTATAAATAAATTAGTAAATGTCTGCAAAAAGTTTAAAAAAGTTAAAAAAACTTAACCAGTTATATATAGTGATTAAGTTCTTTTAACAGTTATAGTTTTTAACATTAAATAAAGTTTTTTATTTTATATAGTGGGTGTTAAAATGATACGAAAAGAATCTGATCCATTTGTAACACCATATTGATAAAATGAAGCAAAAATACCAGCTACTGTACCTTCATTGCAACGAGAGCCACGAATAAACCATGAAAAATTAGAATTAATAAAATTGGCAAAATCTCCATACCAACTTGATTTATTTCTACTTGATCCATCTGGATCTTTTTCACTTCCGAATGGGCCCATCTCTCCAGTTGCATCTCCTAAGATTCTATTATTATACTGTGTATTAGTAGTTGATGTATACTTATCCCAATATTTTGTATAAGTACTATTAGTAAAGAAATCTGAATATATACTAGTTATTCCACTTGAGCCACCTACTGTTGAAGAACTAGTGGTATATCCCATTACGTATTCCCAGGATCCTCCACTCATATCATAGATTCCACTTCTATTTCCTGTAGTTGATGCAACACTTGATTTACTATTTAAATAATTTACAGTATAGGTTCCATCTTTTCCCAATGAAGTAGATTCATATCTATTAGTAGATGTGCTTGAACTTGCTGTACCTGTTGTTGGCTCAGTAGTTGAAGCATAACCGGTAATATATGCTTCATTATTATTTATTCTGACACTTGCTTGTGATCCATATACTGAATGTTGAAGGTATGCTACTGCTCCCCATTCAGTATTCTTCATCATATGAGAATCTAAGTTTCTTTGATAATCATAACTATTTTTAAACATATTACCTACTGTCATGCCTCTCCATGAATATACATTTGGTTTGATTATGATTTTGCTTGTATCAACACTATTTACTTGAGCGGCACTAGTTGATATTGCCCCATCATATCCAGTTTCAAACTTTCCTACCCAGAATCCATTTGAATCAAAGCTAGTGAATGCTGGATGAGTTAACCATGTACCTTTAGTAGTTCCATTTGATGGAGTTGTATCTTTATTCTCAAATACCACGTTTATTGTTTGAACTTTGTTTTGAATACTAGTTAATCCTGTATAATTACCTTCATCAAATATTTGGTACTTGTATCTAGGTATCCATACAAAGTATGATTCTATATTTGATTCTGGTATAGTATCTCCATTATTATAAGTTTTTGTTTCATCTTTTAGTATTATGGCATTTGCCCATTCTTTATTGGCATAACTATACCATTCACTACTTGTGTCTGCTTTAGTTGCTGTTCCATCACTAGCTATTTTTATTGGTATTAAATTATCCTTTAATACCGGATCTGTTCCATTTAATATTGTTTCTTTATATGTAGTTGTCTCTTTCTCTATATCCACATTTGAATATACATTTACTGTTGTTTTAAACGTTTTATCATTATATGGATATACTTGATTACCACTACTATCTTTTGTTGGTGAAAAGTCTGTAGCCTCATCTATCCATATTCTTAATCTAAAACTCTTTTCATAGTTACTAGTATTTGCTTTTATTGTTGATTGGTATAAAGTCTTTTCTATATTACCATTTACTTCTACCTTTGTATCAGCTAATTGATTATACTTAGTTGGTGCTACTAATACTCTTTCCGTTGTATCTGTAGTATCAGTTAAATATACTTTTACTACACTAGAATCTAGTGTTGAATCGCTACTCTTTCTTAATGTTACTTCATATGGCATAATAGTATCTCCAGTATTTGTTGCCTGTACTTTAAAATCAAAAATATTATTATTACCTTCTAATAGTTTTCCTTGACTATCTGATATTGGAAAGGCATTAGTCATAGTTATACCATTTCCTCCACCACTATTTTCTGTATATATAAATTTTAATGTTCCTGTAGTTACTGTATTATCTGTAGTGCCTAATTTTGTATAAGTAAATACTGCATATGTTGTTCCTATCATTATTACTATTAACCCTAGTATTCCTAATAATGAAAATAATATTTGTTTACTTTTATTACTATCTTTCATAATGAACCTCCTACTAACTATTCTTTACTAAACTATACATAATACTATTTCTAGCTACTATTTTAATACTAGTAAAAGTATAACATAACTTTATATAATTTTGATATTATTTTTTTAATAATTGCATATATATTAATGGGAGGAATATATAAATGAATAATTCTACTTATATCGTTCAAAATGGTGATACACTCTATGGTATATCAAAACAACATAATACTAGTGTTCAAAAAATAAGAGAATTAAATAACTTAGTAAATGATAATATTTATCCCTCACAAGTATTAATATTATCAGAAAATGGAGAATCTAACCCATCTGAATGCGTAATATATACTATTAAAAAAGGTGATAATCTATACTCAATAGCTAGAAAATATGATACTACCGTTGATGCTATTAAAAGATATAATAACCTTACTAGTAATAATCTAAGTATTGGTCAAAGACTTAAAATACCATGTTATATAGACGATAAACAAGATGGTGAAATGCCTAACTATACAGTATATACTGTAAAATCTGGAGATAGTTTATATAGTATAGCTAAAAAGTTTAATACTACTGTAGATAAAATTAAAAAAGATAATAATCTTACTAGTAATTTATTAAATATTGGAGATACACTGATGATTGAAGATACATCTGGAACTATTACTGTAGATGAATGCTATGGAGAAGATTATGATGTAACCCCTAACTATATCGTATATATAGTTAAATCAGGTGATAACTTATATAGTATAGCTAGAAAATATAATACTAGTGTTAATGAAATAAAAACTCTTAATAATCTTACTAGTAATAATTTAAGTATTGGTCAAGAACTAAAAATACCTACTAGTACTAATGGTAGTACTCAAACTACATATACTGTTCAAAAAGGAGATAATCTATATAGTATAGCTACTAAGTTTAATACTACTGTTAATAGTATCAAACAGAAAAATAATCTTACTAGTAATAATCTAAGTATTGGTCAAAAATTAATAATATAAGAGAGTAATATAAATGGAGGTAGATATAAAATGTTAGAGTATATGTATGCTCTCTACATCTAACTTTTTTATATCTTTAAGTATATATGAATAATATGTATGATAGTAGTAAATATCCTGAATTTGCTAAAAAAAATAGTGGTACTGGTACTGTAAAAGTACAAGTATTTATTGCTAATCAAGCATATCCTCTAAAGGACATTGATATTAAAATAACTAAAGAAATAGATGGTAATGAGGTTATTTTCTTTACTGGTAAAACTAATTCTAGCGGTATAATAGATGATATTAAATTACCAGCTGAACCAGCTAAAGAAGATATAGAATCTGCTAAAGATATTACTTATACTACTTATAATATAACTGTTACTAATCCTAAAAATAACACAACTAAGAAATATGATATTGCAGTATTTGATGGTATGAAAATAATTCAACCTATTAATTTACCAGCTTTAGAAAGTGATGGTTCATTATGAGTACTATAGTTAACTACCCTACTATTCCAACTGAAATAGTAGTACATCTTGGAGCCCCTAATGAAGCTAGCAAAAATATTAGTATACCCTTTGTAGATTATATTAAGAATGTTGCATCTAGTGAAATATATCCTAACTGGCCAGATAGCGCTATAGAAGCCAATATACTAGCCCAAATATCTTTTGCCTTAAATCGCATTTATAATGAATGGTACCCTAGTCGTGGTTATACTTTTGATATTACTTCTCTACCTTCTTATGATCAAGCATTTATTGAAGATAGAGAAATATTTGATTCTATTAGTAAAAAAGTAGATTCAATATTTAATAATTATATTTATCGCGACGGCCAAATTCAACCATTAAATGCCATCTACTGTGATGGTAGAGTAACTACTTGTGAAGGATTATCTCAATGGGGGAGCGTTTCTTTAGCCAAGCAAAATAAAACTCCCCTAGAAATACTAAGATATTATTATGGTAATGATGTTAATATCTTTGAAGATGCCCCTACTGGAGAATTAATTGGTGCCTACCCTGGTTTTCCTATAGAGCTAGGCAATGGTGGTGATAAAGTAAAAGTAATTCAAAGAGAATTAAATAGAATTTCTGATAACTATCCTGCAATACCTAAAATACCTAGAATAAATGGTGTTTTTGGTAAGTATACTGAAGATGCTGTAAAAGAATTCCAAAAAATATTTAACTTAACACCAACTGGCATAGTTGATTATTCAACTTGGTACAAAATAAAATATATATATAATGCTGTAAAAAGAGTTAACGATATTCATTCAGAAGGTATTAAAGAAGAAGAAGAATTATTTGATTATGGTAATAAATTGAGTTATTCGGATGTAGGTATTGGCGTTCAGGTACTACACTATGTTTTATCAGCCATAGCATTCTTTGATCCAGATCTTCCATCTCTAAAACTTAATAGTGTATTTAACGATAATACCCGTGCTATGGTAATAAATTTTCAAAATAAATATAATTTACCAGCTACTGGTGAAGTTGATGCAACAACTTGGAATAAAATAGTTGATGTCTATGAAAAAATTATAGCCAATATTCCAGAAGAATACACTAAATATAGTGACGAATTCTTCCAAGGTCGAGTTCTAACTTTAGGTATGAGTGGTGATGATGTTAAAATAATTCAAAAATTTTTATTAACTATATGTCAAAAATTCAAAAATATTCCTGGTGTCAAAGTAAGTGGAATATTTGATGATCTAACAGAACGTTCTGTAAAAAAAATTCAGTCTCTATCTAATCTAGAAGAAAATGGCGTAATTGACCCCGTTACTTGGTTTAACATAGTTGAATATTCAAAGAAAGAAAAATAATATAAGTCTCCATATGGAGATTTTTTTTATAAATTTTCTTATTTTTTGATTAAATTGTTTATTATTTCTTTTGCTTTTTCAGGAGATTCTAAAATCATTGTCTCAAAATATTCAGATTGCAAATCATAAAAATATCTTTGTCTACTAACAACATTTTGTGGAACTATTATTTTATGAGATATTTCAAATTCATCAGCTTTTGCATAAGGAATTTGAACACTTTCATGATATTTGGATTCCAAGTTTTGATATAGAACATAGTTAGCATTACGATCATTTCTACTTACTGGTATATCACAAGAGCCATGAACAATATCAATTTCATCACTATATCTATATGTTCCTAAATATACATATATCTCATCATCAGGAGTAATTTTCGTATTACTTAAAGCTATATCAATTATCTTTTTATCAGTATATTTATCAATTCCAGTGTTTTTCCCAGATGTTTTTTCCTTAAATACATCTAATAATTCCAAATATTTTTTCACATACTCATTGTTTTCTAATTTTTTTATTTCTTCCCAAATTTTTAATACCTTATCTCTTTCATCCTTTAGTTGTTTAACTTTCTCTTTTAATTCCCTCAATTCCTCGTTTTTCATTGATAAACCTCCCATAACATATAACATATTATACACCTAATTAAACTATTTTTAAAATTATTATACTCAAAAAATGTAAGCTATTTATATTAGATTTTTTAATAACACACTATAAATTCCAATATAATAAAAATATTAATGCTTTTTAACATATTGATGATTTAATTGTGTTTCTCCTAACGATAAGTTTATAAATTCAGAAACACTAGGATCGGCAAAATTAGTTAGCCAAGGATAATAAAAAATTATATTGTTATTAAATTCTTCTAGTAAAAGTCTAGAAATTAATACTTCTCTTTCAGGATAAATAGAATTTGCAAATATTTTTTTAAGAGTTTGATTAATTGAATAAATATACTCTATTTTAAATTCAGGAATATCTATGTACATCCATTCAAAAACGGGAGTTGTTTTTATCTCTTCTCCATTAACTATTTTTGGATAATAATTACTAATAATCCATATTTTATTATTCATATATTCCCTCCTTTGTATTGAAAAATATTATACACATTGCTTTGACATTTGCAATGATTTTATCTGCATTTTTATTGGTTACATTATTAATATTTTATTTAATTTCATTCTTGCATATACAGAATAACATAAAAACGACTTTTTGATAAGTCGCTGTAAATTTATATTTGAAAAGTTCAAGTATCAATCAATCTGGTGTCCTAAAGGAAGAAGTATAACAACTTTTATATGCTAGATTTCAAAATGTTTTTATATTCTTCATCTAAGTTATCTACAATGAAATTATTTTCTAAAATTTGTTTTATAAATTCTTTATCTTTTGTTTTAATTATTGTATTAACTATTTTTTCTTGGTTTATTTGATGGATACTACTTATATATTCACCTAAATAATATACGTTTTTGGAATCCACAAAGAAATTGTCTAATAAATCAAAATTATAACCTTTACTATCATAATTCATCCCTAAACGCCATATATTTTCTAAAGCATTATCATAATTTTTAGCCACATTTACTAAATCATTAAAACAATTTTGATCTATATTTGGTGTAAATGGTACAAAAATGTAAGAAGTTATTAGTAACATTAATTCTAAATCACTCATATTCTTAACAATGTCAATATAAGTTTTATTATGGATTGTTAGATCAATTATTCTTTCATATTCATTTTCGTTATTAATTATTAATTCTTCTAAAGATTTATCTTTATTTTCAATATTATCTAATAAAACATTCAAATCTTTTTTGTATTTTTTTCCAATTTTAGAATTTAAAAATATTTTTATTTCGTTAATAAGTATATCTTTGTTAATTAATTTATTCATATATTTATAAACACTTTTGACAAAAAAATTATTTTTTAATATTACTGAAAAAGACAATTTTTTAATATCTAAATTAATAAGTATCTCTCCAGCCTTATCTTCACTAAATTTTGTACTGTTATTTAATTTAATCTCATATATGTTTTCATCATAAAAGATTTTTAAATTTTTTCCAATCTCTAATTCATCAATTGTCTTAATAATTACTATATCTTCATCTATTTCATATTCAAAATCAACTTTATCATTATCAATAGATAGCCTGATGTCTTTAAACATATTTTCTATTCCTCAATTCTAAAATATTTTACAAATTACAAAATTTACTTCGTCAATCTGCAAGTATGTTTCTAAATTGAAAAAATAAAACCACTTTTAATTTAATTTGAGAGTAGTTTTTATATTATCTCGAAAAGTTCGAGTATCAATCAATCTGGTGCCCTAAGGGAAGAAGTAGAACAACTTCTAGGACAAAAGAAATAGTTAGTAATAACTATTAACTAACATAATTATACCATATATTTTAATATTTTTTACCAAAATTTTCTATTACTCGCTTGTTATGTAAAAATTTATATAGTATAATTTTTACAGGGAAACTTAACTGTTGAGTGCTTGCCTCCAACTAAATAAGGAAGGAGGCTGATAGTTATGCATAAGAAAGATTTTTTAATCTCTTCTTTAATCATCATTATCTTCTTACTAATAGCCTTACTTTTTACTTTAGTAAAGTAGTAAACTATATAAGAAAAACAGCACTCAATCTAGCATAGATTAAGTGCTTTACCATAAATATGGGCAAGTACTCAACTCGGCAAAGTTAAGTATTCCCTTTTTATTTTATGCAAATTTCTTTGACATATTCATAATAACATATTTATTAAGCTTTGTCAAAAATTAGTCTATTACTTTTTT
>CAKPSO010000022.1 GCA_934183185.1 uncultured Bacilli bacterium | reverse complement strand
GAAAAGAAAAGAGCTAGAGCTGCTGGATTAAGAGAAGGACGTGAAGAAGGACGTGAAGAAGAACGTAAAGAAATAGCTATCAATCTTCTAAAACAAAATCTATCAGTAGAAAATATTTCTGAAGCAACGGGATTATCTATTGAAAAAATCAGAGAACTTTCTAATCACTAGCTAATAATTACTTAAGTAGAAAACCATAAATTTGTATTGTTTATGGTTTTTTTGATGCATATTTTCAATATAATTTATTGAAACTCAAAAATTAAATGACTTTACTTAAAAAAAATTATGCTCTATAATGAATATAGGTGAATTACATGAAAAAAATAAGCATACTAGCCTTACATTTGGGTTATGGTGGAATTGAAAAATGCATAATTAACTTGGCCAACTTAATTTGTGAAGATTATGAAGTAGAAATACTATCAACCTACAAATTAGATGAAAAGCCAGCTTTTGAAATAGATAAAAGAGTAAAAGTTACATACTTAATAGACAAATACAAGCCAAATCGTGAGGAGTGGAAAGAATCAATTCATAAAATCAGACCTGTTGTTTTCTTTAAAGAAACATTTAAAGCACTACATGTATTATTTCTACGTAGAAGTAAAACTATTAAAGCTATTAAAGAATGCAAAAGTGATATCATAATATCTACAAGAATTTTATTTAATAATTGGTTAGGTGAATATGCAAGCAGAAAAACCTACAAAATAGGGTGGGAACATAATCATCATCACCAGGATGTTAACTATATCAAGAAAATGGTTAACTCATGTAAAAATTTAGACAAAGTAGTTTTAGTTTCCGATTCATTAAGAAGTTTCTACAAAAAGGAATTGAAGAAAAAAAATTATAAATGTAAATGCGTTTATATACCTAACATGCTAGATACTATTCCTAAAAAGCCTTCAACTGTAAGTCATAAAAATTTAATTTCAATTGGTAGACTATCAAGAGAAAAAGGATATGAAGACTTAATAGAAGTATATAATATCGTTCATGACAAAAGACCAGATTGGCATCTGGATATAGTTGGTGATGGACCAGAAAAAAATAAAATTGTTGATTCTATTTATTTAAAAGAATTAACTAGTGATGTAACAGTTCATGGCTATTTAAGCCGCCAAGAAATAGACAAACTATTAAATAAATCATCAATTTATCTAATGACATCATACACTGAATCATTTGGTATAGTGTTAATTGAAGCAATGTCACATGGCTTACCTTGTATTGCCTTTTCATCGGCAGAAGGAGCTAACGATTTAATAACCAACAATGTAAATGGCTTTCTTATTGAAAATAGAGATTTTAATAAAATGGCAGATGCTATTATCAAGTTAATTGATTCAAAAGAAGAAAGAGTAAAATTAGGTACTGAAGGTAGAAATATTAGCTACAATTATACATCTGATAAAATAAAAAAAGATTGGATACAATTACTAAAAAGAAAGGATTAATATGAAAAAAAAAGTATTATTTATATCTAGTACTGGTGGACATTTATCTGAAATGATGATGTTAAATAGTATGTTTAAAAAATATGATTATCATATTATAACCGAAAAAACTAAGGCAACGAAGCCATTAAAAAATAGGTATCATAAAAGAATCGACTATTTGGTATATGGTACAAAAGACCATCTTATTTCTTATCCATTCAAATTACTTTTTAACTGTTTTAAAAGCCTATACTTATACATTAAAATTAGACCCCAGTTTATTGTCACAACAGGAGCCCATACAGCAGGACCTATGTGTTGCATTGGAAAAATATTTGGCAGTAAAATTATTTATATTGAAACATTTGCCAATATTCATACTAAAACTATTACAGGTAGATTAATATATAAGTTTGCTGACTTATTTATTGTACAGTGGAAATCTATGCTAGAACTATATCCTAAGGCTACCTATGGTGGATGGATTTATTAGGAAAATATTAGCATGAATAATAGTTTATATAAAAATAATAAGTTAATAGAAGTGGTACATGGGTTTGCAGAAATAGGTTGTTTAAAACAAAGTGATTTTTCTCATAATTTACTTGTTTGTTTACCTTTAGAATTATCATTTGGGGATTTAAGAACTTTAGATGATTATGATAGAAGTTGTTTGAAAAAATTGTATAATTATCAAAATGATTATTTTCCGTTTGAAGAAGGATACACTTTTCGGAAAGAAATAGAAAAATTAAAAAAATATGTTGCTACTGTTGATAAGATTAGAGTTTGGTCTAGTCATAAAAGTACTAATGAGTTTCTACTGTTTCTATATATCTGTTATTTGTTTCCTGATAAGAATATTAGTGTTGTTTTTGCTGATGAATATGATTCTTATTGCTGGTCAATAGGATGTATGGAATTTAGAGAAGTAAATAAATTAGCAAAAAAAGAACATATATTATCAAAAAAAGAAAAAGATTATTATTTAAATGAATGGAAAAAAATAGTAAACAAAAACAGTGAACTTCGATATGTAAAAGATGAAAATATAAAAAGTGTTCCAATTAATTATTTTGATAAAACTATACTTTCATATTTGGAAAATAAGGAAATTGAATTTATGGAGTTAGTTGGAAAGCTAATGGCAGATTCGGTTATGGATAATGAATCCAGTTCTATTTATACTTATTTAATAAATCGTTTGATTAAACAAGAACAAATTCAAGTAGTAAGAATAGATAAAAATAATAAAATATTGAAGGCAAATTAAATTATTAAAATTGGTGGTGATATTTGATGATATTAATAACATTAGGAACTCAAGATAAAGAGTTTACAAGGATTTTAAAAAAAGTAGACGAATTAATTACCAAAAAAGTAATTAAAGAAGAAATAATAGTACAAGCTGGTTATACCAAATATCAATCTAAGAACATGAAAATATTTGATTATGTTTCTAAAAAAGATTTAGAACAATACATCAAAAATGCTAGATTCATTATTACTCATGCTGGTGTTGGTACAATATTTGATTGTCTAAAACAAAATAAAAAAATAATAGCTGTACCACGACTAGCAAAATATAAAGAGCATAGTAATGACCATCAATTACAGATAGTTGAAGAATTTAGTAAAGAAGGTTTTATAATACCAGTTTATGAAATGACTGAGTTAGAGGATGCTATAAAGAAAGTAGAAAAATTTAAACCTAATAAATATATAAGTAATAATCAGAATATGATTAACATTATCGAAAATTATATAGACAATAATTAAAATTAATGTAATAAAAAAATAAAATAATGTAAAGTTATAGTATTTAAAATCAAAAACTGTCAAAAACTTCTAAAATATGGTAAAATATCCATATAAACAAGAAAGAGGTAGAATATGAAAAAAATTTCGATCGTTGTTCCCTGCTACAATGAAGAGGAAACAATACCCATTTTTTATGAGGAAGTAAATAAAGTAGCAGAGAAGTTAAAAGATAAAGCTACTATAGAATTCGTTTTCGTTAATGATGGCTCTAAAGATAAAACACTAATTACTTTACGTGAATTAGCTAAAAAGGATAAAAGAGTTCGTTATATCTCATTTTCTAGAAATTTTGGCAAAGAAGCAGGTATGCTTGCCGGATTAGAATATACAACAGGTGACTATGTAACTACCATGGATGTAGATTTACAAGATCCACCAGCTCTTTTAATAGAAATGTTTAATACCCTAGAAGAAGAAGAATACGACTGTGTGGCAACTAAGAGTACAAATCGTAAAGGATATTCTTTTCTTAGAAAAACTTTTACTAAATGGTTTTATTCAATCATAAGTAAAATATCATCTATTGAAATGGTTCCTGGAGCAAGAGATTTTCGCTTAATGACACGTCAGATGGTTGATGCCGTTATATCCATGAAAGAATACAATCGCTATACTAAAGGATTATTTAGTTTTGTTGGATTTGAAACAAAATGGATTGAATTTGAAATAGAAGATAGGGTAGCAGGTACCACAAAATGGAATTTTGGAAAACTATTTTCCTATGCTTTAGAAGGAATAGTTGCATTTTCCACAACACCATTAGTTTTTGCTGCTTTGGTTGGATTTATTTTTTGCTTAATAGCTTTTATTTTAATAATAGTCATTATTGTAAAAACCATAGTATGGGGTGATCCAGTAGGAGGTTGGCCTAGTATGGCCTGTATCATGTTTCTAGTTGGTGGAGTACAATTATTCTGTACAGGTATTATTGGTGAATACTTAGCCAAAACATATTTAGAAACTAAGCATAGACCAGTATACATTATTAAAGAAACAGAAAAAGATAAAAAGTAATTATGATGCAATAAACACGAAAATCAAGTTTTACTTGATTTTCTTTATATTATGTAGTATAATCAGCGCCAATTAGAAGCGAGGGGGGATTTAAAATGTTAAAAGCTAATTTAACTTTCTTTTATAGTATGATTAGACATGGAAATATGAATACGAATAGTAAGTTCTATAAAGAGGGTATGACTAAAGAAGAAATAAGAAAGGATTTTGACAGACGTAGAATAATTTTAGGAGAAGAATATGGATATTCTGGTTTAAGAGTACTAACACCAATTCAAAAAGCTAGACCCGACTTAACCAATAAATCTTATGAAGAAATGAAAGTACTTCTAGAAAAATATAATTCTAAATACCAAGATGGTCATTATATTAGAGTTACTAATGGTATGGTTGAACCATATAAAGATTTGTATGACTTAGACCTTTATGCTGATATATTAATGATGGATGATAAAGTAAAAGATGTAGCACTAGCATATCCAGTAGCAGATTGTCCAGTAGTAATAGCTGAAGATAATTATAAAAAGGCAGTAGCCATGGCTCACTGTGGCGGAGAGTATATTGATAGAGAATTACCAGGCCAATTAATAGACTCATTACGTGAAGAATTTGATAGTAAACCATATGATATTTCAGTATATATTGGACCACATGCTCAAGTAGAAAGTTTTACTTATGATAGATATCCAAAATTTATTCAAAATTCTAAAAATTGGGAAGGATGTTTATATGAAAGAGACGGATTAATACATATTAACATGGATAAAGCTATTATTGATCAATTAATCAGTAGAGAAGTAGAATTAAATACTATCTACTCAAGCAAAATAGATACAATAACTAACCAAGATTTTTATTCCAATAGTGCTGCTCGTTTCGATAAAACAAAAGCAGGTAGATTCTATACAGGGTGTGTATATAAAGATGTAAAGTGTTTATCTAAGTGTTTATATAAAAATAAATAATAATGTATAATACAAATAAAATGGAGGCTATAAAAAAGCCTCCATTTTTTTGAGTCCCGGTAAAACTTTATCAGTTTATTGAAATAGTTGGCTAAAAGCACTTTTTTTAATAAACAATAGAAATTTTTAAAGACCAGCTATATTTATAGTTAAAATTTATAATTATTTGAAAAAATACCGAACTCAAATCATTTTTATTTTACAAACCAATAATTTTTTGCTATACTGATTATTGTTAGGAGAATAGATATGAGTAATAAAAAAATTATGACAATCACAATTATTGGTACAGTATTAATTTTCCTAGGTGCACTACTGATGGTAGTTGATACATTAAAGAGCCAGGATAAAGAAAAAAGAGAACAAGAAAAAGAAATATTAACTTATTATACTGAATTTAAAAAATATGCTAGTAAGTTTGCAGATAAACGTCAAGAATACACTGAAAAGGTAGTAGAAAACCTATATCCAGAATCAGTTAATCAAGAATATAAAACTTGGATAGAAGAATTAGATAGTTATAAAAATTTGGTGGATAAAGCCATCATTCCTGCAAAATCATTAAAAAAATTATGTGTAGGCAAAGTGTATAGTAATAAAGATATTCAAAATGACTGTACTGCTTATGTGATAAATTATGAGACTATTATGAATTACTTTGTGAAAGATGTAGAGGAATTTAATCTTTTCATTACTGATTATCTAAAAGAAAATAAATCTAATGAGGTTAAAACTTATAATTTAGATTCAAAAAATTATTATTATTTAGATGTAGATGATGATGGAAAATTTATTGGTAAAGATTAAATTAAAATGGTGATGTTATGGAAAAAGAAAAAAAGGTAAAAAAGAAAATCAGATTAAATTTGAAAATAAAGAGAGGATTCATTTTGCTTTTTTCAATAGTGTTAATAGGATTATCTATTGGAACATTCTTGATATACGGTCCATATGGTTGGTTCCGTGAAAGATGGATAACTACTGCTATGACTACCATGTCACATCAATATTTAGCTACTATGCTATTTGATGATGAAACAATAGCAGAAGTCTTAGCCAAAAATAAAACTATTGAGCCTGATGAAGATACTAACCCAGATTTAATAAATGTTGACCGAAAAAATGTAATTAAGTATAGTTCAAAATATGAAAAACAGATTCTAGAAAATGTTAAAAAAGATGAATTATATCGTCTAATAGAGGTAAGTGGTACTGGATACAAGGGTTATCTTGTAGCTATATACGATCCTTCAAAAGTATCTATTGGAACTACTACTAGACTTGGAACTATAGGACAATCTGTAAGAGTAATAGCTCGTAAAAGTAATGCAGTAGTAGCTATCAATGCTAGTGGTTTCTATGATCCGGATTGGAATAGTAATGGTGCCATTCCACATGGTACAGTTATTAAAAATGGTAAAATTGTGTATGATTATGAAGATGCCAGAGTAGGTGGTGGATTCGTAGGATTCAATGATGAAAACAAACTAGTATTAGGTCGCTTTAGTAAATATGATGCTATTAATAAATATCATTTAAGAGATGCCATAGAATTTGGACCATTCCTAATAGTAAATGGTAAAGCAGCCTTTGTTCAAGGTGATGGTGGTTGGGGATTAGCCCCAAGAACTGCTATTGGTCAAAGAGCAGATGGAATTGTGCTATTCTTAGTAATAGATGGAAGAGGACGAAATGGCTCTATTGGTTGTGGTATGGTTGAATTAACAGAGATAATGAAAAATTATGGCGCTGTTAATGCTGCAAATATGGATGGTGGTTCATCAAGTGGGTTGATAATAAAAGATGAGATCATTAATCATCCAACAGCTGGAGGAGATAACGGATTGCGTAATATCCCAACAGCTTGGATTGTAACTGAATAGTGAATAAAAGAAAGATGGGAAATTCCTATTTTTCTTTTTCTATTTAAAATAAAAAAATATTAACATATAAAATAGACTAATAAAAAATGAGTTTTATTCATAGTTTTCTTTTATTATATAATAATTTGGTATATAATTAAAATATAATATTAATATAGTTAAAGGAACGTGATAATATGAAATATAAAATTATGGATGGAAATGAAGCATGCAGTTATGTTTCGTATAACTTTACCGAAGTGGCAGGTATTTATCCAATTACACCATCTTCTCCTATGGCTGAATTAACTGATTCACTATCTGCATCAGGAAAACTAAATTATTTCGGTAATCCAGTTAAAGTAGTAGAAATGCAATCAGAAGCAGGAGCTGCAGGCATGGTTCATGGTTCCCTTCAATCAGGTTGTCTAACTACTACTTACACGGCTAGCCAAGGATTACTACTTATGATACCAAATATGTATAAGATAGCTGGTGAACTTCTTCCATGTGTAATTAATGTAGCTTCTAGAAGTATAGCTACACATGCCTTATCAATCTTAGGAGATCATCAAGATATATATGCAACGCGTATGACAGGATTTGCCCAACTAGCATCTTCATCAGTTCAACAGGTAATGGATTTAACAGGAGTTGCTCATTTATCAGCAATAAAGGGAAGAGTACCATTTGTTAATTTCTTTGATGGTTTTAGAACTAGCCATGAACTACAGAAAGTTCGCTTAATAGATACAGATAAATTAAAAGATTTAATTGATAAAAATGCCCTAGATAAGTTTAGAAAAAATGCCTTAAACCCAGAACATGCAGTAATTAGAGGAACAACTCAAAATGATGATATATACTTTCAAATGACAGAAGTTAGAAATCGTTATTATGATGCTCTACCTGATATTGTTAATGATTACATGAAAGAAATAAATAATTTAACTGGTGAAGACTATAAACCATTTAATTACTATGGAAGTAAAACTGCTAATAGAGTAATTGTAGCCATGGGTTCAGTATGTGAGACTATTCGTGAAGTAGTAGATGCTATGAATGAAAAAGATGAAGAAGTAGGACTTATAGAAGTACATTTATATAGACCTTTTTCAGCTAAATATCTATTAAATGTTATACCTATTACCACGGAAAAAATAGCGGTATTAGATCGTACTAAAGAACCAGGCTCATTAGGGGAACCACTTTATCTAGATGTAACAGGAGTAATTAGTAACAGTAATCGTAATATAAAAGTTATTGGTGGAAGATATGGTTTATCAAGTAAGAATACTACTCCTAGTGATATTAAAGCTGTCTATGATTATCTTAACGAAAAAGATGCTAAGCATGATTTTACTATCGGAATTGTTGATGATATTACTAATAAGAGCCTAACCCCATCTCAAATAGTATTAGGAAATAGGACAGTAGAATTTCTAATTTACGGTTACGGTTCAGATGGTATGGTAAGTGCTAGTAAGGATCTTATGAAAATAACAGGTAATTATACAAACGCTTACGTACAAGGATACTTCCAATATGATTCTAAAAAATCAGGTGGAGTAACTAAATCACATCTAAGATTTGGGAAAAATCCTATACATGCCTCTTACTATGTTGAAAAACCAAGCCTAGTAATGTGTACTAAAGAGTCATATTTAAAGAGTTTTAAAATGTTAGATAATATTAAAAATAATGGAATATTTGTATTAAATACAGATAAAAATAAAGATGATATTTTAAAAGAATTATCTAATCATGATTATAATATTTTAGTAGAAAGAAATATTAGATTCTACACAATAGATGCCTTTAAATTAGCTAAAGAAGTCGGACTAGATCATAAAATTAGTTCAATAATGGAAACTATACTATTTAAAGTTGGACATATAATGGATTTTGATTTCGCTATAGAAAAGATAAAAGAAGATCTAGAAAATAAATTTAAAAATAAAGGTAACGATCTTGTAACAAAAAATATAAATGCTATTGATCAGTCACTATCATACTTAACTTTAATTGATTTACCTAAAACTACTAAAGAGGAAATAGAAGAAGAAACAGATAGTAATATATTTAGTGTGATTTCCAGTGGTAGAGGTGACAATTTAAAGGTAAGCGATTTTCTAAAATATGAAGATGGTACTTTTGATGCAGGATTATCTAGACAAGAAAAAAGAAATATTTCAGATATTGGGCCAAAATATCTACCAAAAAATTGTATTCAGTGTAATATGTGCTCATTTGTTTGCCCACATGCCGTTATTAGGCCATTCTTACTAAATGAAGAAGAAGTAGCTAATGCACCAGAATCATTAAAAGAAGATTTACTAGATGCTAATATTAAAGGTGAAAACTTAAAGTTTACTATTGGTATTAGCTTACCCGATTGTACTGGATGTAAGTTATGTATAAATATATGCCCTGGTAAAAAAGGTGAAAAAGCTCTATTTATAGAAAAAATGGAAGAGTTAAAGAAAACTAAAAAAGAATCATATGAATACCTATTTAATCATGTAACAGAAAAGAAAGTTATGCCAATAACTACAGTCAAAGGAAGCCAGTTTGTTAAACCAAAATTTGAGTTTTCTGGTGCCTGTGCTGGTTGTGGAGAAACGCCATATTTAAAATTATTAACTCAATTATTTGGAGACAATCTAGTAATTAGTAATGCTACAGGATGCTCATCTATTTATGCTGCATCATTACCAACTACTGCTTACTCAGTACCATGGGCTAATTCATTATTTGAAGATAATGCTGAATATGGATATGGTATGAAAATAGCTGATAAAACAGTAAAAAATAGAATAATTAACCTAATTAATAGTAACATTGACAAAATAGCTGAAAAAGAAAAAGATATCTACACTAATTATGTAAATGAAATAAATAATGACACCGCTAATAAGTTATACGAAATAATAGATAATACTAGTATTGATGAATTAAAAGAACTAAAGGATTACATTAAACCAAAATCAATTTGGATAGTTGGCGGTGATGGTTGGGCATATGATATAGGTTTTTCTGGTATAGATCATGTTTTAGCTAACCATGAAAATGTAAATATTTTAGTACTTGATACCGAAGTATATTCAAATACCGGTGGTCAATCATCTAAATCAAGTAAGATAGGAAGTATAGCTAAGTTTACAGCTAAAGGAAAAGAAGTAGCTAAAAAAGATTTAGCTAAAATAGCTCTAACTTATCCTCATGCATACGTTGGAAGTATAGCTATGGGTTCAAATATGCAACATACAATTAATGTATTAAAAGAAGCAGAACAGTATAATGGCCCATCAATTATATTAGCCTATGCACCATGTATATCACAGGGAATTTTAACTGGTATGGAATCAACTATTCAGGAAGAAAAGAAAGCAGTAGAAACGGGATATTATCCTTTATTCCATTATAATCCAGATACAAAAGAATTTAAGCTAGATGCTAAACCTGATTTTAGTAGATATTTTGAATTTATTGCTGGTGAAGATCGTTACCGTATGTTGAAGAAAATAAATCCTGAAAAGTATCATGAACTACTAGAACAGAATCGTATAAATGCTATTGAAAGATATAATTATTACGTAGGTCTAGCAGAACAGTCAGAGAATAACAAAAAAGAAGAAGCTAACTAAAACTTCTTCTTTTAAAATGCATAAATTAGGGACTGCACCCCCTGTAGGACAGTCCCATAAAAAGAATAAAAAGGGGTTGGCTAGTGTGATACTAGCGACCAATTCGCCATAATCGAATTGGTGATGTTTATACTAATCGAAAAGGTCTAAAATGTCAACTATTTTTGTAAAAATAATGAAATATTTTTTTTAATAAACTACTTTTTTCTTTATGAAAAAATACTTTTATGTTATAATATGCCTAGAAATGAGCGTGGTAGTATGTCAGATGTATCAAATGTAAAAGGGATTGGTCCTAAAGCCTTATCATTACTAAATAAGATTGGAATAAGTACTATTGATGATTTAGTAACACATTATCCATTTAGATATGATATTTTAAAACAAAGTGATCTAAGTAAAGTTACTCCAGATGACAAAGTTATCATAGATGGAAAAGTAGAAAGTATACCAATTTTGTTAAGATTTAAAGCAGGATTAAATAAACTTAATTTTCGTTTAGTTACTACTACTGGTATAGTAGGAGTATCTATATTTAATAGGGCATTTATGAAAAGTAACCTAACTATTGGTACTAATGTTATAGTAATAGGTAAGTATGATAGTAAAAAGAATATAATAACAGCATCTGATATAAAATTCGGTTTATTGAATAATCAAGCTAAAATAGAACCGGTATACCACTGTACTAGTGGCTTAACTAATAAAAATATGTCTACTTACATCAATACAGCATTACTAATGAATGGAAAAAATATAACTGATTATATACCTACTGATTATCAAAATAAATATCATTTTTCTAATAAAAAAACTGCTCTAAATATTGTACATAATCCTCCTACATTAGAAAAATTAAAAGAAGCTCAAATACGTTTAAAGTATGAAGAATTATTTTCGTTTATGTTTAAAATAAATTATTTAAAAGAACAGCATAAAAAAGAAAGAACAGGTATTAAACGTGATATACCAAAGAATTCGGTGCTTGAATTATTTGAAAAGTTACCATTTGAACTAACTACTGATCAAAAAAATGCAGTATGGGAAATATATGAAGATATGAATAAATCATCAAGAATGAATAGATTGCTACAGGGTGATGTAGGTAGTGGTAAAACTATTGTAGCTATAATAGCTATGTATTTAAATTATTTAAGTGGCTATCAAAGTGCTTTAATGGCGCCTACTGAGATATTAGCTACACAGCATTATAATAATATCGTTGAATTATTTTCTGGTATGAATCTATCTATTGAGCTATTAAAGGGAAGTCAGACTAAAAAAGAAAAACAGAATATCTATAAGAGACTAGCTAACGGTGAAATAGATATGGTTATAGGTACTCATACATTAATTCAAGAAGAAGTAATTTATAAAAATCTGGGATTAGTTATAACTGATGAACAACATCGTTTTGGCGTAAATCAAAGAGCATTATTAAATAGTAAAGGTAAACTTCCAGATATTTTATATATGAGTGCAACACCAATACCAAGAACTTATGCTTTAACTATTTATGGGGATATGGATGTTTCTATCATAAAAGAAATGCCAAAAGGAAGAATACCAGTTAAAACTTATGTTAAAAGTGATAAGCAAATACGTGATGTATTAGAAATGATGAATGAAGAGTTAAAGAATAAACATCAGATTTATGTAATAGCTCCACTTATAGAAGAAACTGAAAATTCAGATCTAATGACTGTTTTAGAACTACGTGATAAGATGAAATTAGCATTTGGCAGTAAATATAAAATAGATATCGTTCACGGCAAAATGGTAAGTGGTGCTAAGGACTTAATTATGAACGAGTTCAAACAAAATAAAATTCAAATTTTAATAAGTACTACTGTAATTGAAGTTGGTGTTGATGTACCAAATGCTAGTATGATGGTTATTTTTGATGCTAATAGATTTGGACTTTCTACTCTACATCAATTAAGAGGAAGAGTAGGTAGGGGAAATATTGAAAGTAAATGTATTTTAATAAGCAATTCAGATACAAAAAGACTAGAAATAATGGAACATACTACTGATGGCTTTGAAATTAGTGAGGAAGATTTTAAGTTAAGAGGCCATGGTGATTTATTTGGAACTAAACAGAGCGGAGATATGACATTTAAAATAGCTAATTTAAAACAAGATTATAAAATATTAATTCAAGCTAAGAAAGATTCACATGAATATCTCCTAAATACTAGTAGTGATAATGATGACCTAAAGGAAAAATTAATTGAGTCAATTATACATAATTAGGCAAGAAAAAAATAAGAAAAAAATAAGAAAAAAATAATTTATTTTGCATGAGAAAATCTATTGACTTATGCTGATATTTATAATATGATTATAATGCGTGGAGGTAACTTCACGCATGGTGCTCTCACTAACTAAAGTGTGAGAGTAATTCAACCAAAACCCCCTGAAGGAGCCGAAAGGCTCCATTTTTGTTGTAATTAAAATCTTTTAATTTAACATTGTCTAAGTCTTTGAAAAATTTTTCTCTATCACGATAAGTCTTTAAGGTAGTAAGTTTTACCTTATCTTCTTTATATTGATAGAATAGTGTATAAAGTTCTTTAAATGTCATATTATGGTTTTTATCTGCTTTATTAGTATTTGATAATAGGAACTCTCTTTCGGCTTGTAATGCCTCGGTTTTAGTGAAAAACTTCTTCGACTTATATTTTCTTCTAGTTCCATCTAAATTCTTTATATAGTCATAAAATATCCATTTACGACCATCTGTAGTCCAATCTTTTTTATCTAATAGTTTAGTAGCCATTATTTTCCTCCTTTGCTATAAAACTATTAGTATTTTCTAAATTATTTTGATTAAAAATGGAATCATCTACTAAATTATCTGGTTCAATATATATAAATTTATATAATCTTTTATCAGATGTTCTTTTATCTTCAATATAAAGACCTAAACTTTCTAATAATTTTTTATTTCTCGATATTAATTTTCCTAATACCGATGGATCAATAAATATTTTTAATTGAACTAGTAAATCAGATATAGTAGATTCAACTTCTTTATTTTTAATTACATAAGTTAAGAGTGCTAATAAATTTGATACACTTTAGAAGATGAGGATGATATTATGGATTATTTAAATATGGTAAGTAAAGAAAAGAAAGAATATTTTGAATTATTAGAACCAAATTTTCCGGAATGGTTAAGGGAATATATAAATACACCAAGTTTACTTAAACAACAATATATTTCAGTTACTTGTGGTACATATTATTCTAATCTTTTTAAGAATAGAGTTTTCTTTTCAAGTTTAGATCATTCAATAGCAGTAGCACTTATTTGCTGGCATTACACTCATGATAAGAAAGTTACTTTATCAGGATTATTTCATGATGTAGCTACACCTGTATTTAAACATTCAATAGATTTTATGAATGGTGATTATGTTAATCAAGAATCTACTGAGAAGAAAACAAAAAAAATAATAAAAAATGATGAAAAAGTGATGAAATTACTAGAAAGAGATAATATTTTAGTAGATGAAATATATGATTATAAAATATATCCAATAGCAGATAATGATACTCCAAGATTATCATCAGATAGATTTGAATATTCTTTATCAAATATGTATTTTACTTATGGATTAGTTGATTTTAATACTATTAAATTAATTTATCAAAGTGTAACAAGTAATTTTACAAATGAAGATGGAATAATTGAACTTGGATTTGAAGATTTAGAACAAGCAAGAAAATTTGTGGAAATTACTAGTAAATTATCAATTATTTATAGGGAAGATAGGACTATATATTCAATGCAATTACTTGCAGATATTATAAAAAGATTAAATGAACAAGATGAAATTACGATAGATGATTTATATAATATGAAAGAATCAGAAGTAATTGAATTAATTAAGAATAGCGAATACGGGAACATATTTAATATATGGGCTTTATCACAACATGTATGTTTATCCGATACAAGACCAGAAAATACATATTCAGTAAATCATCCTTCAAAGGTAAGATATATAGATCCTTTAGTTAGTACAAGTAATAAATATGGTAGAATATCAAAACTAGATGATTTATCTAAATATTATATCGAAAGTAACTTACTGTACACTTCAGATAAATATGTATATTTACCAGGTATAAATTTTGATAAAAGAAATATAAGAATTGGCATAAGTAATTCAAGTAGTTTTATGAAACAATTTATAGAAAATTTAAAAAATGGTAAATTAACAATAGAAACATGTTCACAAGTTGAAACTGGGCCTGAATTAACAAAAGAATTTATAATAAAACAATTACAAGATTACGAAAAGTTATTAGATACGAGTATTTTAGATGAAGATACAAAAGAGCAAGAAGAACCAGTAAAGAAGTTAGTTTCAAATAAAAAATAGAAAGCATTGATTATATATGAAGGAAAAGTTATGAAAACGTTAAAAAATAGAAGTTTTATAATAACAAAGAATAATGAACTATATGCATATATTAATGTAAAAAAAGATTTTTATGTTGAAGGAATTGTTTATGAAAATCAAACATTGATAACTGGATATTTTAGAGATTATAAAAGTTTAAATTGTATTATATTCGAAAATTGGGAAAAATTTGTTAAAGGTATTTCATTTAAAAATTCTAAAATAGAACCATTAATAGATATCGATAATAATATAATTAATTCAAATTATGATTTATATGATTGTGATATTGACCAATATGGTTATACATGGCTAGGTGAAATGAAAGATGCAAATTACTCTATAACATTGTCTGGAGATCCAGAAATTAATTCCAAAATGGATTATTTAGTTAGAAAAAGTATTAGTTCATTAAATGGATTACAAAAAAGTGTATATCAAAGTTTTAAAAATCATAGATATGGAAATTTAAGAGAGTATATAAACGATATTACTACATTAGAATCAAATGAATTAACTGAAGATGATAAAATTATAATAATACAATTAAGAGAATATTTAAAATTTTTACAACAAGAGAAAGAGGTAACTGTTAATAAAGAAGAATCTGAAAAAGTAGTAAAGAATAGAAAAAGAAAAGTTAAATCTAAAAAGAGAAAATAATAAGGTATAGGAATATGCCTTTTTTTCGTGTATAATTAATTTGGTGATAGTTATGCGAATAGGTATTGATATAGATAATGTTATAGCAGATTTAGATAAAACTTTTTTAGAAGAATTTGAAAAGGAGAATATAAATAAGAGAAATAATGGAATTATAAATAAAAATGCTAAACATATTACTGAAGGAATGTTTGATTGGAGTTTAGAAGAAATAGATGATTTTATCTGTAAAAATATGGATAGAATGGCTGAAAAATTTGATTTAATAGATGGTGCTAAAGAATACATTAATAAATTGTACGAAGAAAATGAAATCTTTTTGATTACTCATAGATCAAATCATTTTTTTAAAAATCATGAATTAGTAACTATAAATTGGCTTAATGAAAAAGGCATAAAATATGATAAATTAGTATTTACAAAAAGCAAAGATAAAAGCTCAGAATGTATTGAAAATGGTATTAATATAATGTTTGATGATGAAGCAGATAAATGTCGATATATATTAGATGCAGGAATAGAATGTTTTTTAATGAAAACAAGATATAATGAAAATTACAGTTTAAATGTTCCTATAATAAATGGATGGGAAGAAATATATAATTTAATATGTAAAAAAAATAAATATAATGTAATTTTAGATACAGATACATATAATGAGGCTGATGATCAATTTGCGTTATCTTATTTACTAAAAAGCAAAGAAGTATTCAATATTGAGGCGATAACAATTGCACCATTTAGACATGAAAAATGGCAAGGAACAGTTTCTGATTCTATAGATGCTAGTTACAATGAAACATGCAAAATATTTGATTTATTAGATTTAAAAGATAAATCACTTATACATAAAGGATGTCGAGATTATTTAAAAAATGGTTATAATGAAAAAAATCCAGCAGTTAATAAAATAATTGAAATTGCTAATAAAAATAAAAAAACATATATATTGGCAATTGGATGTTTGACAAATATTGCATTAGCTATAAAATCTAATCCTGAAATTATTAATAAGATAGAAATAATATGGTTGGGAAGTAATTTCTTATTTGGTACTAATAAAGACTTTAATTTTGATCAAGATGTAGAAGCAGTAAAAGTTGTTTTTGAATCAAAAGTTAAACTTACTGTTATGCCTTGTTCTCCTATAACTTCTAATTTAATGACCTCTATATACGAATTAGAAAGTGAATTAAAGGGAAAAAATGAATTATGTGATTATTTATGCAATATATTTTATAATAGAGCCTATGGTCCTACTAAAAGATGGCCATTATGGGATATTAGTGTAATAGCATATATGATAAATAAAAATTGGTTCAATACAATGGATGTTAGTTGTCCATTTATAAATGATGATAATACTTTTAAATTAACTGAAAATAGGCATATTATTAAATTTGTTAATTATTTAAATGCAAATGAAATATTTAAAGATTTATTTAATAAGTTAGGAGATTAACAAATGAAAGTAATAACAATATGTTGAAGTTTGAAATTTAAAAATGAAATGATGAAAGTTGCAGAACAATTAGCTCTTGGAGGCAATTGTGTTATTACTCCAGTATATCCAACAGAAGATAATTACACTAGAACAGCTGAGCAAATAGAAAATCTTAAAAATGCACATTTTAAAAAGATAGATTTATCTGATGCTATATATGTTATTAATGTAAACGGATATATAGGTAAAAGTACAAAACTAGAAATTGAATATGCTAAATCAAATAAAAAAGAAATATTATATTTAGAAAATTGAAATTTTTAATTTTTTGTGTATAATATATAACTAATTAAGGGAGAATATTATGGAAAATTATAATAGAATGATGGCCAAAATGATGGCTGATTTAGGTAGTAAAGTTATTACTG
The DNA here is from genome assembly GCA_934183185.1 of uncultured Bacilli bacterium. Lineage (GTDB taxonomy): Bacteria > Bacillota_I > Bacilli_A > RF39 > UBA660 > Alloscybalousia. Next base: position 4,442 of record CAKPSO010000022.1, on the reverse strand, counting down.
GTAATGTATTTGGTAATGTATCACCTGACATTGAATGGATTAAATGGTTAAATTATGAACCTGAATTTGAAATAGATAGAATTAATTATTTAGAAAATGAAAAAGTATCTGATTTATCAATTAAAGATTTGAAAGAAATTATTAGATATAGAAGAAATAGAGAATTTGCTAAATTATTTAAACAATACGGTACTGGTGAAATATCTAAAGAAGATTATATGAGAGTATATGATTTTATGAGTAATGAATCTATAGATGATTTAATGTTAAGCAAATTAACATCTGAAGAATTAAGATATGCAAAACAAGAAATAACTAAATTAAGTAATATTTCAAAAGAAGAATTATCTAAAAAAGTTCATGAAGAACAAAAAGAAGAAGTATATAAAAAATTATCTATGGTAGATTCATATATTTTACATCAAGTATCAAATATTAACTACGCTAGAAGTTTAAATGAATTAAATAGAAAAATAGATGCCCAATTAAAAGCAAATGAAGAAATGAGATTTAAAAGTTTACATTATGCAGCTAAATAACAAGCATATTATTTACATCAACAACTTATAAATTATAACAATAAGAAAAAAAATAAATAAATCATTATAAAAGTGAAATTACAAGTATATCTTTATGGGAGATGTACTTTTTTTATCATATTTATAATTTATAAATGACTATATACTGATAAATGTGATAATAAAGTAATTCCAGTATGTTTTATTTTGATATTGTTAATGATATTTTTAGTTTTAAAGGGATTGGGATTTTCCCATATTGAATTTGTTGGGAGGACAAATTCAGGGCTGGCTAAGACAATAATTTTAATAAAATAAGCATTAGTTTTTTTCACTAATGCTTATTATTTTTTTCAAAAATTAATGGGTTATCATTCTTAATTTTTAAATTATATTTTATTAAAAGTATTTCTTTGATTTTTGGTATCATATCATCTATTGATTCTTGATAACAACACAGCATATCAAAAGTAGAATTAATATGATTATATAGAGGAGAATCACATAAGCAATCTTTATAAAAACAATCTTTTAAATAAAACGCAACTGCTTCTGGAATGATAAAACTTACCATATATTTTTTAAAATTATTATCTATTGGAACAATTCTATTAAAGAATTCTTCATCCGATACATCTTTACCGTTTAGAATCATATATAAATATCTTCTTTCAAAATAACTTCATCAACAACATTTTTATAATTATTCATAAGTTTGGTCCATTCCATTTGATTATTCATTTTATTTTTTTCAGATAGTTTTTTATCTTTTTTCTTGTAGTTATTCATCATAGTTTCAAATTTTATATTACATTCATTACTTACCGAAGAAAGATAGTCAGTAAGTTGATTGTTCATTAGTAGGTTTCTATATAATTGTTTTTTATGTTTTTTAATATAATTTAGTTTTAATAATCCATATCTGTTGATACTATTTGTGGTAGATGTAGTAATACCTAATTTAGGTATTAAATAATCGCCATTTTTAATATAATTAATTTTCATACTTTTTCCTTTCTTTGAAATAGTAATTTTAGGTACCCATTTAGGTACTAAATTATTAAAATAGACTAATTATTATTAAATTTATTTAATTATTAATAAATGATTTTTGCTTTAAAATAAAGGATTTAATCAAATATGATTTAAAAATATACTAATTAAATTTTGCCCCCTGAAATTCCCCTCGAGAGAGGGGAATACTTTTGTTTATAAGGGATTTTTAACTATTTTGGATTTATCTAGATACCATACTAGATACCAAATATTAGTTTTTAGATACTAAATATTTTTTTATTTGAATTTATTTAAATACTTAGATTTAAATTATCCATAGTATTTTTTACATCAGTTAGATTATTAGTAAACATATGAGCATATGTGTCTAATGTTTCTTTAGTACTAGCATGACCTAAATATTTTGATACAGTTGTTACTGGTTGACCAGTATTTATTAGTAAAGAAGCACAACTATGTCTAAAAGAGTGTAGTGGAATTCTTCGGATATCTGCATTTTTAGCAATTCTACCATTAATTCTAGACATCATTCCGAAGGTTAATGGTTCATGTTCACCGAAGATAAACCATTTGTCATTGAAGCCGTAGTACTTCTTTTTTTTATTGTATAAATTTACTAAATCATTATATAAAACTTCAGTAAGAGGTAATGTTCTAATACTTTTAGATGTTTTAGGTGGAGTTAATTCATAATACTTTTGACTATCCTTAACACTATTAGCTTGTTTAGTAATAGATACTAGCTTATTATTCCAATCTATATCAGACCATTGAAGTCCACGACATTCACCACGACGTAATCCACAATAATATAACATTTCAAACATTGCTTTATCATTTAGATTAGTAGTACCAGTTATATATTTTTGAAATTCTTCAAAAGTGTAAACATCTTTTCTACTATCATTACTAAGAGAGTAGAGGTCAGTATTTTCAAGTTCATCATTAGTTCTAACTAATAAAGAATTAAGCATACCAGTTGCTCCGATAGATAAATCTTTAGGAATTATAAACTCTTCAATATTATCTTTCTTAAATAATCTCATATTCTTTACCTCCTTCCTTGCTGCTGTCCGATATTGGGGATAATTTAAATATAATACTGTCCGAGAATATTGTCAATACAATTTGACCGAAAAACTAGACGTTTAAATAAAAACGTGGTAAAATTAAATTATTGAGAGAAAAAAGGGGAGAAAGAAGTGTTATTATGAACTCAGAAGAACTTAAAATTTTAATTGAATCAGCTAGAGTAGCAAAAGGTATTTCACAAAGAGAACTTGCTAAATTAACAGGTATTAGTAGAAGTACTTTAAATGATTTAATTAATGGTAAAATAAAAAAAGTAGATATTGATGATCTACGTAAAATTGCTGAAACTTTAGATATGTCATTACAAAAGTTATTAAAGGTTGCAGGATATGATGAAATGCTTTTCTATTTTTCTAAAGATAAATATGCAAATAAATCTAGTAAAGATTTAAAAGACTTAATTGAACAATATAAAAAATCAGAATTAGAATTATTAGATTTTGATGCAAAAAAAAGAAGAAAAGTAAGTGATGCAAGACAAAAACTTTTTTATACAATGGAACATTTACAAATAATGCAAAATAATAAAGATAGTTTATATACAATAGATAAAGCTATTGAAGATATTAAATATGCATTTGACGAATTAGAGGATGCAGAACATAAATACGATTATAGTAAATTACCAAAGAAAAACTAGGGAGATGGTATTATGAACATAATTAAGTTCAATTTAGATGAACTTGAAAATCAAAATACAGGTTTTTCATACTATTTATTAGGAAGAAGTTATGATTTAGAAGAAAATGGTGCTATCCAAGATTATACAAAAGCATTAGAATATTATTTAATGGGTTTAAATATTGATTATCCATTATGTATTTATTCTTTAGGCATTTCTTACGAATTAGGATTAGGAGAAATATTATCAATAGATAAAAATAAATCAAAAGAACTTCTAAATAATGCATATCCTAAGATTATTGAATTAATAAATAATCCTAACATTTCTGATATAGAAAGAATATATGCAAAATTTGTAACTGGTGCTTATTATTATTTTGGACTTGGTAATATAGAAAAAGATTATAACAAAGCATTTCAGATTATTAAAGAATGTGCTGATAAAGGTCATATTGCTGCAATTTATGATTTGGGTGCTAATTTTTATTTTTATGGTAATGGAACGGATATTAATTATGACTTGGCAGATTATTATTTGAATCTTGCAAAAGAAAATGGTTTAAAAAGAGCTATAGATTTATATGATGCAAGAAGCAAAACCAAATAAAATGGAGGTAAAATAATGTCTAAAATAAATTTAAATGAACTTGTGATAAGAATTTGTAATAGTGATGATGTTAAAGATATTTATGATATACAAAAGATTGTAATTAACAACTTTAAAGAAAATGAGAAAGGTTATTTTCTTCCATTTAAAGAGGAGAGCTATTTAAGAATTGTAAACGATCCAATTCATGATGGTGAAATCTATGGAGCATTTTTAAAAGATAAAATGATTGCTTGGGTATTTTTATCAGTATCAAACAGAATGAAAGAATTAAAAAGTTTTATTCCTAATATAGAAGGTAATTGTGCAGATATTGATGGTATAATAGTATTACCAGAATATAGAGGAAATAATTTACAAAAAGTTTTAGTTAATTATTTAGAAAAAAGAGCTAAAGAATTAGGTATTCGAAATATTGTAGCAGAAGTAACATTTGGAAATGAATATAGTTTAAGAAATTTACAAAGTTTAGGTTATGAAATAAAAAATTGGTATCAAAAAGATAAAAATATAAAAAGACATATTTTGTTAAAGAGGTTAAAAAATGATTAATATAAACAATATAAAAAATAACATTGAAACTT
>CAKPSO010000021.1 GCA_934183185.1 uncultured Bacilli bacterium | reverse complement strand
TGAGAAGAGTAGAAGAATTGAGAGAAGATCCAGATTTTGTGAGATACTATGATTATGAAGAATCACATAAGCAAGACTTAGAAGCTAGCTATGATACTGGTTTAGAACAGGGGGTTAAACAAGGAATTGTGCAAGGTTCTAAACGAGAAAAAATAGAAATAGCTAGGGCTATGTTAAATGAAAAGCTAGATATACAACTTATTTCTAAAACTACCGGTTTATCAACAGAAGAGATAGAAGAGTTAGCTAGAAAATAGTACTTACCTTATACAAAATATCTAAAATAAATAAAAATACTAATACCCAAGTTATCCATTTGGGTATTTTATTTATAAATAAATTCAATATAGGCCTCAATATATAAACAATTATTAAACTAGCTATTCCCCATACACCAGCCATTTCTAGTGAAGTGTACAGCCCAATATTAAATTTATGCCCCTTATAATTCCAAAATACTCTGTGAAATACCATCTGTATCAAATAACCACCAATCATTTCCATTACCGACAAAATAATAGTAGAAATAACTACTAATAATATAGGCCTTAACCATTTTCTATTGATAATCTTCTCCTCAATTACTTCATATATCAGTAAAATAATTACTACTCCAAAACCATATACAGGAGTCCAATATCCAACTAAAATTCCACTATCATAATTAGGATGAATTATAGTTTCTAAAAAATGGCCAATTATAGAAAATAAAAAGAAAATATTTGTATAATAGTACATAATATCACCATTACTAATTTACCCATTAATTTCTCTTTTATCATAAATTTATTGTAGTAATTTTGTAAATGTATTATAATTAATTTAGTAATCATTATAGGAGGATATGTTTATGAAAAAAAGAATTTTAGGAGCAATAATAATTCTAGCAATATTCATTCCCCTTTTAGTAAAAGGTGGGATATACTTTGCTGGTTTTACTGTTATTCTTGGCCTTATGGGGTTTAAAGAATTATATGATGCACGTTATAAAGAAAGAAAATTACCACTACTATTGGAACTCTTATCATTTCTATGTGTTGCCTTTCTTATCATGAATCATTATGAATCAAGCGAATTAACATTAGTATTAGATTATCAAGTACTTAGTTTATTTATGATAGCATTTTTAGTACCAATAGTTATAATTCATGATTTTAAAAAGTATAATTTAGAGGATGCATTATATTTATTAGGTTCAGCTATATTTTTAGGTTTATCTTTTAATTTAATGATATTAATGAGAAATTACTCATTCCTTTATATCTTATATTTCTTTTTAATCACAACTATGACTGATTCTTTTGCCTTATTTACAGGTAGATTAGTTGGAGTACATAAACTTGCTCCTCATATTTCTCCAAATAAAACAGTAGAAGGAACAATAGGTGGTACAGTAATGGGTTCATTTATAGCGGCTACCTTCTATCTAACTGCTATTAATCCTGATATTAATATAATTATATTAGTACTAGTTACTATTTTATTATCTCTTGTTGGGCAAGTAGGAGATTTAGTTTTTTCTGCTATTAAACGAGTTTACGGAAAAAAAGATTTCTCTAATTTAATCCCTGGACATGGAGGAATACTAGATCGCTTTGATAGCATTATCTTTGTGGTTATAACGGCAGTTTTATTGATGAATATTATATAGGAGGCAATATGTTAAATTTAATTTATTTTATTATTATTTTAGGCTTTATTGTTTTAATTCATGAATCAGGACACTTCTTATTTGCTAAATTATTTAATATTTATGTTTATGAATTTTCTATAGGTATGGGCCCTAAACTATTTAGTAAGAAATCAAAAAAAGGGGAAACAGTTTATTCCATTAGAGCTATTCCTATTGGTGGCTTTTGTTCCCTAGCAGGTGAAGAGGGTGACGAAGACAAGGAAGTTCCAAGAGATCGAAAGTTATTTGCTAAACCAGTCTGGCAAAGATTTCTAGTTATGTTCTTTGGAGCAGGGTTTAACTTTATTGGAGCTATTATTATTTTATTCTTAATTGGAGTTATATGGGGTTCAACATCTACCAAACCAATCATAAGTAAAGTTGCTGTAGATAATCCTGCTTATACTGCTGGGTTACAGGATGGAGACTATGTAAAGAAAATTAATAATCATAAAATAAAAACATCAGATGATATTTTAATATATCTTCAAGTAGAAGATAAAACCAAACCTATTACATTTACCGTAGAACGTGATAATAAAGAATATAACTTTAAAGTAACTCCCAAACAGGAAGAGGTAGATGGAAATAAAATATATAGAATTGGAGTAACTGTATCAGGTAAAGTTGAACATGGTATCACCCCAGCTATTAAATATGCTTTTGTTAAAACAGATTCCCTATTTAGACAGATGTTTATAACTATAAAAGGATTGTTTACTGGAGGCCTATCAGTAAAACAGTTATCAGGGCCTGTAGGCATATATAATATTGTAGGAGAACAGCGCCAAGCAGGCTTTGAAAATATTCTTTATTTAGTAGCTCTACTAAGCATAAATGTAGGTTTCATTAACTTACTACCATTACCTGCCTTTGATGGAGGAAGAATTTTATTCTTAATAATAGAAAAAATTAAAGGTAGTCCAGTTAAACCAGAAACAGAGGGCTTAGTTCATACAGTTGGATTCATATTACTAATGTTACTAATGGTATATGTAACTTTTAATGATATTTTAAAATTATTCAAAATACTTATCTAATTGATAGTAGAAATTTAAAAAGGTACCAAGAAAAATGAAAATTGGTACCTATTTTTTATATAAAAATGGAAAATCTTACCTTTGCGTCTTTTCAAATAATCTGTTAGAATTTATTGCCATGAGAGAAAAAATAACGAAAACGGAAATAAAACATTGGATACATCTATTCTTTGATATACCTATTAATCACATAGACAAGTATTTTAAAAATTATAAGCTAAGTAAAGATAAACTAATAGTTAAATTTAAATTTTTAGATAACACTAAACTAGTAATAGTATTTAGTAGCAAAAAAATAATACCCAAAAACTATTCTAATAACTACTATATCTATATAACTATTTATCAAAAAAATAGTGAATTATTAACCATAAAAAAATATCCAACCTATACTTACTATATTTGGAATCCAAATATTAGAAATAATAACCTTAAATATAAAAATTTTTCTATACTAGCTACAATTTATTTTAATAGAAAAGTTTATAAAAAACATGCTATAATTAAAAGGAGGAGAAGCATATGATTATTGAAGTTTTAGTAGAATTATCAAGTCGTAATATTGATAAAACCTTTGACTACAAAGTACCAAAAATATTAGAAAAAGATATTGAAATAGGTAAAAGAGTATTAGTGCCATTTGGATACCAAAAATTAGAGGGATTTATATTAAAAGTAAAAGATAAATCTGAAGTAGACAATGATTTAAAAGAAATTATTTCAGTAGTAGATGAAGAAGCTATATTAAATGAAGAATTACTAGCACTAGGTAAATATATTAGTGATTCTACTTTGTCCACTCTAATTAGTTCATATCAAGTTATGCTTCCTAAAGCCTTAAAAGCAAAAAGTAAAGTGAATATTAATAAAAAAATAGATAGTTATATTTGCCTTAATAATAATGTTAATATTAAAGATAAAATGAATTCTTCCCAAATGGAGATAATTAACTTTTTAAAAGATAATACTAAAGTGTTAAAAACTACTCTAAACAAGATATCATCTAGTAGTGTTAAAACTCTACTACGTAAGAATATAATTATCGAAATACAGGAAGAAAATTACCGACTTAAGCATGAAAAAAATCAAGAAGATAAAAAGAAATTAACTCCTATGCAACAGAAAGTAGTAACTGAAGTGTTATCATCTTCTAAACAAAGTGAAGTATTTTTACTTCATGGGGTTACTGGTAGTGGTAAAACAGAAGTATATATGGAATTAATAGAAGAAAAATTAAAAGAGGGAAAAGAAAGCATTGTATTAGTACCAGAAATATCTTTAACACAACAAATGATATTACGCTTTGAAAAAAGATTTAGTGATAATATAGCCATCTTACATAGTAAATTAAGCGATGGTGAAAAATATGATGAATGGCGTAGAATCGCAAGAGGAGAAGTAAAAATAGTAATTGGTGCTAGAAGTGCTATCTTTGCCCCATTAAAAAATCTAGGTATTATCATAATAGACGAAGAACATACAACTAGCTATAAGCAAGAAAATAATCCTAAATATAGTGCTATCGAAGTAGCAAAATGGCGAGCAAATTATAATAAAATTCCTGTAATTTTAGGTAGTGCTACACCAACACTAGAAAGTTATGCTAGAGCACGTAAAAATGTTTATCATTTACTAGAACTAAGTGAAAGAGTAAATAAAAAACCTCTTCCTAAAGTAGAGTTAATTGATATGAATACAGAAATGAAAACATGTAAAGGGCACTTTTCTAGTCCACTTATGAAAAATATGTTAGAAAGAATAAACAATAAGGAGCAGATAATTCTATTATTGAATAGACGAGGATATTCTTCATTTGTATCATGTAAAGAATGTGGTTATACTGAAAAATGCCCTAACTGTGATATCTCTCTAACTTATCATAAAAGTAGTAATGTTTTAAGATGCCATTACTGTGGCTATGCAACTAATAAAAAAGAAATATGTCCAAGCTGTGGCAGTAAAGCTCTATCTACTCTTGGAATAGGTACAGAGAAAATAGAAGAAGAACTAAATAAATACTTACCAGCAGCTAGAGTTATTAGAATGGATTTTGATACAACTAGTAAAAAGGGTAGCCATCAAAAAATAATAAAAGCTTTTCAAAATCAAGAATATGATATTTTACTTGGTACACAAATGATAGCTAAAGGCTTAGATTTTAGTAATGTAACCTTAGTAGGAGTAATCAATGCTGATACTAGTCTAAATATTCCAGACTTTAGAAGCAGTGAATATACGTTCCAATTACTAAGTCAAGTAGCAGGACGTAGTGGTAGAGGCGATAAAGAAGGGAAAGTAATATTCCAAACATATAATAAAGATCACTATGCTATTAGCTTAGCTGCAACTCATAACTATATTAGCTTTTATGAACAGGAAATGAAAATTAGAAGAGAACTAAAATACCCCCCATACTACTACTTAACAGTTATAAAAATACTAAGTAAAGATTATACAGAAGCTAGAAATGAAAGTACTAAAATAGCTGAATTTTTAACTAATAATTTAAAAAACACTACATTATTAGGGCCATCAATAGCTAGTGTATTCAAAGTAAATAATGTATATCATTTTCAAATTATATTAAAATATAAGCAAGAACCATGTCTTATGTCTACACTAAAAAAATTATTAGAACATTATAAAAGTAACAGTAAAGTAAAGATAGATATTGAATTTAATCCTAATCATATATAATTTATTGACATTAGGTCTATCTTTTCCTACAATACAATCAGGGGGATTTATATATTATGTTTAATTTAACCGAAAGAAAAAAAGTAATTATATTTATTTTATTACTAATATTAGTTATAAGTAGTCTACTATTTATTCGTGGTAACAGTAAAAAAGAATATCTTAAATCTGATAATTATAATAATCCAATTAATAATATAGAAAATGATATTATTTTACCAGAAGATAGAAATAATATTATTACTAATTTTGATTATGAAATAAAAAAATTAAGTACCAAAAACACCATCATACCAGATAAAATAGTTCTTGATTTTACTAATTACTATCAAATAGAAATGGGTAATAATTTTACTATACCACCTATTCCTGATACTAGTTACCCATATATAGTTAAAATTACTTATTACTTTAGAAGTGAAAATAGTAATAACTTTGAACCAATATCTGACCTATATCTAAATGAACTAGGTACCTATAAAGTACATTATAAAGTAGTAGATATTTATAATAGAATAACAGAAAAAGATATATTTATAGATATAGTAGATACTACTAATCCAACTATTGAAGGATACATAGAAGAGTATGATAGTACCACTAATCTTACTTCATATATACCTATTAGTAGTAATTCTATTATTAATAAGCCTATAAAAATATCATTTTATGATAATTATAAAGTTACCTATGCTGAATATTATAAAGCTATATATGAAACCATTAATAATACTAATACTATAGAAAAAGATTCACTATTGAATGTTATACCTATTGATTTAACTAGTGACTTTACTCTAACTGAAGATGGAGAATATCATATAAGATCCTATGATTCTACTGGTAATTATAGTGAATATATAGTTACAGTAGATAAAACTAAACCAACTATATTACTTAATTATGAAGTACTTGATACTAACCAAATATTAGTAAATATTATAAGTAATGAACCTATCCAAGAATTACCAGGCTTTAATCTAAGTACTGATAAAAAAGTACTAAGTAAAGTATATGATACTAATATGATAGAAAATATTAATATAAAAGATTTAGCAGGTAATATAGAAAATACCACAATAACAGTTAATCAAATAATAGAAGTATCAGTACTACAGAATAATATTAAAACTAATAGTAGACAACTACACTTAGAAGATGGTTATACTCAACTTAAAATTAATAGCCTAGATACTTATACTATTACTTATTATCTTAATGGTAATAACTATCTATATACTAATAATTATCTAACGGAACCTGGAACTTATTATTTTACTATTACTAGTAACACAAGAGTAATTAAATTAACTATCGATATTACTGATAATACTACTAGTGATTAGTTATTTTATCTTGTCTTATTATAGCTATTTTGATATACTTTTACTAGAATAAGAAGGTGAATTTAATGATAGGTAAAATTATAGAAATAAAGGATCAATACGTAATCGTACAGTTACTAATTGATATTGCTTCTCAAGCTAATTTAATCAATCTACATGTTGTATTCGAGGATGATAAAAATAAGATTATTGGTGAGATAAAAGAACTAAGTGAAAAACAGGCTAGAATCGCTATAGTAGGGGAATTAGTAAATGATACTTTTCTACCAGGAACATCAAGAAAACCATCATTCGGTAGCATTGTACGTATGATTAAAATGGAGGAATTAACTAAAATACTAGGAGAACAGCAAATAAGTAATAAAAATCAAGTCTATTTTGGACGCTCACTTATTTATAAAAATTATCGTATAAATGTTGATACAAATAAATTTTTTAGTAATCACTTTTCAATAATAGGTGGAACAGGTAGTGGTAAAAGTTATACTGTAGCTCGTCTAATTCAAAATATATTTGGTGGTAGTAGTTTTGCCCCAATAAATTCTAATATTTTTATGTTTGATGCTTATGGTGAATATACTCAAGCATTAGAAAATATTAGTAGCTATAATCCATTATTACGTTATCACTGTTACACAACTGATATAGATGATTATTCTCTAGATTTATTAAAGGTTCCACTATGGTTATTAACAGTTGATGATATAGCTCAATTACTATCAGCAGATGAAGCTAATCAATTACCAATAATTGAAAAAGCCCTTCGCCTAGTACGAGTTCTACGTAATAATGATCCTAACCTAGATAAAAGAAAAAATGATATTATAGCTCGTGCTTTACTTGATATCCTAGTTAGTGGACAAGACTCAGGTAAAATTAGAGATCAAGTAACTGCAGTATTAACTAGTTTTAATACTAAAGATTTAAATCTAAATAGTGAAATTAAAGAACCAGGGTATGTTCGTACTTTAAAACAGTGTCTATTTACTGATAAAACAGGTAAAATGCAGGAAGTTGAATTAGTAGTAAACTTTATAAGTAACTTTATTATAGATGATATTGAAGTATTAGATATCACTGAAGATGTATACTTTACATTACAGGATTTAGAACAAGCTCTAGATTTTGCTTTAATTAGTGAGGGAGTATTAAAAAGTGATCGTGTATTTGATTATGCCAACATCCTAAGTGTACGTCTTCATTCACTAGTTAATAGTAGTTATGCTAAATATTTTGAATGTGATACTCTAATGGATAGAGAAACATATATACGTAAATTAATAACAGCTAAAGATGGTAAAAAAGCTCAAATTATTAATTTTAATATTAATCATGTTGATGATCGTATGGCTAAAGCCCTAGTTAAAATCATCTCAAGAATTTTATTTGCTTACAGTGTAGAATCTAAACAAAGAGCTCAAATACCTTTTCATATTATCATTGAAGAAGCTCATCGCTATGTACAAGATGATAAAGATGTTGAATTACTAGGATACAATATTTTTGATCGTATAACTAAGGAAGGAAGAAAGTATGGAGTTATATTAGGACTTATTACTCAAAGGCCTTCTGAATTATCAGAAACATCACTATCACAGTGTTCAAATTTCTTGATATTACGTACAGTACACCCTAAAGATTTAGAATTTATACGCAATATGGTTAATAATATTAGTGCTGAAATGATTGAATCACTAAGAAACCTACAATCAGGTAGCGGTATAGCATTTGGTACAGCATTTAGGGTTCCAATATTAATTCAATTTGATAAACCTAATCCTGAACCACTAAGTAGTAATGCTGATTTAACCAAACTATGGTATTAATATAAGTAGCTATACACTAACTTACTAATTATGAAAAATAAATAATATATGGAGGATATAATATGAAAAAGAATACAGGATACCCAAGCATAGATGAAACTCATAAACAAGGAAATGGATTACTTAAAAACAATCCAATAATACCGGATATGAGTATTGTAAATACAATAGCTTTGATAAGTTCATTTTATAGGGATGCTATAGCTATTGATTGCTTAGATTTAAGGGCAACATATCAAGAATTATTAGATACAGCGAAAGTATTAGCTAGATCATTTAAAGAATTGGGAATAAGAAAAGGAGATATTATTACTTCGGCTATGCCAAACTTTTTTCAGGCAGTAGCAGTTTTTCTTGCTGCAAATAGGGTTGGAGCATTAACTACCTTTCTAAACCCAGGATGTTCAACAGAAGAAATAAAATATTACTTAAATGAATTTGAATCGCCATTATTTATAAATTATGATAAAAACTTAGAATACAATTCTAATATAAAAAAAGATACCAAAGTAAGACAAATTATTACATTAAAACCTGAACATTTAAATGTTAAAAGATTTAATGAAATAAAAACAAATGATATTGGTTACAACGATTATATATCATTTAATGATTTAAAACTAATTGCAGATTATTATAAAGGCTTTATAAATCCTATTCAAAGTGGTAAACAAGATGCATTGATACTATTCACCAGCGGATCAACTGGTACACCAAAATCAGTTGTTCTAACTAACGAAAATATCTTAGCATCAGGAATATATATGAAAAATACTGGAAATGTAAAATCACAAATAGGTGAAAAATGCTTAGTATGTGTCCCATTTGCTTATCCATATGGATTTGCAACATCGGCTTTAATGTCACTACTATGTGGAAGAGAAGCTATTCTAGCGCCTAACTTAACCAAAGATAATATTTCATATTTCTTATCTAAAAACCCTAATTACGTATTCGGAAGTCCAGCTTTATTAGAATTAATTAAGAGAAATATCAAAGAAGAACAAGACTTGTCATCAATACACTCATTTATATCAGGTGGAGATTTTTTAAGCCCTGAACAGGCAATAAGTGGGAAAAAATTCTTTAAAGAGCATAATGCAAAAGTAGAAATATATAATGGTTCTGGTAATGCAGAATCAAGTGGAGCAAGTACCATTGCTGTTGGCTCAAGCGTTAGACCTGAGACAGTTGGCAGAGTTTTAGTAGGAACTGATGCTATTATAGTAGATCCTGATACTTTAAAAGAAAAGAAATATGGTGAAGAAGGCATGCTATGTATTTCTGGCAAACATGTATTCAAAGGATATTATAATAACCCAGAATTAACTAAAGATACCAAATTTGAATATAATGGTAAAGAATATTTAAAAACTGGTACTATAGGTATTTTAGATAGTGAAGGCTATTTTACTTTAACCGGTAGGGCCTCAAGATTTTATATAAGATCAGACTTAAACAAAGTTTATTGTGAGCATATTCAAAGATTCATTAATAATATAGATATAGTTGATTCTTGTGCTGTTGTACCTAAACCAAATGATGAACTCTTATATGAAAGCAAAGCATACGTTATTTTAAAAGATGGAATTACAGTTACAGATGATGTGATAGAATATATAAAAATGTTATGCTCTACAGAAATCAAGGATAAACAAACCGGTGAGGGAATTCAATTAAAGAAATTTGAAATACCACAATCTATTAGTATTATTGATAGTCTTCCAAGAAATCAAGCTGACAAAATAGATTTTGCAAAATTGGAAGATATGGCCAAAGAGGAATATAAAGAAGAGTCTAAGCAAAAGAACAAGTCTAAAGGTGTATTAAGATGAATACCGGCATATTTTTTCTTATTCAGTCATTATTTTATATTTTTCTTTTAACAGTAGTATATTTTAGTAAAAAGAGATTAAATACTGAAGAAAATGAGTTATATAGGTTATTAATTGTTCTTGCTGGTGTTGAGGTTCTACTAGAAATTGTTTTGGATTTTGTTGGGCCCATGTACTTAACTATACCATATATAAGTTACCCAATAGCTAAGTTGTATTGCTTACTTATATTATTTTGGATTACATGTTTATTTATATATGTGATTTTTATTTCATATAAGATGAAAAATAATGATACAATTTTATCAAAATTAAAAATAATATTTTCAATATTTACTATACTATGCTCCATAGCTATAATTATCCTTCCGATTAATTTTTACTATAATGGTAAGATAGCATATACATATGGAATTAGTGTAAATATTGTATACATTGTATCTTTTATATATTCATTAATTGGAATAATATGTCTTATAAATAATATAAGAAATATAAAAGATAAAAGATTCCTTCCACTGTTAGCATTCTTAATAATTGGTGGAACTTGTGGATATATTCAAATGAAAAATCCCGGATTATTATTAGCAACATCTGTACATTCATTTATAACTTTTTTAATGTACTTTACTATTGAAAACCCAGATATAAAAATGTTAAATGAAATGACTTTGGCTAAAAATCAAGCAGAAAGAGCTAATCGTGCTAAAAGTGATTTCCTAAGTAGTATGTCTCATGAAATAAGAACCCCACTTAATGCTATAGTAGGTTTATCAGAAGATATAGCTACTTATGAAGGACAAGTACCAAAAGAAGTAGTAGAAGATACTGAAGATATAAGAAATGCTAGTCAAACATTACTTGAAATTGTAGGAAACATTCTAGATATTAATAAAATAGAATCAAATAAGATGGAAATAATAGAAACAAATTATAATTTTAAAGAAGAAATAACTAAAATGTGTAGAGTAACATCTACTCGTATAGGTGATAAAGATATTAATTTTCATTTAAAACTAGCAGAAGATATTCCCTATGAATTAATAGGAGATAAAGGAAAAGTAAAAGAAATAATTAATAATATTCTAACTAATGCTATTAAATATACAGAAAAAGGAGAAATAAACCTAACTGTTAAATGTGTTAATGACTTTAGTAAAAATATATCTAATTTGATAATAACCTGTCAAGATACAGGTAGAGGAATAAAAAAAGAGAATATAGATAGATTATTTACTAAGTTTGATAGATTAGATGTAGAAAGAAACACAACTACAGAAGGAACAGGTTTAGGCCTAGCTATTACTAAATCATTAGTTAGTATGATGGGTGGAAATATAAATGTTCAATCACAGTTTGGAGCTGGTTCAATATTTATGATTCAAGTACCTCAAAAAATAAGTAAAATCTCTAAACCAGTAACTGAAGTAGAATTATTAGATACTGCTAAAAAATTATATTCCATAAAACCAGAAGTAAAAGAAGTAATAAACACAAATAAACCATATGAGAATAAGAAAGTATTAATAGTAGATGATAATAAATTAAATATAAAAGTAGCTAGACGTGCTATACAAGACTTTAACTTTATAATAGATGAAGCCTATAATGGATTAGAATGTATAGATAAAGTAACTAAAAATAATAATTATGATTTAATACTAATGGATATAATGATGCCAGAAATGAGTGGTTCAACAGCTCTAGCTAAATTAAAAGAAAATCCAAATTTTAAAACACCAGTAATCGCTTTAACAGCAGATGCAGTAGCAGGGGCTAAAGAAAAGTATGAGTCAGAAGGTTTTATAGATTATATATCTAAACCATTCTCAAAAGATGAAATAAAAGAAAAACTAGACTTAGTATTTCAAAATAAGAAAGATAACTTAAACTTTGATGATAGTCTGCCAAAAGAAATATATGATATGGATAAATCTTTAAAAGATATTAATTTAGAAAAATAATAAAAAAATATTTAAATTATAAAAAAGTATGATACAATATTAAATATAGTAGAAAATATGGAGGGATTTTCATGGCATTAGACAAACTAAAAAACTTTTTTGGCGTTGAGAGTGATCAAGAAACAGTAGAAGTTGGTGGAGAAGACGAATACTACAAAATTAGTAAGAATGATGAAGACTTACAGGCAACAGGTAAAAATAAAATGATTTTATTTGAACCACGTGCTTATTCTGAAAGTACCCAAATAATAGATTATTTAAAAAATCGTAATACTGTAGTAGTTAATCTAAAAAGAGTAACTCCTGATCAAGCTAAAAGAATTGTGGATTTTTTAACAGGTGGTTTATATGCAATGAATGGTAATCTACAAAAATTAGGTGGAGGTATTTTCTTATGTGCCCCTAATAATGTAAATGTTGAGGGTAAAATAACCGATGACTCAGTAAAAACAGTTAAAGGAAAAGAAAAACAGGATAAAGAAGAAGAATTCAACTGGTAATTTTAATACTTTTGAGGTGGATTTATGGAAAAGTTTAGTAGAGAATTAAATGGTTATAAACGTAGTGAAGTAAATCAATTATTAAAAGAAATTATTGATCAAACCGAGAAAATGATTTCTAAAATAGAAAATCAAAAACAGCAAATAAATCTTCTAAATGAAAAAATAGTCCACTACCAAAATATAGAAGAAAGCCTACGTATGGCTCTAGATAGAGCAGAAAATGTTGGCGTATATCTTCGCAAAGAAGCTCAAAATGAAGCAGATCAAATTATCGCTAAAGCTAGAAGAAATGCAGATTATATAGTAAATGATGCATTATTAAGATCAGAAAAACTCCAATTAAAAAATGACCAAGTTGAAAGAAACTTACGAGTATTAAAAAGAAAACTACGTTCTATAATAGAACAGCAACTAGAAGTAGTTGAAGAAATAGAAGTTTTAGAGGTAGACGATTAGTCTATCTTTTTCTATGGGGAGGTTTTATGAAGCAGGATAAATACTTATTTGAAAGACTATCTAAATCAAAATTTAGAAGTAGTTTTAGCCTAAAAGAAAAAGATATAAACTATATTAACGAAAAAGGCCTAGATACAATTAAAAAACATGCCGCTGACTTTATAGAAAAAAGACTATCTAAATCTATAATACCTAACGATGGTAAGCAAACTCCAATGCATGGACATCCAGTATTTATAGCCGAACACGCAACAGCTACCTGCTGTAGAGGTTGTCTTTATAAATGGCATCATATTCCCCAAAACAAAGAATTAACTAAAGAAGAACAGGAATATATAGTAGAAGTTATTATGACTTGGATAAATAAACAATTATCTAAAAATAACTAATAATGGTAACCTATAATAAAAATTAAGCATATATTTAATTGGAGGAATTAAAATGTATGAATTACCATTACTCTCATTTGATTATCAAAAACTAGAACCATATATTGATACTCACACAGTAGGCTTACACTATCATAAACATATGGCTAACTACTTAAATAAATTAAATGAATTACTAAATAAACAAAACTATAACTTTGATATAAGCATGATAGAATTAGCTACTAACTTTGATAATATAATTCAAATTAATAAAGAACCTATTCTCTTTAATCTAGGAGGAGTACTAAACCATGATGTATACTTTAACAGTATATCTGATAATAGAAATAAACCTACTACTAATCTAATGAATGATATTGAAAAAACATTTGGAAGTTATGAAAACTTTCTTCAAGAATTCCGTAACATGGCATTATCACTAACAGGATCTGGTTATACTTTCTTAGTAATTAATCAAAATAATGAACTAGAAATTATTAATCTACCTAACCAAGAAACTCCATATTACTATCATTACATACCATTAATTGGCCTTGACTTATGGGAACATGCTTACTATATAAATTATGAAAATAAAAAAGATTTATATATTGATAGTTTTCTAAAACTAATGGACTTTAAACGTACTAATGAAATATACCAAGCTAATAATAGTAATAATAGATTAGTAGTAGAAGAAACTAAATCTTGGTTATGCTAAATGAATAATTATAACAGTATAAAACTAGCAAGCCTTTTAGGTGTAGCAGGAAACTTTCTACTATTAATCATGAAACTAATAGTAGGAATAATAAGTAATAGCCAAGCTATGCTAGCTGATGCCTTTAATAGTGCTGGTGATATATTTGCATCCCTAATGACAGCAATCGGTAATAAAATAGCGAATATACCAAAAGATTATAATCATAACTTTGGACACGAAAAAGCTGAATATATATTCTCTATGTTTATAGGAATATCTATGATAATAGTATCAGGTAAGATATTCTATGATGGTATAATGTCAATAGTCTTAAATAAAAAATTATTATTTTCATGGTGGCTTATTTTTACGTGTTTTGCTACTGTTATAATTAAACTATTACTCTATCTATATACTAAAAAAACTTATAATAAATCATCTAATATCTTACTAAAATCAAATATGATAGACCATCGTAATGACTGTATAATTGCAACTATCACTATGTTAGCTATTTTTCTAAGTAAATATAATTTATACTTCCTAGATGGTATAACAGGTATGGGTATATCTATTTGGATATTTATATCTGGAATTAATATATTTCTAGAAAGTTATAATGTATTAATGGATATCTCTATAGATGATGAAACTAGAATAAAAATAATAGATATTATTAATGGATGTAGTTATGTACAAGAACTATCAGAATTATATTCAATCCCAACAGGCAGTAAATATATTATAGTTTTAACTATCACAGTAGATGGTAATATGTCTACCTATAATTCTCACTTAATAGCTGATTACTTGGAATATATAATTATAAGTCAAGTAAGTAAAGTAAATAACGTAATAATTCATATTCACCCAATACTTATTTAAAAATAAATCTTTATCTAATTATAATTGCATGTTATAATATTTATAGAATAAAGAGGGTGATGAAATGATTCATTTTTTTAGAGATATATTAGATGGACCAGTATATCTAATATTTGTTGCTTTAAATATTATCTTTATAATGGCTATTATTGGATTCATAATGGAACGAAAGAAACTAGAAAAAGAAGAAAAAGATAAAATAGTAGTAGTAAAAGGAACAACTCCAATAGAAGCTGTTAGAACACGTGAAGTTGTTTTAAATACTACTAATAATCAAAGTAATTTAGTAAATAATAGTTCTGATGTTCAAGAAGAAAAAGAATCAGTAAGTAATGATGATAATATCAAAGCTACAGATGTAGCTCAAGTAATAGATTTTGGTTCTACTAAAGATGTTGATACAGAAAACTAACTGAGCATAGACTTTACGAACTATGTTCTTTTTTGATATAATGAATCTATGTGTAATTATAGGAGGATAAAATGACTTTAGATAGTGTAATAGTAATATTAAAGAAAATACTAGATATTTCTCTAGTATGGTTTATATTTTATTTTATATTAAAAAATATACGTAATAATGTAAAACTAACATTATTATTTAAAGGAGTAGCTATAGTATTAATTTTAAAAATAGCTAGTGATTTTTTAGGATTAACTACTATTGGTTTATTACTTGAATATGTTATGATGTGGGGACCTTTAGCTCTAATTATAATATTCCAACCAGAAATTAGAAATGCTTTAGAGCAGTTAGGTAGAACGCAACTATTAGGTAGACATAAAATACTAACAGTTGATGAAAGAGAACACTTAGTATATGAAATAGTACAGGCTGTTGATTATTTAAGAAAAGCTAGAATTGGAGCTTTAATAGTAATAGAAAGAGATACAAGTCTAGGAAATTATATTGAAAAAGCTAAAAAAATATATGCTGATTTATCTAGTGATTTATTAATTTCTATTTTCTTCCCTAATAATCCACTTCATGATGGTGGAGTAATTATTCAAGGAAACAGAATTAGTTGTGCTGGAGCTGTTTTCCCAACTAGTAATAGTTCTAAAGTAAATAAAAAATTTGGAACTCGTCATCGTGCAGCTTTAGGTATAGCAGAAGAAAGTGATGCTATAAGTGTAGTAGTAAGTGAAGAAACAGGAAGAATTTCAATAGCTGTTAAAGGAGAATTATTCTATAACTTATCTCTAGATGATGTTAGAATGATGCTAATAGATGAATTAAGACCACGCCAAGAAGATGAATTAATTGATGAATTAGATGAGGAAGAGATTTATGAAGAAAATATCTAAGTTTTTTAAAAAAATATTACTATTCTTTGATAAATGGTTAATTACTCCTGTTACTAAGGGAATATTATTCCTTACTGATTTCTCGAAGAATAATGGTAAAGGTATAGAAAGATTTATTAATAAAAAACAGACTTTAATAGTACTATCACTAATATTTGCTTTTATTGTGTTTGTAGTAGTAGACCAAAATTCTAATACTATTATTAATAAGAAAGCAGAAATTTTATATAATCAAACAGTTGTAGCTGAGTATAATCAGGAAGCTTACGTTATTGAAGGATTACCAGAAACCGCTGATATAACTTTAATAGGAAGACAATCAGATTTGTATTTAGCTAAACAGTATCCCAGCAACAATGTATCAGTTGATTTAAGAGGATTAAAACCAGGTAGTCATAAAGTATCATTAAAGTATAACCAACAGTTATCATCTATTGATTATAAGATAGACCCATCTAGTGCCACAATAGTCATATATGAAAAGGTATCAGAAACTAGAGAATTAGATTATGATGTTCTACACAAAGATGACTTAGATAAAAAATTAGTTATTGATAATATAGATTTAAATAGAAATGATGTTATTATAAAAGGTGCAGAGTATAAGTTAAAACAAGTAGCTACTGTTAAAGCTCTAATAGATATAGATAATATTAGTAATCCAACAGCAGGTACTGTTACTCTAAGTGATATTCCATTAGTTGCCTATGATGTAAAAGGAAACCCTATAGATATTGAAATTGTACCATCTACAGTAGAAGCAACTATTAAAATAACTTCTCCTAGTAAAGAAGTACCAATAGAGGTAAATCCTACAGGTGAATTGGCTTTTGGTAAATCAATTAAGGAAATTACTCCTTCTATAGCTAAAGTAACTATATATGGTAACCAAGATGTTATTGATAAGATATCTTCTATACCAGTAGATATAGATATTACTAATTTATCTAGTGATAAGAGTTATAATATTAATTTAAAGAAACCATCTGGTATAAGAGATATAAGTTCAAAGACTATTCATGTAAAGATTACCCTAGATGATGTTGTAAGTAAGGAATTTTCTGGTATTAAGGTTTACCCAATTAATTTAAGTGATAGTCTTAAGGCTACAGCTATAACTGAAGCAGATAGTGAGGTAACAGTAATAGTTAAGGGAAGTAAAGCTGTTATTGATAGTTTAGATTCTTCTACTATTAAAGCTAATATTGATTTAAGTGGATATACAGTAGGTGAACATGATGTTGATGTTCAAGTAACTGGTAGTGATAACAAACTTACATATGAATCAAAAACTAAAAAGGTTAAGATAAGAATATTAGAAAAGTAATTAAGAACGGTTTTTTTGTCAAATAGTGTTGGTGAGTAAAAATCACTAACACTATTTATTATAGAACCAGAATACTTATTCTTTCCACCCTTAGGTTTTCCAGTAAGCTCATCTTTACTAAATTATAACAAAATAAAAGTAGGCACATTCTTTTTTATGCCTACTTTTACTTTACAACTCAAGATTTTATTTTACTATCCTAGAATTTAATCAAAGTCATCAAATAATAATGCAATGTTTATAATTCCAGCTATTCCAACTAGTACATACACAATACGTGTTATAACATTTTCAGCACCAAATAATGTTGATACTAAATTGAAATCAAATAAACCAACAAGACCCCAATTTAGTGCACCTATAATAGTAAGTACTAAACATACTTTTTGTAATGTTTGCATAATTTCCTCCTCTTTTCTATTTCTAGTATTAGAATAAACAAAAAAAAATAAATTATTCATGAATATTGAAAAAATGTATCCATATAATTAAATGAAAGATAATTGAGGTGGAAAATGAAAAAGAAAATATTATTTTTGACAATTCTGTTGTGCATATTTGTTACTGGATGCTTTGGCGGTGATAAAAATGATATTGTTAAAAAAGTAGAAAAGAAATACAGTAATTTAAAATCATATAAACTAACAGGAGATCTACAGATAGTTAATAATGATGATGTATATAATTACGATGTTAAAGTAATATATCAGAAAAAAGATAAATTTAATGTTAGTTTAGTGAATAAAGCCAACAATCATGAGCAAATAATATTAAAGAATGATGATGGAGTATACGTTTTAACGCCATCATTAAATAAAAGTTTTAAATTTCAAAGCGATTGGCCATATAATAACTCACAAACTTATCTAATATCATCTATAATAAATGATATTTTAGATGATGATGATAGAAGTCTAGTAGAAGATGAAAACTATTATTTAATTACTACAGATGTTAACTATCCAAATAATAGAAAACTAGTAAAACAAGTTGTTAAATTCGATAAAGATTATAATTTAAAAGAAGTAAAAGTAGTAGATGAAAACGATATAGAACAAATGAAAATGACATTTACTACTATTGAAATTAATCAAAAAGTAGACAGTAGCACTTTTGACTTAGATGCCATTATGGGAACTAATAATAATGAAACCCCAACATCATCACCAACTCCAACACCATCACAGACTCCATCACCAAGTCCTAGTGCCAACACCACATGTACATCAGGTGAGTGCCAATCTACTACTGAAACAGGAGTATTAGAAGATACAATATATCCGTTATATATCCCAACAGGTACTAAATTAGCATCAGAAGAAAAAGTAAAAAAATCTGATGGTGAACGAATAATAATGACATTTGAAGGAGAAAAACCATTCCTACTAGTAGAAGAAACTGCCAGCATAGAACAGGAATTTTCAATCATTCCTACTTATGGAGAACCATATCTATTAATTGATACTGTAGGAGCCTTAACAGATAGTTCCATAACATGGAATAGTAATGGTATAGATTATTATATAGTCTCAGATGTAATGAGCCAAGATGAGCTTGTAGACATTGCTAGAAGCATTAACGTAGTACCAAATGCTAAATAGTTTAATTTTTAAAGGAAATTATGTTTATTCTTAAGAATAAAATAGTTTCTTTTTTTTTGACTGCATGTTATAATAAACACGTGGTGATGATTTATGAGCAAAAAGAAAAATAATTTCAAACTAAATACTTCTACAGATCTAGAGGTTAGCAAAGTAGTAAAAATATTAGTTGGAGTATTAATAGTACTTGGACTTACTTACTTTATAGCAGGGCTTATTACTGGAGATATAAAATTTGGTAAAGATAAAAAGAAAGAAACACCAGCAGAGATTCAATATGAAGAAATCTTAGCAGGTCAAGCACTTAGTATGAGTTCAGATGATTATTATGTTTTATACTTTAATTTTACTGATAATATAGCTTCTAGTTATTTAACATTTAAAGATATTTATACAAATAAAGATAATAGCCTAGGCTTCTATTTAGTAGATTTAGAAAAGGGATTTAGTAAGGGCTTCATTAAAGAAGATGGAGAAGAGTATAATGAATATCCATCTAATATTGAAGATGTGAAGGTTTCTAATCCTACTATCTTGAAAATATCTAATCATAAAGTTACTGAACGTGTAGAAGGTAAGGAAAATGTCCTAAATTATTTAACTGAAATTACTAAATAATATTGATTAAAAAGTATTCCTATAAATTTTAAGGAATACTTTTTCTATACATAATTTTAATAAAAATGATATTTTTGGTTGACTAGGTATAAGTTTATATTATATAATTTAACTGTTCTCATTGAAAAAAAGAAAAAATTATCAAGAAATCTCTTGCATAAGAATAAACTTTAGTGTAAAATGAAAACAGTTGACATGAAACTGGGCTTGTAGCTCAGGTGGTTAGAGCGCACGCCTGATAAGCGTGAGGTCGATGGTTCAAGTCCATTCAGGCCCACCAGTTTGATGATAACCTTATTTTATAAGGTTTTAGTATAAGGATACTTAGGAAGTAAGTATCCTTTAATTTTTGATAAAAATTATTTTGACATTTTCCCATCTAATGTGTTATATTAACTTATGTCAAAGCAAGTGCGAAAGACGGAATAATAGGAAGTATTTAGAGAGTTCCTTAATTTGGTGAAATAGGAATATATTAAATATTATTTAGATCACTTTCAAGATTGTGCTTTATGGATAAGATAAAGTCGTATATCTACGTTACAGATTCAAGTGGATAATTATTATAATTATCAATTAAGGTGGTACCGCGATTATTCGTCCTTATGGAAGAATAGTCGTTTTTTTTATGGAGGGTTTATGGAAAATATAAAATTTGAAATTACTGAACAAGATATTAGAGAGTATCTAAAAAAACATAAGAATGATGAAGCTATTAAGTATAGGGAAGCTATGTTTGTAAAGTATATTAGAGAACATCAAGAACTTACCCATGAGGCTTTAGAAATTTTAATGAAAAAATATAATTTTGAAGATGGTAGAATAGATGGTATTTATCATAGAGATAGTCATGGCGTTTTGAAATCAGAGAGTCTTTCGAATTTTAATTCTTACTTAGATGGTATAGAGAATCTTGATGTTAATGGTATCTGTTATATTATGGTACCAGTATTATCCTATTATAGTGATTATAAGTATCATATATATAATTGGTATAAAGAGTTAAGTAATGTTAGTAGAAAATTAGAATTTGATATTAATTATGAACAAATGCAATCTGCTATTAGAAATATGAAAGGCGATTATTTAATAGCATTTGATGATAGGCATATT
The DNA here is from genome assembly GCA_934183185.1 of uncultured Bacilli bacterium. Classification (GTDB taxonomy): domain Bacteria; phylum Bacillota_I; class Bacilli_A; order RF39; family UBA660; genus Alloscybalousia. The sequence continues at coordinate 4,668 of CAKPSO010000021.1, read as the reverse complement.
TATCAAGACAATGATATTTATTTTAGGTTTAGTAAAAATGAATCTAAAAATATGATAGAAAGTTACTCTCATATCTATGGAGAAGATAATGTTAAACAAATTCGTAAAATAATAAGAGAAAGGGTGTAAATTATGTTTAAAGAATTAAGTAAAGAAAAAAATAGTGTTGTTGAAAAAAAATTAATGGATAAGTTTTTAGAGGAAGACTTATTAAATAAATCTATTGAAAAAGGAAAAGATTATTTTGTTTTCTATGATGGACCAGCAACAGCTAATGGTATGCCTGGAATTCATCATATGTTAGCTAAACTTTTAAAAGATACTTTCTGTAAATATAAAACTATGCAAGGTTACAAGGTACTTCGTAAAGTAGGTTGGGATACTCATGGACTTCCAGTAGAAGTACAAGTAGAAAAAGAATTAGGTTTCAGTGGTAAAACTGATATTGAGAAATATGGAATTAAAGAATTTAATGAAAAATGCCGTGAATCAGTTTGGAAAAATGAAGCTTCATTCAAAGACTTCACTAATAAAATGGGACAGTTCATCGACTTAAAACATCCATACGTAACTTATGACAATAATTATATAGAAACTGAATGGTGGATATTAAAAAAATTCTTTGATGAAGGATTAATCTATGACGGACTTAAAATTTTACCATACTGTCCTAGATGTGGAACAGGACTTGCTAGTCATGAAGTAGCTCAAGGATATAAAGAAATTAGTGTTAACACAGTAACTGTTCCATTTAAATTAAAAGATGAAGAAAACACTTACTTATTAATTTGGACAACTACACCATGGACTTTAATGTCAAACGTTGCAGCCTGTGTTAATCCAGATGAAAAGTATGTTAAATGTTTATCTAAAGGCTACAACTTTATAGTAGCTGAAAAGCTTGCACACAAAGTATTAGGTGATGACTTTGAAGTAGTAGAAGAATATTTAGGAAAAGATTTAGAATATCGTGAATATGAGCAGTTCTTACCATTCCTATCTGTTAATAAAAAAGCCTTTTACGTAACATGCGCTTCATATGTAACTATGGAAGATGGAACTGGTATTGTTCACATAGCTCCAGCCTTTGGACAAGATGACTACGAAGTAGGATTAAAATATGATTTACCAATGTTAAATCCAGTTGACGAAAATGGATGTTACACTGAAGGACCATGGAAGGGAAGACTAGTAGTTGATCCAGAACTTGAAATTGAAATTATAAAATATTTAGCTAGCCAAGATAAATTATTTAAAAAACAAAAAATGGAACATAATTACCCACATTGCTGGAGATGTAAAACACCGCTTGTTTATTACTCAAAACCAAGTTTATACATCAAAACAACTGCTTTTAAGGATAAAATTATTGAAGCAAATAATACCGTTAATTGGTATCCAGAATATGTTGGAGAAAAACGTTTTGGCAACTGGCTTGAAAATATGAATGACTGGGCTATCTCTAGAAATAGATATTGGGGTACACCAATCCCACTATGGAGATGTAGTTGTGGACATGATGAAATGATAGGTTCTCGTAAAGAACTAGTAGAAAAAGCTATTGAAAATATAGATGAATCTATTGAACTACATAGACCATATGTTGATGATATTCATATAAAATGTCCAGAATGTGGAAAAGAAATGACTCGTGTTAAAGAAGTAATGGATTGTTGGTTTGATTCTGGTTCTATGCCATTTGCTCAATACCATTATCCATTTGAAAATAAGGACTTATTTGAAAAACAATTCCCAGCTGATTTTATTAGTGAAGGAATTGATCAAACACGTGGTTGGTTCTATTCATTACTAGTAATTTCTACTTTTGTTAAGGGTTGTAGTCCATATAAGAACGTTTTAGTAAATGACTTATTACTAGATAAATTTGGTCAGAAAATGCATAAATCTAAAGGTAATGCGGTAGAACCATTTACTGTTTTAGAAAAATATGGAGCAGATGCTACCAGATTCTATATGCTATATGCATCTCCAGTATGGACCCCATTAAAATTTGATGAGGATGGTATAAAAGAAGTTCAATCTAAATTCTTCAACACTCTAAAAAATACATATACTTTCTTTGAAATGTATGCTAATACTGATAAAGTTGATCCAAGAGAATTTGAAGTAGACTATGAAGAACTAGAAGAAATAGATAAATGGTTACTTTCTAAATACAATAAATTAGTAAAATATATGACTAATGCTATGGATGAATATGATTTAAATAAAGCAGTCAGATTAGTAAATAATTTTGTTAATGAAGAATTATCTAATTGGTATATAAGACGTAATCGTAGAAGATTCTGGGGTAGTGATCTTGATATAAGTAAAAAAGCTGTTTATAAAACTACTTATCAAGTACTAGAAGGAATCTGCAGATTAATAGCTCCCATAGTTCCATTTGTATCAGATGAAATTTATACAGATTTAACCGGTGAAGAAAGTGTTCATTTAGCTAGCTATCCAGTTTGTGACGATGCTAAAATTAATGAAAAAATTGAACGTAGAATGGACTTAGTAAGAGATTTAATTTCATTAGGTAGAAATGCTAGAGAAGAAGCAAAAATAAAAGTAAGACAACCAATTAGTGAAGTAATACTAGATGGTAAGAATGAAAATACTATTTCTGATTTAGTAGATCTAATAAAAGAAGAATTAAATGTAAAAGAAGTAAACTTTGCTTCTGACTTATCTCTATACATGAATTTTGAAGTAAAACCAAACTTCAAAATATGTGGTAAGATGTTTGGCTCTCACATGAAAGAATTCCAAGAAAAACTTACTGCTCTTAGTGATGAAGATATTAGTATTTTAGAAGATAATGGTACTATAAAAATGGAAGTAGACAATGAAGAAGTAGAAATCACTCCTGAAATGGTAGAAATAAGAGTATCTTCTAAGGAAGGATTCAATGCTAGCCATGAAGGTAATAACTTCATTGTATTGAATACTACCTTAACTGACGAGTTAATAAATGAAGGTATAGTAAGAGAATTTATTAGCAAAGTTCAAAATTTGAGAAAAGCTAAAGATTTTGAAATAACTGATAGAATAACGATTTACTATTCAGATAATAAAGAGTTTGAAAATGCTATTAAAAACTATATAGATACTATTAAGAAAGAAACACTAGCTCTTGAAATAGTAAAGAAAGATTTAACTACTGAAGAGGCAAATCTTAATGGTATAAATGTTAAATTTGATGTAGAAAGAGTAAGCAAATAACTTATTCTTTTTAATATATATGAAAAATACCGATACTAAGGCATATGGCATTATTTAATAAATAAGATTGATAGTCATTTGATGCAGTAGCTGTAACAAAAACTAAGATAATTTAATTAAAAGTGCTTGCTTTTTAAATTGATATCTAGTATATTATACATGTACCTTTCCTAGGACATTGGTTTAATTCCGACCATGGCTTGGCAAAGGCAAATATAATTAAGGAGGAATTGAAATGGCTTTATCAACAGAAAAGAAACAAGAAATCGTTAAAAAGTTTGCTAGAAGTGAAAAGGATACCGGTTCTTGCGAAGTTCAAATAGCTATCTTAACAGAAGAAATCAATGCTTTAACTGAACATTTAAAAGAACATAAACATGACCATCATTCTCATCGTGGACTTTTAAAGAAAGTTGGTCAAAGAAGAAGTATGCTTAATTACTTAGCAAAGAAAGATGTTCAAAGATATCGCGAAGTTATTAAACAATTAGGTTTAAGAAAATAATATATAAAATAAGGCACTATTTTTTAGTGTCTTTGTTTTTTTAATAATATTATTTTTAGCAGAAAGAAATACTAATATGAATAGTCAAAAGTTTACATTAAGGTATATAAAACAAGAAAGTAAATTTAGAGATAATATTATTAAATTATATAATCTAGATTAGATGAAGAAAATAAAGGTATAATGAAGGGAGTAATATATGAAAAAAATATTTGAATTTGATTTTAGAGGAAAAAAATTAGTAGTAGAACATGGCGAGGTTGCTAAACAAGCTGATGGAGCTGTATTAGTTAGATATGGAGATACAGTTATTTTATCTACTGCCGTTGTTAGTAAAACAGCTAACATACTATCAGATTTTTTTCCATTAATGGTTTTATATAATGAAAAATTATATGCAGTTGGAAAAATTCCAGGAGGATTTATTAAAAGAGAAGGGCGTCCTACCGAAAAAGGAACACTTGCTGCTCGTATGATTGATAGACCTATGCGACCAATGTTTCCAGAAGACTTTAAAAATGAAGTACAGATAGTTAATACAGTATTATCTGTTGATCCTGATTATTCACCAGAATTAACTGCTATGTTTGGTTCTAGTTTATCAACTTGTATTAGTAAGATTCCATTTGATGGACCAATAGCTGGTGTGAAAGTTGGGTATGTAGATAATGAATTTATTATTAATCCAACCCCAGATGAATTAGAAAGATCAGAACTTGATTTAACAGTAGCTGGTACTAAATATGCTATTAATATGGTAGAAGCTGGTGCTAAACAGGTATCTGAAGATTTAATGTTAAAAGCATTAATGTTTGGACATGAAGCAATTAAAGAATTAGTAGCTTTCCAAGAAGAAATTATAGCTGAAATTGGAGAAGCTAAGATGGAATATGAAGTTCTAGAATTAACAGATGAACTTCGTAGTGAAGTTAGAA